>MWCI01000003.1 GCA_002069965.1 Spirochaetes bacterium ADurb.Bin218 | reverse complement strand
CCTGGAGTATCGAAAAGTAGTGTAAGTCGAGCAGTAAAACAATTAGTCCAGGAGTACATTGCCTGGATAAACAGGTCAATTTCATTCCATTATGACAATCTTTGGTGGAGAGAAATTACAACGGTGTACAGTACATAAGACGGAAAATATACTGAAGAAATGTCCTAAGAATATGAAAGAAGAACTGAAGGCCAAATTGCATCGATTATGGAACAGTACAACGAGGCTTGAAGCCGAAGAATTTCTTAAAGAGATATGTGTTGAATATAGTGCAAAAGCGCCGAAAGCTATTAAATGTTTAGTGGAAGATAAAGAACATCTTTTTAGATATTTTGCATTTCCTATAAAGCATAGGAAAACAATACGGAACACAAATTTGATTGAGCGAGTAATACGAGAAGTGAGGAGGAGGACAAAGGTGATGGATAATGTGATTGAAAACGAGCATAGTGTATATGCGTTGATGACAGGAATATTTCAGGAGCAGAATGAACGATGGAATAAGAAAAGTCACTGGAGTAGTAAATAATTTTTATGTTTCTGGTAGGATTACACACTAAATTGGACTTGACCGAATAAAACCAAAACTTAGACTTTTTATTATTTTAATTTATAGCTAAATAGCTTTTGCGTCTACAAAAAAATAATTTTTACAATTATTTCATTACTGGTCAATTATTATTAAGCTAAAATTTAGGAGTTAATCCTTATCCTGGAGGCCACAGCAATGCTTAAGAATATGACTTGATCAAAAAAGGCATCCACATGCGGATGCCTTTTGTTAGGAGGTCCAAATGAAATTACCTATATCACACGCACAGCAACGGCTCTTTGGCCCTTGTCAGAATCTTCTATCTGGAAATTTACCTTGTCACCTTCACGGAGACTTTTAAAACCATCACCAGATATTCCTGTATAATGGACAAAAATATCCCCGCCATCATCCTTTGAGATGAAGCCAAAACCTTTTTTTTCATTGAACCATTTTACTACACCGCTTGGCATAAAAAAAACTCCTTAAAAATTTGTTACGTTTAATTTACAAAACCTCCGCCGGCGACAAGTTAATGTCAAAACAGCAAGACATTATTGTAAATATAAAACCATAAGCATTATAAATTAATGAGTTTTATTTGTCAAAATTATTTTGGATTATAAAAATATAATTGCAAAAATTTAACCTGATGCTATTTTAAAGCCAATTTCAAAGAGAGACAAAAAAAATATACAAATCCCTCCATAAAATATAAAAGAAAACCCCGCAAAACATCTTTGCGGGGAATATGCGGTTTTAAAAGGAGGTCATTTATGAAAAAATCATCTTTTCATATACGATAAGACAAAACTCTTTTTGTTACCATTTTTTTCAAGTATTTTTTTATAATTTTTTTTATTTTTTTAAGGTTTTTATGCGATTTGATGACCCAGTTTTTGCAAAATTTTACGACCAGGAGCAGAGTAAATCCGGATATCCAGGCAAACTTCTTGATCCTGTTTTAGCAGAATTAGAAAACTACCCTTCAGTTATTGATATAGGTGCAGGTTCTGGTTTTTTTACAATTCCACTATTGCAAAGAGGCCATAACGTAACAGCAATTGAACCATCTAAGGCTATGACTGAAATTCTCCTGAATAAAGCCTCAGATCTTCAATCCCCAAAGCTATCTATTATAAATGACAGGTGGGAAAACTGCTCATATATAAATAAACACGATGCTGCGATTTGTATCCATTCACTTTATCCTATGGATGACATAAAAAAATCTATTCTATTGATGAAAAACAGTGCTTCAAAAAAAATTATCATTGTCCGAAACTCTGCAAGGATGAAAACCTTATCTGGCTTGATAAGAAAAGAGCTCGCCCCAGAAGAGGATAGAGATCTCAACATGGAAATAACTGTCATACTCAAAAGCGCTGAGGCCAGGTATGCTATAAAAGAAATTCAGGAAAGACGACTCCATAAATTTCGTTCCATTGATGAAGAAACAAAACAGATACTATTTCAGCTAAAGCTCCCTGAAGGTGAGATAGAAAGGGTAAAAGAACTAATATCATCTCTTACCTTTTATGATGGTAATTTTTTTGTATTTGAATCTTTTTTTTGTGATAACATGTATATTTTCTTTTGATAAAACATCTTCTCTTGACCTTATTAAAATATATTATTATTTTTAAAAGTGAAAACTATGCTCATTGGAGTTTAAGGCTATGGCAAATAATGAAATAATAAACCGAAAGGAACTAATTGATCGACTGGATAAAGATTTTCAACTCTTCACAGAACTTGCTGAGCTATTTTTTGTCGATTCTATATCTATTCTAAAAAAAATAGAAAACTCAATCGATAGTAAAAATTCTGAAGAATTACGAAAAACCGCCCATACGCTCAAAGGGGCTGTGGCAAATTTTTCTGCAAAGAGAGCATACGATGCTGCTTTTGAGCTTGAAAACGCAGGGAAAAATGGCGAGTTCCATGATGTAGTAAAAAAATTTGAAATTTTAAAAAAAGAGATTGAGGAATTGACTGAAGAAATGAAATCTATTCTCAAGGAAGGAACTTTCTCAAGAGAGATTTGACAATGAACTATAAAAAAAACTTTACCGACTTTTCTGTATGGCTATGCAGAGAGGCGGGTAAAATATTGATGTCAGGCTTTAGATCAAAAACCACAGTGGTAAGCTATAAAAGTCGAACTGACATGGTAACAGATATTGACCGCAAATCTGAAGAATTTATAACTTCTATTATAAAAAAAGAATTTCCAGATCACTCAATAATTGCTGAAGAAGGCGGTTCCTATATATCTGGAGATGAGTTTAAATGGTATGTTGATCCACTGGATGCAACAAATAACTTTGCCCATGGAATTCCATTCTTCTGCGTATCAATTGGCTTATGGTCTAAAAAAGAAAACTCAATCATAAGTGGAGTTGTCTGCGACCCTTTCCATGATGAAATATTCTCTGCTTCCCTTGGTAAGGGTTCCTTTTGCAATGAAGAAAAAATTCATGTTTCAAATACCTCTGACATAGGATATGCTCTCCTTTCTACAGGATTTCCTTATGCAAAAGATGATATGAATAAAAATAATCTCAGGCAATTTAATAAATTCTTGCCTAAGATTCAGTGCATACGAAGATTAGGCTCTGCAGCCCTTGATCTTTGCTATCTTGCATGTGGAAGAATTGATGGTTACTGGGAGCCAATGCTCCATCCCTGGGATACTGCTGCAGGTAGCCTTATTGTTACAGAGGCCGGAGGGAGAGTAACTAAATACAATGGAGATCCCTTTGATCCAAACTTTCCAGAAATACTTGCATCAAATGGTCACATTCACAATGAAATGCTTAAGATCATAAATGCTCAGGATTAGCAATTGCCTTTATGGAAACAAATAATAGTTTTTTATCTGTAACCGAGTTAAACAAACTCATAAAGAAAGAAGTTGAAACAAGCCCATATTTAAATAATATATATGTAAAAGGAGAAATCTATAATCTTACATATCATTCATCAGGTCATATATACTTTTCTTTGAAAGATGATGATTCAACAATATCAGCAACATTTTTCAGATATGCAAACAAAGGCTTAAAATTTAAACTTGAAGAAGGCATGAGCGTTATTACCTTTGGAAACATTACTGTTTTTGAAAAAAGAGGCACCTATCAGTTTAACGTAATGGCACTGCGCCTTGATGGCATAGGTGAACTTCAAAAGAGAATTGAACAGCTAAAAATCAAACTTGGGTCTGAAGGAATTTTTGACTCCAATAAAAAAAAGCCCCTACCTTTTTTACCAAAAAGAATAGGTATTGTAACCTCACCAACAGGGGCAGCTGTTCGAGATATACTAAAGGTTTCACTTCGAAGATTCCCAAACCTCGAAATAATAATTGCTCCTGCAAAGGTTCAAGGGGACGATGCTGCTATGTCTATAGTGAAAGCCATAGAGGAATTAAACAATCCCAAATATCAAATTGATGTAATAATTGCAGGAAGAGGTGGGGGTTCCTTTGAGGACTTATTTGTTTTCAATGAAGAGGAAGTTGTAAGAGCCTTTGCTAACTCAAGAGTGCCAATCATATCTGCAGTTGGTCATGAAATAGATCACCCACTGTGCGATCATGCAGCAGATGCTGCAGCATCGACCCCATCCGCTGCTGCAGAAATAGCAGTTCCAGTAAAAAAGGAACTCCTGGATGAAGTGGACTACATAAGTAATAAAATATTGACTACACTTATAAATAATATCAATAAAGAAAAAACCAGGCTAAATAATATCGAAAGCCGAAAGATTTTCAAAAATCCAGAAGAGATAATAAATTATAGAGAGCTACTCCTCAATGATCTGGAAAAACAAATGTTAATGCATATAAACAAAAAAATTTCATCACAGAGGCAAAGGCTTTTATCTATAGCAAACATATCTCACCTTGAGAAGAAAATCATCACGGATCTCAAACATAAATTTCAACTTAAAATACAGAAGATCAACAATCTATCCCCCATGTCTGTGATGGCTCGAGGATTTGCTGTTGTTCTGGACAAAAACAATAACATTATAAAAAGCAAAAAAAATCTGAAATTAGGGCAATCCTTGGATATTAAATTCGTTGACGGAAAAATATCTGCTGATATTACAAAAATTTATGAGGACATTTAATGGAAGCTAAAAAAAAGAATTCTGCTATGACCTTTGAAGATGCAATGGACGAGCTTGAAACAATAGCTCTTAAGCTTGAATCTGGAACTCTTGGACTTGATGAATCCATAAAAGAATTTGAAAGGGGGATGGCTTTGGCCAAATTTTGCCATGAAAAACTGGAAGAGGCAGAAAGAAAAATAGAAATTCTCCAGAAAGGAGAAGATGGAAAAGTAAAATCCAAAAAAGTTGCAGTTAAACAAGAAACTGGAGAGCTTGAAGAAGGTGAAGAGCTTCAGGGGACCTTATTGTAAGGAGGCAAAATTTGAAAAAACTTTTACTGTTATTCTTTGTAAGTTTTATGCTCTCAGGATGTTCCAAAAAGGAAGGTCTGCTATTTTGTGAGGGTGTAACCCCTGAAGGTGAAGGTGTAAACTGCGGTAAAGTTTTTACAACAGGAGATCTCACTGCTGTTATAAAGACCAAAGAACCCTTTGGCAACGACAGCCTCACTGTAATAGTAAAACAATCAGACTCAGAAAAAAACAAGCATGAAAAAAAAATTACTATTCCTGTTGATAGAGAAAAAACAACTGCTACTACAACTCTTCAATTCTACAACGAAGGAAAATACTCTGTAGAAATTTTAAATAATGATTCAGTAGTTGCAGGTGGAAATATTGAAATTAAAGATATCTATTAAGTTGCAATCTATTTAAGTAGCCAAAAAAGGGGAAGACATTTATCCCTCCTCCCCTTTTGTTTTTTGTTTTTCTTCTTTATATACAACAATTGCAAGTATAAAAGCACCAAGGATTATCACCATATCAGCTACATTAAAGGTTGGCCACCTGTAAACGCCATCTACCCCAATAGAGATAAAGTCTACCACTCCAATCCTTCCAGGTATAAGGCGATCTGTAATATTACCAAGAGCTCCTGCAATAATCAATCCCATGGCAAAACTAAAAGGGGCCGGCATATTCTTCTCATAAAGATAATATGCAATCATAATCAACAAAACACAGATTGAAATCACAAGAAAAAAGGTTTTGTATCCCTGCATTATTCCAAAGACCCCACCTTGATTAAAGGTGAGATCAAACCTAACAAATCCACCAAAAAAATCTACTTTATTGAAATACCCCAGCTTTTTCAAAGCGAGGGACTTTGTTACAAAGTCTAACACAAAGGCGATTATTATTGTCAAAATAGTTAGTATATGCTTTCTCATGATTATCCTTCCAGTGTTTTCACAACAGTAGTGCATCTATCACACAATTCAGGATGCTGAGGATCACTGCCTAATTTTTCAAAGAAATTCCAGCATCTTACGCATTTTAAGCCACTGCTCCTTTGAGCCTTAATAAAGCAGTGATCATATTCCTTAAGATTGTCGCTGTTGTCTGCATAAATAATTTTGGCCACCTGCAAAAATCTCCTCAGGTCATCTCCCATGGACAACATTATTTCTTTGAGGGAGTTATCCTTTGGATATATTGTCACATCTGCCTCTAAGGAAGATTTGATTATCTTATCTCTTCTAAGATCCTCCAAAGCCTTCAACACATCACGCTTTATATCTGCTACCTTATTTACTCTATCATAAACTTCTTTATTATTATATTTTTTGGGTAGAGTATAATACCTCTCCATATGAACTGAACCATCATAACCCATGAAAGACCATATCTCTTCAGTAGTAAAGGCAAGCACTGGAGCTACAAGTCTCACAAGGGTATGAAATATCTCGCTTAAAGTAGTGAGATTTGCTCTGCGAATTTTTGAATCCCTGTGCTCCACATATAGTATATCCTTTGAAACATCAAAATAAATAGAAGAAAGTTCCACAGCGCAAAAATTCAAAATCTTTCTATAAACAAGATGGAATTCAAATTTTTCATAATGACTTATAACTTCTTCAGATAAAAAATAAAGCTCATGGAGAATCCACCTGTCAATGTCGCTCAGCTCTTCATAAGGAACCATCTTCTCTTTTGAAAAGTCAGCAATATTGCCTATTATATATTTAAAGGAATTCCTGATTTTTCTATAAGAATCAGCAACCTGATTCATCATGGTCATACCAATTCTGAGGTCATTTCTGTAATCCTCCGATGATACCCACATTCTCAAAATGTCTGCTCCAAATTGATCTATTATCTTTTGAGGAGGAATTACATTTCCAAGGGATTTGCTCATTGCCTTACCATTTTCATCAAGGACAAATCCATGTGTAAGAACAGTCTTGAAAGGAGCTTTTTCTCTTAATGCAAGAGCTGGCCACAGTGAGGACTGAAACCATCCTCTATGCTGATCACTGCCCTCAAGATACATATCAGCAGGCCATCTATGCCCTGGCCATACATCAAGAACAGCATAATGAGATACACCTGAGTCAAACCACACATCAAGAATATCAAATTCCTTTATAAAATCCTTACTTCCGCAAGAACAGGCAGTATCAGAAGGGATAAGCTCTTTTATATCCTTTGTATACCATATATCAAGACCCTCAGTCTTTGAAAGCTCAGCAAAAAACTGGACACTCCTGCCACTCATAAGATTTTTGCCACATTGTGCACAACGGAAAGAAGGAATTGGCACACCCCAGGATCTCTGACGTGACAGACACCAATCTGGTCTTGTCTCTACCATGCTCCTGAAGCGAATTTCACCCCAGGCTGGCACCCATTGAGTCTCGTCAACTGAACGAAGCCCCTTTTGCCTAAGATTGTTGTGATCCATACTAAAAAACCATTGCTCTGTAGCTCTATAAATGAGAGGCTTTTTACATCTCCAGCAATGGGGATATGAATGCTCAACTGATCCGCTCTTTATTAACATTCCCTTTGAATCAAGAAGCTTTACTATCTCTGGATTTGCATCAAAGACATGAACTCCCTCCATAAGAGGAAAATCACTTGTAAACTTGCCTTCATCATTAACAGGACAAAATACATCGAGACCATATTCAAGTCCCACAATATAATCCTCCTGGCCATGACCAGGAGCAGTATGGACAATACCTGTCCCCTGTTCAAGTGTAACGTGACTTCCAAAAATAACCTTAGATTCTCTTTCAATAAAAGGATGATTCACCTTAAGTGATTTAATCTGTGATATATCAAGAGATATCTTTGCGCTATGATTTTTACCGGTAACAGACTCAAATTGCTCAATAAGACCAGAAGCAAGAATATACCACTCATTATCATATTTATAAGCACCGTATTCAAAATCAGGATGAAAGCACACCCCTAAATTAGCTGGCAATGTCCATGGAGTTGTTGTCCATATTACAACAAAGAGAGGATCGGAATCAGTAATAAAGGAATAGCTATCTCTGGAGACCTTAAACTTCACATATATAGATGAAGATGTGTGATTATCATATTCCACTTCTGCTTCTGCAAGAGCGGTGACACATGTTGGGCACCAGTAAATTGGTTTTCTGTGTTTATATATGTAGCCTTCCTGGAGAATCTTTCCAAAGATTTCAACAATTTTTGATTCATATTCAAAAGACATAGTTTTATAAGGATTATCATAATCCCCTAAGACCCCAAGCCTTTTAAATTCTTCCATCTGGATTTTTATAAAATTTTCTGCATAGTCACGACATTTTTTCCTGATCTCAACTTTATCCATTGTCCTGGCTTTGGGACCAAGTTCCTTTGTAACATTAAGTTCAATAGGAAGGCCATGGCAATCCCATCCTGGAACATAGGGGGCTTTAAAACCCATCATTGTTTTATGCTTAACAATGATATCCTTAAGAATTTTGTTAAGAGCATGACCAAGATGAATATGGCCATTTGCATAAGGAGGACCATCGTGGAGAATATACGATTCAGCATCTTTCCGTGATTCCTGAATTTTTTGATAAATCTTACCTTCTTCCCATTTTTTCACTATAGCTGGTTCTTTCTGTGGCAAGTTTGCCTTCATAGGGAAATCTGTCGATGGGAGATTCACTGTTTTTGAATAGTCCATTTTATCCTCTTTTTACTCTTAACAAATTATGATTAACAGCTCATAAATCAATTCATGGATATTGTGGTATTTATAAAAACTGAACAAAAGCTTCGTTGAAATGATTATGATCTGTTTTTGACAAATTGAAAATTTAATCCTACCACTGTTTTGTCAATATTTTTTTATTTATATAGCCATTATATCAATGGCAGCAATTAATTCCTTGACTTAAGCCTCAAAGTGATTATTTTTTACTACAGGGATGAATAAAATAATCCATAAAGAGGTCATTATGAAATCAAATTACTTATACAGACCAAAAAATGCCATAATTATAGCAATAGCTCTACTGTCATGGTTAATTACAGCCTGCGAACTAAAGGTTCCTATTAAAGAAATAGTATCTGCAAAGAATGCAATAGAACAGGCAAAGGAAGTAGATGCAGAAAAATATAGTCCTGATGAGATCAAAGCGGCCCATGAACTACTTTTGCAAAGCCACGATCTCCTTGCGAAGGAAAAAGTAGATGAAGCAAAGGCAAAGGCAGAGGAGTCCCTTGCAAAAGCTTTAGAGGCTGAAAAAAAATCTCTTCCATTATATGCAGATGCACACATAAAAGCTGCAGAGAAGGAATACCAACTGGCAGAAGAAGCCTATGGAGAAAAATTTTCTCCAGAAAAGTTTAACCAGAGTGGTTCTCTCATCACTGAGGCACAAGAGCTTTTTGCTCAAGAACAATTCCGCCAGGCAGCGGCAACTGCAGATAAGGCTTTAGCTCTTGCAATTGCAGCTAAAAATGAATCCCTTTCCAATTCAGACAGAATTTCATCTGACATTCAAAATCTCAAAAATAGACATGGAGCCTTAAGCAAGGATGAGTATGCTAATGCAGCAAATGAAAATTTAGGTTATGCCCTTAAATCTATAATTGCAGCAAATGATAGCCTAAAGGCAAACAATCTCAAAAGTGCTGTGGATGAAATAGCAAATGCCTCATCTGAGCTTGATTCAGCAGATCTTATAATAACAAAAAGCAAACTACAGGCAGAAATAGATTCCCTTCGTCCAGAGATTACAAAATTATCCGCTGAGAATGATCAGAATGTAAAAGACATTGCCGATAATGCAGTGCTAAAACTAAATTCTGCAGAAAGCGCTCTGGAGAAGAATAATATAGAAGATGCAAAGATTAAGATTAAAGAAGCAGTTAGATTACTTGAGGATGGAAAGATAAAACTAAAAGAGAGCTCTCTTGCGGCAGATATTGCAAGAGTGGAAAGTATGCTTAAAGATGCAGAAGAAAAGGATTCCCAAAATAAATATGGAGACTTGATAGAAAAATCGAAAGCACTGATAGCAAATGGTAAGGAAGAATCAAAAAATCAACAATTTGAAAAGGCAAAGGCCAACCTGGAGGAGGCAGAATCCATTATCATTACAGTTTTAAGCTCCATAGAAAAAGATATAGCTGAGGCAAAAGTCAAAGCAGAGCAGGAAAAGCAAGAGTCTGAAATTGCCAGAGCAACAGAAGATAAAAAAGAAGTTCAAACAGAAGTAGAAGTAAAAGAAGAGAAAAAAACTTCTGGTGAAAGAATATATGTAGTTCAATGGAGAAAGAAAAATACAGATTGCCTATGGAGAATATCTCAAAAGGTCTATAATGACGCATCTCTGTGGCCTGCAATATACATTGCTAACAAAAATCAGATAAAAGATCCAGATCTCATATTCCCTGGACAAAAATTTGTCATACCACCAAAACCCAAGAAACGGATATCATACAAAAAAATACTTGAGGAAGAAAAAAAGGCCAAAGAGGGGCAGATAAAAAAAGAAGAAGTAAAGGAGAACAAATAATCTCTTAATGAAAAACAGATTTACCATAATAGCTTTTTTGATAACAGCAATCAATATCCCTCTACAGGCGAGGGATATTGATTTAGATGGGATCTATTTAAAAAAAGATTCAACTTTATACAGCCAAATATCAAGTGTTAAGGAAAAAAATTATAAAGATATATCATCAATACTGATTGATAGCAGTGCAATATATGGCTGCTGGATTTCTGGTGAAGAAATTCTTTATATCAAAGAGCTTGCCAATCAAAACTCAATTTATATTTTCAACAAGAATTCTGGAAAGAAAAAATTGCTCTACAGATTTAATGGCACAGTCACCTTTTCTGATTTCAAGATCAATACTGGCTTGCTTGCTATCAAATACATCTTTATAAGTGATGAAGGTTCTTCTGTATCAAAAGATATATTTATTGACTCAAAAACTTCAGAGGTGAAAGAGGCTGTGTCTTTTAGTCTCTTTCAAAATTACAATCTCTCAGGTGATTCACGTAGCATAGTAATAGCTAAAAAAGATGGTATCTACAAATATGATCCCTTTGCAGAAACAAATATAAAAATTCTTGATAAAAAATCCTATGAGGATCTAAGTTGCAGTGATAATCCTGTTTTGTTAAATCTCTCCCCAGATAAAAGTAAAAAAATAATCTCATGCGGCAGTGGTGGAGATTACAACGCAAAACTCCTATCCTCTTCAAGAGTTCAACCTCTAAAAGGATTGACATCAAATAAAGACATCTTCTGGATTGGCAATGATTCCTTTATATATAGATCCGGAGCACCAGGTGACTATTCCATTAAGTTATATGACATAAATAAAAATAGCACCATATCTCTAATAACTGATACCATGAATCCCGATATAAAGTTTTTTGAACAAAGAGGTCTTCTTGCTGGACTTGATAATCAAATGATTGTTATAATGGACTTACAGTCAAAACAAGTTCTTTATACAGGAATAGAAGGTGAAGAGATAAACTTCTCTCCTGATGGAAGAAAATTCCTCTCCATATACAGAGGGAATTTATATGTAACCAATATATCTCTTATAGAAAAATATAATATTTCCTTAAGAAGAAATGCTCAAAGTCTACTTTCTCTCTATAATAAGGCTCTGTCAGAAAAAGTTATATGGGAAAACGATTTCTCCAGAGAATATCTCTCAAAAAAGATATTGCTTTACAAAAAATACCTTGGTAATGAATCTAAACACATGAAATGAAATTAAAATATTTTTTAATCTGAGAGAATATATGAGTCTAAAAAAATTTAAACTGATGGGAAAGCTATACCTATACAGGCTAAATAATGGGATACCCCATCATTACGAAAGATTACATGACAACTCAATCATCGAATATCCGATCGTTGAAGAATATAAACTCAAATGGAAACTCAACTTACTCCTCTTTATTGTAACTTTTGCTACAACTACACTTTTTGCTCCTTCTTATGGAGATACAACAACAGACATAATTATAAATGGATTGCCCTATTCCATTACTTTAATGACAATATTACTGTTTCATGAATTTGGCCATTTCTTTGCTGCCAGAAGATTTAATGTTAAATCTACCCTTCCCTTTTTTATACCATTTCCATCAATTATAGGCACAATGGGGGCTATAATAAAAACAAAATCGCCAATTCCCCACACAAAGGCTTTGTTTTATATTGGCTCAATGGGGCCACTGCCTGGATTCATTGTGAGTTTATTTGCATCTTTAATTGGAGTATATCTCTCCGAAGTAAAGCAAATACCAACAGGAGATGGTATTTATATTCAGCTTGGTGATTCTATACTTTTCTCTGCAATAGTGCATCTCATTCATGGGGAGATACAGCCAGGGCTTGATTTATTTTTACATCCAATTGCATGGGCTGGGTGGATTGGATTTTTAATCACGAGTCTAAATCTAATGCCCCTCGGACAACTGGATGGTGGACATATACTCTACTCATTAATTGGCAAAAAACAGCGTTATGCTGGGTGGATCTGTCTTTTTGCCCTGGTAGCTCTTTCTTTTATATGGCCAGGATGGGCTGTGTGGGTATTTATGACTCTCTTCCTTCTTATGGTAGCCCATCCTCCAGTAAGACAGGTTCCTCTCTCCTTAAAAGAGAAAATTACAGGATGGCTTTGTATGATTATATTTATATTAACCTTTATTCCTGTGCCTGTTCAGATTGGTTGAAGTTTGAGTTTACCTCAACATAAGTTCTATAGTTTTTTATTATTTTTGACAGAACAATCAGATCTGCCAAAAGCCAGGCAGCAGAAATATGCAAAAATGCAATTAAATTGATATTTGTATCAAGGAGAGAAAAGCTTTCAGAATATTGAAGCTTAAAAATACCATAGGCAATAAAGGCAAAAGTCAGAGCAAAAACAATCATAGTCATATAAATAACACGAAGGAGAGAATCATATTTTGATAATGTCGCATACAATAAAAAGAAGATTAAAATCAAAATTGCAAAACTCATAAATCCTCCAGTAAAAATATGAGTAAATTTTTTTAAATGGATTGATTTTTTCAACAAAAAAATCTCTAATTATACTTGAGAGTTCGGGAAAGAGATGATTAAATTCTTAACATGTCTAACAACATTTATTTTTTTATTCGCATCTGGTTGTAATACAGGGAATATAAAAGAAAAAAAACAATCAGTCTATACATACGCCAACTCAACTGACTATACAACTCTGTCACTGGATACAATTGATGGAGGAAAGACCTATGAACTCATATTTGAGTTAAAAGGAACAAGTGACTGTTTCAACATTGATATTGAAGGCATATATTTACAAAAAAGTTTTCCTTTGGAAAAGTTTCCACAAAAGGTATATTTTATTGTAGAAAAAAAATTCCAGCCAGAATACTTTCCAAAAAGCAAAACATACTGGATACAACTGGGTAAAAACTTTAACAAAGAATGGGAGATCTTTACACCTCTTACGATCTGTAGCAATAAAAATGATCCTCTCACAAAAATAGAAAATGGACTCTATAGAATAAGATGGACAACCTTCCAAAAATTACCTCACTACTATATAATTTCAATTAAAACAGATATGGAAATTCAAATACCTGTTACTCCCAGCAAATAGCCTCATGAATTGCAGTTTTCCATGGCAAGATTAATCTCCTCCGCAAGATCAGCATTTGTATTTTGAAGCCTTATATTTTCCAATATTTTTAAAGCACTACTGCCTCCAATCCTTCCAAGCGCCCAGATACACATTATCCTTACTCTTTCATCATCAAAATTTTCAAGAGCCTTTTCAAGGTATGGGATAAACCTTTCATCCCTTGAATTACCCATAGCACGTGCAGCATTCATCCGCCATCTCCAGACATCATTGAAAGACATATAAAACATATATGGCCAAATTTTTGTCTGAAAATATTCCCTGTCCATAAGCAGAATCTTTTCTGGCATAAAATCCTCTTCCATTGAAATAAATCTCTCTGTGGAATCTTTTCGTTCATAAAGCCATGAAGTATTTCGTGGACAGACATTCTGACATCTATCACATCCATATATGTAAAGCCCCATAGGTTCACGAAGTTCCAGTGGAGTTACCCCTTCACCATAATAAGTTAAATAAGAAATACACCGTTGAGGATTGATTTTACCATTGCCAAGCAATGCCTTTGTTGGGCATGCTGCTATGCAGGCATTACGGCACCATGAGGGGCATCCGCTTTCAATAGATGGAGCATCTGGAGAAAAATCATAGTCCACAAGAACAACAACTGGAAAGACAAAGGAACTGCCCCCCGCAGCACTCCTGGCATATAAGAGAGTATTTTTTCCAGAGGTGCCAACTCCAGCTCTCATGGCAGCAAGTTTATCTGGCATATAATTTGCAACTTTTGAGTTTATTCCATTGCTCTTAAGAAAGTCTCTAAATTTTTTAACGAGAGTAAATAAGCCATCACGAGTCACTCTATCATCATTAAGATAACACCTACCATAATACTTTTGCAACAGAGGCGGAATTGAGCTCTCAAAATAAGAGTAAAGCAAAACAATGATAGAACGGCTATCAGGAAAGATATTCTGAGGATCCAATCCCTTCCATAAATCAATGCCTACAGATTGTGTCCACCCATAATAGTCATTGGTCAAAAATTCCCTCTGTGATTCAAATGGAGTGGACTGCGCAAAACCTGCATCAGCAAAACCGATCTCCAGAGCCCTTTGCTTAACCTCTTCCTTTGTTATCATTATACAGCCCCCTCTCTGTAAATTAATAAAAATTCTTTAAAACTTTTAAAAGGATCTATTGCTCCTCAAGGAGTGATATGAGCAAGCGAGCAGCCTCACTTAAAGGATCAATAGAATTATATAGCTTTGAAAGCATTATTGCACCTTCCAGTTGAGTAATTACGATAAGAGAAAAATTTTCTGCAGACAATGATGATCTAATCTCACCTTTTGTTTTGGCCTCCATAAATAGTGAACTTAAATAAAATTGCCATCTTGTAAAAATCTTTTGTAAAAAAGATGAAATCGCACCATGACTATTGCCCAGCTCAAGCGCCATATTACCAAATAAGCATCCCCTATGAATACCGTTTTCACTATGATAAGAAACAACAGCTTTTATTACAGAAATTATTTCATTTTTTGCAGAACTCTTATCTGTTCTCTCTGCTATATAAGCTCCATAAAGCTTGAGCCCTTCCCTGAGACTTTTCATTGCAAGGTCTTCTTTGGAAGTAAAATGAAAGTAAAGATTACCCTTGGCAACTCCACACCTATGGACAATATCCTGCATGCTTGTGCTATGATAGCCTTTTTCATGAAAAACTAAGAGAGCCTCTGTAATTACCTTATGTTTTGTTAAATTGCCATTTCTCATAATAAACCGACCGTTCGGTATAGAATATTTTATTGTCATTAATTGTCAACACCTTATTTAGAAAAAAATTAAAAACACTGATGTGCTTTAATTTACATTATGTCAGATTTTTTTTATGAATTATTTTAATTTTTATTGATTTATTCTTATTTATTTTTTAAAATAAACAATATAAGGTTCATTTTCTCTAAGGGGAGAAAATTTTATACCTTTAGCGCCTTAATCGGCATATCACAGAATCTTTTAACTTATAAATTCGGAGGTTTATTTAATGAAAAAGTTTTCTCTTATTATGTGTACATTATTTTGCCTATCTGTTATTTGGTCTACAAGTTTGCATTCGCAGGATGTTAATGCTGATAAAAGCTCTGATGTAAAAGCAACTACAACAGACACATCAACAAAATCTGATGTAGAAACAAATTCAACAGAACACTTGCTTAAAGAAGATACAGCAACAGAGCATGCTGAAAAAGTTTACGAAAAGCAAGAAATTCAGATTCTCAAGGGCAAGCCAAAAACATTTACAGACGGTTATAATACTTATGTAAATGATAAAGTTCGCTTTGAGCTCTTTGATGTAGACAATATAATGCCAGATTCAAAATTCTATAAGATTGATGCTGCAGAGGAACAAAAATATGCTTCCCCCTTTACTCTATCTGAAGAGGGTCCCCATGTAATTTACTATTACAGCGTTGACAAAATGGGCAATAAAGAGATGCAGAGAAGCCTAAATGTTATAGTAGATAAAACCGCTCCAGAGGTAACTCTTGTTGTTACTGCTCCATTTTCAAAAACAGGGGATACAATATATGCCTCTGATAAATTTAGCTATAACTACTCAATAAGTGCCAAGGACAATATTTCCGGTGTTGCAGGGATTACCTATGCAGTTGCAGGGGAAGAGCATAAGGCTTATGTTAAACCCTTTACCATCAACTCTCTTGAGCCTGTTAAAATAGACATAGCTGCTGAAGATAAAGTTGGCAACCTCACAAAAAAATACAAAACAAAGATTCTTGATGAAAATGGCAATCTCCTTGCAGAAAGCATGGATGACATCAAGATAACAGTTGATAAAACTGCTCCTGTTGTTGAGATCAAGGCAGATAAAGAATTCTTCAAAAAGGATAACCTCCTTGTTGCATCAAAAGATTTCAAATACTCAATAACTGCCCAAGACAGTGAGTCTGGAGTAAAATCTATATACTACAGAATAGATAACAAGAGCGATTATATTCTATATACTGGCGAGATTATATTCAACACAAATGGTATGCACAAAATCGAAGCCATTGCAAAGGATGCAGTTGGTAATATAAGTTCCACAGCGATCCTTGAAGTATATGTTGACGTGATCCCTGCTGATACCAATATTAAAATGGTAACAGAATAGCTCTTTCAATGCCGGTCTATCTTGGACCGGCAAAGGCTCAAGCAGCTTTAACTGCTTAAATATGGAGGTTTCTATGAAATTAAAGAGATTTATTATATCACTTTTTGCTCTTTCTGTGACCATTAGTTTTGCAGCTTGTTCTTCTGAACAAAAAAAAGAAGATAGCCCTGTTGTAAAAGCTTTTGGAAGCGGCGTAGCCTGTGTAGAAGGTGACTGCCTCAATGGTAAAGGAAAGATTAAATTCCCAACAGGAGAGGAATATAACGGCGACTTCAAAAATAATAAAATTGAGGGCGCGGGAGTTATTCTCTGGCCAAGTGGTGCAAAATATGAAGGCACATTCCAGGAAAATCAAAAAAGTGGCCAGGGCATATACACTTATCCAAATGGCGATGTCTACTCTGGTGAATTCAAAGACAATAAGAGAAATGGCAAAGGCGAATATAAATGGAAAAATGGGGACGTATATTCCGGACAGTGGAAAGATGGCCTTATGGATGGTGAAGGGACTTATACCTGGGCCGAAGGCGTTAAATACACAGGTCAGTGGAAAGAGGGCAAACTCAATGGAAAAGGCTCAATTATATGGCCAGATAAAACAAGGGTTGACGGAATTTTTGAAAATAACAGACTTGTAAGCGAACAATAATATGAAAAAGCAGGCTGATCGCATTTTATTAGCCTGCTTTTAAAAATCTCTATCTTCTGAATTTATATTTTTTTATCATATAAGATATTCCTGCTAAAGGCTTGTATCTCATCACAGCTGGTCCTGAAAATCTCATAACCTCTTTAATTTTTTCTCTCTTATCTTTTCTATAGCAATGAATTTCACACTGTGAGCAAACAGGCTTATTTTCACCATGGGGACACTTCTCTATTCTCTCTTGAGCATATTTCAATAAGTCTTCACAATCGAAGCATAGATTTTTTGTGCTATGGTGATTTTCTTTGCAATAAAAAGAAATCATCCATCTTATTAAATCTTTTTCATTAAGTCTGAATAAATTCTTCATTTATGATATGCCACTCCTTCCCCTGAGGCAATTATTTTATCCTCTAAACCCCTAACCTCAAGCTTCCAAAAACTCACCTTTTTACCAGCACTTACAGGGACAGCCTCTGCAAAGATCTTCTCTCCATCAAGGGCAGCAGATATATAATTCACAGTAACACTTAAAGAAACTGCAACATTTCCTGTTGAATTTGAAGCAACAGCAAAGGCCTGATCCATAACTGCATATATAATAGCCCCATGAGCTCTTTCGACTGCATTTAGATATTCTGGTTTTATTGTTATTGAGCATCGTGCATATCCATTGGAAACCTCTTCTACTTCTATTCCAAGGAATTGAGCCATTGGATCTTTACCAACGACATCCCTTGCATAGCCCACAGGATCATTTATTAAATCTGCCATAAAGCCTCCATATTTATCTAATTGACGGATTATAGTATCCCAGTTTAACAAACTTGAAATCTTTTCTAATTAAGGCAAGTAAATTTCTTATACCTATAGCATCCTGATCTTTAAATGATATTCGCTCAAAAAAATAATCAGGATCTATATTCATATTCCTTGTCTGAATCATATTGACAGGAAAATTTTTTAAAAAGCTCATTAAGCTATCAGTCTCGCTTTCGGAATCAGTAAAGCCAGGCATAAAAAATAAATTTATGGATACATAAATCCCCTTTGAAAGTGCCAACTCCACTGTCTTTAGCACATCACTATATTTAAAATTAACAGGCCTATGATACAGGGTATAGTATTTTTCTGTTGGAGAACACATGCTCACCCTTATGGAATCAAGACCACAGTCTATGAGTTCCTGAACAATCTCTGGCCTGGAACCATTTGTATTTAAGTTAATTGTTCCATCAGGAGTTTTTTCTCGCACAATTGAAATAGCTTTGGCAAGATCCTTTCCACGGAGCAGAGGTTCCCCCTCACATCCCTGACCAAAACTTGCCACTCCATGGGGAACATTTTTAAAATGCCTTAAAATGACCTGGGATATTTCTTCTGGAGTTGGAGCAAAATCAAGCCTCAATTGAGATTGACAAAATCCAGAAGTACCATCCTGATAGGAAAAACACCCCAGGCAATCAGCATTGCAGGCTGGGCTTGTTGGCACAGGGCACTCATATCTCCCAAGAAAAAAATTCCTTGCGCACAAACAATTGTATTCTGTAGAACATATACTTAGCTGTTCAACAAGCCTATTATCCTTTAGATCTCCCCTGACATGTTTAATTGCTTTTTTAAGTTCATTATGATTTTCATGAATAGCAGGATCAGAACGTGGGTCATCATCGATCCTCAAGGCAGGAACATAAAACTGACCATCTATACATACAACACCACAGTATGCCCACAAAGGCAAGACAACTGCATTGGATTTCGTTTTTATAAAGGCTGGCAAAAAAGTTCTCAAATAGCCTGAGGCAAGAAATGCAGATACGCCATTTATAGCTTTACCAAAATAGTCTTTTGTCACTGGAATAAATTTTCCATTAGCAAAAGTAACAGGATAGCGATCTGGAAGTGAAAATAGATAACTACCATAGGGTAATGGAATAAGCTCCTCTCTTTTAACCTCAGCAAACCTATAACCATATCTGAAAGCGGGCATTTTCCCATCATAGTCATATACATTGCCATCAGCATCTGCATAGGCCATGAATATTTTTTCATTCTTTTTTCTTTTCATGTAAGGCTCTACTTATATTCTTATCTATGTTTTTTATTTGAATGGAAAGTTTTCGTTGCTCTTTTTTTAACTGCCTGTATTTAAATGTAGCTTCTTTTTTTGACACCCCTAAAGGCAATTCTTTCAATATAGACTTCCACTGCAGCTTTTCAAATCGAACAGCTTTCCATTTTGATCTTAAAACATCTCTTTCTTGAATAAGCTTTGTCAAATCCACGATAGTTAAGCTCACTTCAGTTAAAGTAAATTTAAAATTATTTTTTGCAACAACTTGCCTGAATTAATGGATATGAGTTTTTTTCAAGAGAATATGCATCAAAACGCAACTGCTGAAATTTTATAGAAAGCTCAGGAAAATCCATTTTTGAAAACTCCTCCAGAACACGCAAGGCTTCTTGAGCCCTTTTTATATTTGCAGAAAAGAGATCCCCTATGTTCTGCCTATTTTTCTCTGAATCTGTGTCAAAAAATTTCTGCAAGTCAGATTCAACATCACGGCTATGTAGAAGATCGCTTCGAGGGATAAATTTTATTAATGCAACAATTCTGTGCCTGAGTTCTTTAAATTTTTCTGACACCTCATCCCGTATTATAAAGCGAAAGATATCTTCACATACCCTGAGTCCCTCTGTGGCCCTATTTATATTTGCATCAATAGCTGTAAGAATTCTTTCATCCATAGATTAACTCCACTCATAGATAACAATTGATGGAATAACTATTGCTGCTGTCTCTGCCCGCAGGTGAGTGAGTCCAAGATTCAAAGCTCTCCAGCCACAATCAAGGGCTGACTGTATTTCCTCATGAGAAAATCCACCCTCCGGCCCGATTAAAAGCGCTATGGACCCTTTAAGATTATTTTTAAAAAAATCTCTCATATCAACAGTAGCCCCAGGATGACAGATAACTCTGTAATCACTGAGATCTCTTTTTATAATATCCATAAAAAACTCAGGAGACATGACCTGTGGAATTGAGCTTCTTAATGATTGCTTTGCAGCCTCCAGAGCTATTTTATTCCATCGAGTTAGCTTATGATTATCTGCCTTTTCCCTTGGGACAACAGTTCTCTCTGTAATAAGCGGGATAATTTTACTGACCCCTATTTCAACTGCCTTTTGAATAGCAAAATCAAAATTTCCAGATTTCAATATTGCCAGATAAAGGGTAATCTCTGGTATATTCTTTTGCAAAGAAATAGCCTCTGAATATATTTTTGCAACTATCCAGTCTTTGCCTACATCTGAAACAACAGCATCAAAGGCATTTCCATCTTCACAGCGAAGTAAAATATTTTCACCAATTTTAATTCTTCTTACCTTGGATAAATGATGAAAGTCCTCACCTGTAATCTTGACGCTTCCATCAATTATATCTCTTTTGCTAATAAAAAACTGTGGCAACTTATTCCCCTAATTTCTCTGGTCTAAAAATATCAGGTTTGTATTTTATGCTCTCATCAAATCTTGTAAAAGTTAAAATAGTCACTGTGCCTTCTTTGATATTGAGCATATCGTAACGCAGAGGGACGCTTTTGCCCCCATTTTCCATAACCTTTGCAAGAGTTAAAAACTTAAAAATAACCTTGTCCCTATCGTGATAGTCAATACGCAAGGGATGAAATTTATCAACTGAAACATACATTGTAATAGCACCATACATACTCTCAGGAAATAGCGGTTCAAGATAAAGTTTATAACAATCGATTCCTTTGATCTTGACGGTTCCTGTTACACGTGCATTGTAATTGGTTTGAAAATCAGAATTGGATAGATCTATAAATGAAAAATTAGTAGAAAGGAGAGAATCGTATTTGTCAATTCCAGTTTTATGGAACATCCTTAGAGCATGAATATTATAGACCCATATATCCTCACCGCCGAAATTATAAAGAACCTTTAAGCTCTCACCTCTTGACTGACTTATGAAGGTAAATAAAAAATTATTTTTATCAATCTTTCCATTGAAGTCAACTATAAAGGCACGCCCATCTGGGTAAATATGCTTCAATCTTCCCTCAAGCTCACCTTCAGCATATTGCATAAATCTATCGACTCGCGCAAGTATAGTCTGAGCAGTAATCTCAACTTCAGTAATCTGCTGAGCCATGCTAAAACTTACAGGAATCAAAAGCAGAGTATATACAATGAATAATTTTAAAATAAACCTCATAGTCTACGGAGTTCTTCTCCTCATAAAAAGTCCAGTAAAATAAGGCAATGTTACCCTTCTATTATTCATCTGATAGAGATCAATAAAAGTTCCTTTGTTATCTTCAATAAATTGCTCCACATCAAAATTATGATTGCCATATAATTCACGTACATGATTAATTATATCATCAATTGAATATTCAAAAAACTCATCTTTGCCTTTTATAAAAGAAAACTCTTTCAAATTTAAAAAGGTTTTAAGATCTTCTCTAATGTAAAAATCATTATGCAATGGGAAAATCCCCCTAAGGAAATCGTCAAAAACCCCATCAATATCATCATCATCAAGGACAATACCTGCCAGAAGTAAATGAGAATCAAATTGCAAAGCTCTTCTGAATTCTTCAATTACAGGAGCTGTTTCTTGAACATCAAGATTATCAATGGATATTATCAAATGAGCAGCATAATAATCTATTGGGAAATTCTTGAAATCTCCATTAACAAAGTTTATGTTTTTGATATATTCATTATCCTTATGCCTTTGAATAAAATCTGATATAACCTCCCATGAAGGTTCCACAACAAGAAAAATAGTTCCCTGGAACATATCAACAAGCCTTAGCAACAAATCGTCGCTACCCAATCCTGCCTTAACAATAACCCTGGGGTTATAGGTGTTTACAACATCCGAAATCTTATCTATTAAAAGCTGATGTCTGGAAGATGGCTCAACAAAGAGCTTTCTATTGAATTCATAATAACTCCATTGTTGTAATTCCTTTAACCTATCCATAGGACCTCTACATTATTTTTTCACTGTATTTTTAATATTTTTAAAGTTAATTATATATATAAATATAATCCATTTTTGATATTTTTTGTTAAAAAAATTAAAATTTTTGTCCTTTTAAAGTGCAGAGTTAAAAATTGCAACTATTATTAAGATAGTTAAGGAGCAAAAGAAAAGATTTTATTAAAGAAATTTTCTTAATCGATTGAATATATTTTTTGCAACAGAAAACAATAAAAAAAATCCACCTGCAATAACAACAGTCATAGCCCCTGCCGGTGTATCTGTTTGCCAGCTTGCAAAAATTCCCGCCATTATAAAGGCTAATGAGAATAATATACCCAGAAGTATCATAGCTGCCAGACTGCGTGCTATATAGGATGCACTTCCCGATGGAAGTGTTAGCATCGCTATTATCATAACTATACCAACAACAGTTTGCAGCAAAACTACAGATATTGCAGTGATTCCAAGAATCACAAAAAAAATTAAATCAGTATTCACTCCCCTTACTCTTGCAAATTCCTCATCAAAGGAGCTTGCTACTATTTGAGGATAAAATCTCCAGCTAAGAAAAATTACAATGACATCTAAAATTGCCAGAAGTATTAAATCGCTTTCAGAAATTAAGAGTATATTCCCGAAGAGATAACTCATTGGATCTACATAGCCAGGGGTCTTTGCCAGAAATAGAACTCCTATGCTCATGCCAATGGCCCATATGGCATTTATGACTGTATCTTCTCTCTGTTTTGCCTTCCGGGAGACAACTCCAATTACAATCCCTGCTATTAGTGCAAATAAAACTGCTCCTGTAACAGGAGTTAGAAAAAGCAACTTCCCCTTTGAAGCAAAAAACATAGACAAACCAATACCCCCAAGGACAGCGTGAGAGATAGCACCCGCAAGTCCAGATATTCGCCTGACAGTTACAATAGCTCCAAGAATTCCAAATAAAATAGAGGAGAGCACCCCTGCAATAATAGCATGTCGCAAAAAGATCAGTGCAGGATCAGTAAAAAAATTTAATACCGTCATTTTTTATCCTCACAGCAACAGGGGTTTGAGATCTTTTCATTATGCAAAACTCTACTAAGCTTTCCATTAAAAAGGCTGTATTTAGTAGTATCACTGACAAACTCTGTCTTATGCAAAACAACTGTCCGCGCCTGTGTATTCTTTAAGCCCTCACCAAGACACAAAACATAATCAGTTAATGGAGAAACAAATTCTGGATCGTGAGTTACTATGATAATCGTTCTTTTCCCTTTAAGTTCCGACAGAGTCTTGTAAAGTCTGCTTTCACTTTCCCCATCCATGTTCGCAGAGGGCTCATCCAGAATCAATAAATAGGGATCACTTGCAAGAGCTCTTGCAAGCAAGACCCTCCTCCTCTGGCCACCAGAAAGCTCTGAATAAAGCCTGTGACTTAAATCTTTAATGTCAGCCTTTAATATGGCCTCATCAATAGCTTGCTGATCCTCTGAAGTTATTTTTCTGGCAAAATTCTTAAGGCGTCCCATGGCTACTACATCACGAACTGTTACAGGAAAAACTCTGTCATGTTCAAAACTCTGAGGAACATAGCCAATAGCATCTCTTCCAGAATATTTGCCATTAAAATCCTCAAAGAGAACAATAGCCCCACTACGAGGTCTGTAAATACCCAGAAGCAACTTTAAAACAGTAGTTTTTCCTGCACCATTGGGACCCACAAGAGCAACAAAATCCCCATGGTGAATGTGAAATGTAACATTTTGCAAAACAGGAATGTTACCATAAGAAAAAGAAACATCTGAAAAGCGAACTACTACTGATCTGTCTTTGCTATCCATCTACTCACTTACCTTTATTAGCATATTTAGCTAAAGCCTCTCCCATAAGCTTAAGATTGTCAATTAAATCATACGACAGAGGATCAAGCATTACTACTTCTGCACCTATGGATTGTGCTATCTTTTTTGCTGCAAGAGATGGGAATTGTTTCTGAACAAAAAATGCAATAGCCCCCTCATCTTTTGCAAGCTTTATAAGCTTAGCAATGGAACGTGCATCAGGTTCTTTACCTCCAGTTTCAATAGCAACCTGCTTTATATCAAAGTCATCACAAAAATAACCAAAGGCAGGATGATAAACAAAAACCTTTCTCCCTTTCAATGGAGCTAATTTTATCTTAAGCTCTTCAAATACAGAATCAATGTCAGTTATCAGCTTTTTATAATTTTCTTCATAAAAATCTTTTGAATTACTGTCAAGGGAAACTAATGTTTGCAATATACTCCTGGACATAATCTTCAAGGGCTCTCTTCCAAGCCATATATGTTTATCAGCATCGGTAGAATTATGATGATGTTCATTTTCAGCTTCTTCATGTTCATGAGCATCTGTTCTTCTAAAATTAACTCCCTCTGTTATATCCACAATCATAAGCCCTCTGGAGATTGAGGCTATCTTATCCTTAAGAGCAATCTCCATATCAACACCAGAGAGAAACCATATTTTGGACTGTGATATTTCACTTATCTGTTTTGCTGTTGGCTCATAGGAATGGGGATTCTGTCCCTCACAGACAAGGACAAAGCAATTTACCCTGCCACCACTAATGCGATCAACAAGATATTTTTGTGGCAAAATTGTGACAACGACTGTGAGCTTATTCTTTTGAGAGTCATCTTTACTGCCACAGCTAAATATGAATAATAAAAAAATTATAGAAAATAAAGACTTTAAATACTTCATGTTTCCTCCTTTCCTGTCATTATTTTAAATGCAAATCATTTGCATTTAAAATAATCAAGAGAAAAATTTTTAATGAATAAAAATTTTAACATTTACATTATTTACAACTCTAATTAAAACTTAATTAGTAATTCTCTTATAGAATAAAATACTCCAATATATCGAACGTTCTAAGAAAGGCTATATTGAAGATAGCATTTATTACACTAAAATATATCTTTAAGAATCATAATTAAAAAAAATAATTGCCATATAAATAATTTTTTGTAATGTTACGATTTAAAAAAGTAAGTAAGGGAATTGCGGCTAATTCTGAAGAGATGGCAGGCAGTGCAGAATCACTTGCAGGCATGGCAGAGGAACTAAAAAAGCAGGTATCTATTTTTAAGATATAAATCTTTCTGTTGCAGGAAATAAATGAATAAAAAAATCTATGGCCTTGCCTGTATATTTTTGCTCATATTCTATGGAAGCAAAAATATATCAGGCCAAAACAATAACATTCCAAAAAATGAAATCATTTCGAAGCTAAATGCAGTGAGAGAACTGGGTGGAGATCTCTTAGGCTACAGCGATGAAATTCTATCCCTCCTTGAAGAAAAGAAAACAATAAATAGGGAATTGCCTCCAGAGGAACTCCTTGACGAAATAGATAAATTTGATTCTCAAAGCGAAGCAATCGATCCCCTCTCTGCCTTATCTTCATGGATTGACTTAGGAAAAGCACGTAGACTGGAGACAATTACAATACCTGACAAAAAAGGCTTTAAAATCTCTGCAGCATCCTTACCATCACCTATAAACGACAACTTTAAATTACCTGTTAAGGTCAAAAATGCCATTGTCTATGCATCAGATAGATCTGTCCCTGCTGAATTTTATTATATCCGCATAAATAACTCCGGGAAATTACTGGAATGCCTTAATTTTCTTGAAAGCAAACTAAAGTTATTTAATTACTTATCATCTGGATATGCTGTAGATTTTTTAACCAGAAAAAAAATCTTGAAACAAATTGCCTTCCCTGATGGAGACCTCCTCAAAGAACTAACCCCAACGATTGATGAATTCATCATAACTGGTTCTGACCCTTTCATAGTTGAAGGGAGCGATATTTCTCTCATCATAAGACCCTCTGATAGCAAGGCTTTTAGCTATGTATTAAACTCCTTTCGAAAAAAAATCGCTGAGAATTATAAAATTGAAGATAAAGACATAACACTCTGTGGTATCAATGGAAAAATTCTTTCATCTGATTATAGAAAAATTCACTCCTTTATTTTTGTGTTGCCAGATGGAACAATAATTATCAGCAATTCAAAGGGAGCATGCGAAACTATCATAGAAACAAACTTCGGACGACATCCATCTCTTGGAGAATCCAAGGACTATCTCTACTCAAGAACATTATATCCATCACTGAAAGACAAAGAGGATATATTTATCTATGTATCAGATTTATTTATACGCCACCTTGTATCTCCTGTGCTTAAGATTCAGGAATCTCGTAGAATCAAAGAAGCAAGCAGAATGGCAATACTTGAAAAATATGCAATTTATTATTACCAGATAAAGAATAAAATGCCCTCTTCAATTGCAGAAATAATGTCTGTTACAGATGACACAGCAATAAATTATTCCAGAAAAAACGAACTTAAGCTAATAAAAGAAAATCCTCTATTTGCAATAGCTCAATCTCTACCTGATGATACGCTCACATCATGGTCTGGCTTTGAAAGGGAGCTGGCTAAAAAAACAAAATCTGGTAAAAAGAGCAAAAGGAAAAAAGGAGATCCTGGGAGTCTTTCTAATGCCATGAGAGTGTTTTACAGAAACATGACAGGTTCCTCACCAAAATCCCCCTATGAAGTCATTTCATTAATCAAAAACTGTGAAGTTAAAGGAATTTCAAATTCTATAAAATTTCAGGGGCTAAAAATAATTGATGGGACATTCCGCTCTGTAAGTGAAGAATATGGCATGAGAGGATTGATGACACCCTGTATTGATATAGATGATATGTTGATATCAGAGAATGAAGCTCTTGAGTATAAAGAATTTCTCTCCGACTTTCAATCATACTTTGAATCAACTCTTTCGCCTATGGCAATTAGAGTTAAATTTGATCCAGATTTATCGATAGATGGATTTATATTAAAAAATGATAATAATCCCTTATTCTCACTCCTCCAATCAATATCCACAGAAGGAACAATGCAGTTAAATCCTCATTTTACTGGAAAGGACTTTCTTGCAGAGATTGCTTTTAAAGCAAATCCAGCAGTAATCAATGAATATCTGCTGTTAAACAAAATAAAGATAGACTACAGAGAGCTGAAAAATGAACTTAAGGATATAATTACAGGGGAAATACGAATTGCCTTTGGTGATGGAGAAAATCCAATTGTTTTTAATCCATCATCACTTAAAATTTTACTTGATCAACAAAGCTATGGTCACTACGAATCACGAGCTGGATTTTTTATCTGGCTTGCACTTCATCCTGTAGTGATCTCCATTCCACTAAAAAATGAAAAAGCCGGGAAGAGTTTTACAAACTCTTTGCTGGCGGAACTAACAAATAAATTGAACTCAGGCAATTTAATTAAGGCAGAAAACTTTCGATACTCAACAGGTGGTGATGAAATCAATATACTCAAGCTCACAGTAGGTAACTCATTAAATATCCGTATACATACAATGATCAGAGATAATAACTTATATATAACTACCTCTGAAAAATATATTGCTGCAATCAAAGAACAAAAACCAGCACAAACATCTATGGATGAATCAAACTTGTGCCTTGAATTAAACCTTGGCAATAAAAAGAATATCCAGGAGTATTTTCTGAAGGCTTTCATTGAAGATGGTCTAAACAGGAGCCTGAAAAATTTTGGCACAATAAAGCTCATGACAGAGCTATATCCAGAAAAAAATAGCGATGAACTGCAGGAGGTTCTATATAATAATTTTGGATTTATTACCACCTGCCCTCTCGGTGGAAAATATGAAAAAGATAAAAAGAGTGGCGAAATCTTTAATACCCAATTTGGTTATTATAACCTGCCTGTGATAAAAGAAGGCTCAAAGGGATTTATTATTGATGAGATCAATAATCTCTTTAAATATAGAAATCTCTCTTCATCCTTTAGCCTTACATCCACAGGCATTACTTTTAAATTTACTGCAAAAAAATAAAAATCATTTTCTGCAACTTTCCTTAACATAGCTTATGGCTGATCTTGCTGCTATGGCACCTGCCCCAACTGCCACTGCGATTTGCAAAAATCCTCCAGTGCAATCACCTGCAGCAAAAATCCCAGGAGCATTTGTCTTCATATCCTTGTCAACCACAATAAAATTACCCTCCGTAATTATTCCAAGGCTCTTTGCAAAATCAGTTGAAGAAGCATCTCCAAGGGCTATAAATATTCCATCTACTTTCAGTTCTTCTCCATCTGAAAATCTTACCCCTTTAAGGACATCATCACCAATTAGCTTGCTTATTGATTTTTCAATTACAGGTATATTCAAATCCTTAAGTCGCTTGCGATAATCAGCGCTTATGGTTGATTCTTTGCCGAGGGTGCATATTGCTACATTGCTTGTATAATCAGTTAACTCAATTGCCTGATTTGCTGCATAGTTACCTTCTCCTGCCACAAGAACACTTTTGTCTTTGAAGAAAAATCCATCACAGCTTACGCACCATGAAATTCCCTTTCCATCAAATTTTTCGTAATCAGGTATATCTGGCTTTTTACGCGAAACTCCTGTGGCCAGAATTACAGAACATGTTTTGTATTCATCTCTTTCTGTTTTGACTATATACTTTCCTGAATCATCAAAGTGAATAGAAAGTACTCTGTCACAGAGGATCTCTGCTCCGAACTTAGATGCCTGAGCTACACCTCTTTCTATAAGCTCTTTTCCAGAGATTGTTTCATGAAATCCAAAATAATTGTCTATTGCATAATCACCTGCAATTTTTGGATCACATCCAAGTATAAGGGTCTTTATATTAGCCCTTGCTGTATATATCGCTGCAGATAAACCTGCAGGACCCTGCCCTATTATTATCACTTCGTATTCTCTCATAGATAACCTCTAAAATTTTAGTTTTTAATTGAGTGATTAAATTCTTAAAAAAGTTACATTTTACTCCAAATACTTAGCTATTATACAAGAGATTTAAGGGTCTTTATTAAAAGATCCATACCAAAGGGCTTTACAAGATATCCGTCAAAACCATAGCTTTTAAAATCAGCTATGACAGGATCATTGCTGTATCCTGAAACAACTATTGACTTAAAAGAAAAACCAGCCTCCCTTAGCAATCTCACAGCTTCCATTCCACCCATCCCTCCAGGAATAGTTAAATCAGCAACAACAAAATCAACTTTTTCCCCTCTGGCAACTCTCTCTTCAAAAATATCCATAGCCTCATGACCTTCTGGTGTTAGTATCACCTGAGCTCCCTCTGGGGATAGCGCTTCTTTCATTATAAATCGAAGCTGTGGCTCATCATCTATAACAAGGACAACCTTCCCTTGTAAGGACCCCTGTATTGGGGTAGATTCATTAAAAACTTTTAGGTCATCTGCATTCTCGCATGCTGGCAAAAAGATTGTGAAGGTTGTTCCACCTCCCACTTGCGATTTAACATCAATTGCTCCTCCATGCCTTTTAATAATTGTGTGACAGATAGTAAGGCCAAGACCATTGCCATCCACCTTTGTTGTGAAATATGGGTCAAAAATTTTTGGTAAATTCTTCTGTTCAATCCCCTCACCATTATCTGCAACAGCAATGTAAACATAAGAACCCTCTGGCAATAAAAAAGGATTATTGCCATTTAGGTATATGTTATCAGCTTTGATCTCTATCTTTCCTCCATAGGGCATTGCCTGAACTGCATTTAAGATTATATTCTGAATCACCTGCTCAATCTGACCTCTATCAATATCAACAAACTTTAAGTCCTCTGCTATTTTAATTGATAGCATTACCCTTGAACCACTGAGGATAAAATTTGCAGTCTCTGCAATGAGATCACTGATTGAGCTTATATGCTTAACAGGTTTACCTCCTTTAGCAAATGCAAGGAGTTGTTCTGTAAGCTTACGTGCCCTTATGGCAGCCTTTTCTGACTCCTCAAGAAGTCTTAAGGCCTTATCTTTATCATCTAATTTAATCCTTGCAAGAGATATCCCCCCAACAATTGCTGTGAGTATATTGTTAAAATCATGAGCTATACCTCCTGCAAAAATTCCAAGGGATTCAAGCTTATGCCTCCGAGTTTCCTCCTCTTCGCGTTTTTTCTTTTCCGATATATCTCTCACTATGGAAACAAACTTTCCCTCTCCAAAGGGCACCATCCTTGCATCAAAAAACAATACTGTTCCATCCATATTTAATTCATAATCATAAGAATAAAGCGAAGTCCCTTTTTTAAGCTCATCTATAGCTTTAAAGGTGATATCTGCGATATTGGAAGGCATAACCTCATCTACTCTTTTACCGAGAAATTCCTCAGGGGGAAGATATAATCTATCAAGGCTATTTGCTCTATAGTCAACAAAAGTCCCTTTTTCATCAAAAACAAATAACAAGTCTGGAATTACCTCAAAGAGAGCCTTTGTTTTAACCTCACTTTCTCTTAGCTTAATAATTGCATCTTCCAGTTCTTTTGTGCGCTCTCTGACTTTATAATTTAAATACAGAGCTATAAGAACAAAAAAAGCTGCAACAGCAATACTGGTAATTACAATATATGCAACAAATTTATAATTTATCCGAGGTTGGATATCTTCACCAAGCCATCTGGAATCAATTGCTTTATATTCATTATCACTGATAAGAGCAAATCCCTTTTCCACAAGTTCCAGAGTTGCTCTATCCCCTTTCTGAACTGCTCTGTGAAACTGTCCACCACCTAAGGATAAGGCATATTTAAACTTTTCTTCAAGATGATATTTATGAATATAGTATAATGCAGGAGGCTTGTCTATACAAAAGACATAAATGTTGCCTTTTGCCGCATCAAGAATAATTGATTCATAGTTTGGATACTCTTTTAAAGAAAGAATCCCATTTTTTTTAAGAGTATCTATGCAGGCATCTCCCTCTTTTACTCCAACAACATATCCAGCCAGAGAGGAAATGCTAACAATCCCTGAAACGCTCTGTTCAAAAAAGACAGGAACCTCAATTGTTGCATAGGGATTTCCATAGTCAAAATAGTTAGTTCTCTCCTCTGTCCAGAATAGTGTATCTATTACATCTGCCTCCCCCTTTTTCATAGCAGCAAGGGCTTTAGCCCAATCCATTCCTTTTAGATAAACTTTAACTCCGGTGCGGCTGCTCCACAGATCCCATTGATCTACCAGTATTCCCTGAAGATTTCCATCTTTATCTCTGAAGATATATGGAGGATAGTTGTCATCAGTCACAACTGTGATCTTTTTTTCTGCATATACAAAACTTATTGTAAAAAGCAGAATAATCAGTAGTAATAATTTTTTAGCTATTATTGTGGATCTCATCTTATTACCTGTGTAATTTATAATATAATACAGGCAGACAGAAGTATCCACATAAAATTTTTGACTTACAAAAAAATTTTTTAAGGACTTTTTTCTATTTTAAGCGGAGGCTTCGCTTCTGTGCTCTGAGTTCTTCTATTTCTTTTCGTATAGAAATTATTCTATCCATCATTTCAATTTCTTTTTTTCTGACCTCTTCGATTTGAAAACCCTCTGTAAGATATATAACAAAGCCTATCTCTCTATAGTCCTTTGACTTAGTATTATTATAGCGGACATCAACCTTAACCTCAGAGAGAAACTCCTCACCATCTCTTCCTTTAAAGGCTGCAGGTTCTGATAAAAGACGCAACTCATCCATATTGACTTTGAATTCATTGACAAAAAAGGTCTCTATTAGTTTTAATACAGCAGGAGAATTCTCTGCTTTTTTGAGCATCTCATATCTAATTATATCTCTTTCTCTCTCGACATCGCGCTCTGCATATTTAAGTTCAACAATACGCTTTTCTATTGATTCTATTTTTCTCTTTACTTCATCCGACATGACAAAAACCAACTGAGGATATAAAAATCTATATGCTAAATATGCTAAACATATTCTCTTGAAATGGTGTAGTCAAGTTCTATTTTTTCAAGATCAAGCCTCTTGAGCTTATTCCTGAAGTTGGTCGATTCATCCTCAATTATATCTACCAGATACTTTATCTGATTATCAATTGCTACCATATAGAGATTTTCTGGAATATTATATCTCTCTTTAAAATGATAAACTAAGTCATCATATACAGAAAAAAAATCACTATCTAACTTTTCTTTTGTAATTTCATAAAAAGAAAGAGTTTTTCTCAAAATGTCAAAGGTTGTGTTAAATCCTTCAATTCCTGCCTCTTTAAACTCATAATATAAAAACAAGAGCTTCTCTAAATAAGCTCTGTCAGACATCTGACCGAGCAAATCCCCTGTGGCAAGTATTGCACCAGCCATGGCCATATCCTCTGATAAATTCTTAATGGCATCCCCTTTTATTCCAGTGCAAAGAATTAGCTGAGATATAACCTCAATATCGCTCTCCTTAAGATGAAAGGCTTTATAATTCTTTCTTAAAAAATCATTACTTCTTTCTACATGGACGGAGGTATATTTTGCACCAGTGCCTTCCCTGTCCCAGTCTTCCTGAATATATCCTGTATCGTGAAGCAAAGCTGCAAGGTGGAGATTAAGGCTAAGTTCAGGGGAAAACTTTTCCCTGACAAAAAAAAGTCCATCCATAAGCCTTGACACAGCAAGTAAGGCATCAAAGGTATGTGTGAGGTTATGGTATTCAGTATTACACTTTCTGTATCCAGAAAAATTGCCATCAAAAAGCATACAAATAAGACCAAAGGCATTCTCTACTTGAGAAAAAAGACTTTCCTCATAATGAAAGAGCCAGTTTTTCCTCACCTCCTCAAGAACAGCCTCCCTTGAAGAACTATCAAGTAGCATTGAAAGCTGAATCTTGCCATTATTCATAACAAAGCCCCCTCTCAAGTAATTTTTTCTGTAAAGTGTAGAAAACTAAAATTCCACTACACCGTGATTTTATATAAGCTCTTTTTAAGAATAATTTCAAGAAATAAATCAGATAAAGAAAATTTTTTTAAAACAAAAATCCAAAAAAACACAGATGGGTTAACTTAACCTTACCTAAGTGAACCTGCTGATTAAATCATAAAATAAATTTTATTTGACATCTCAATTTTTATATATTATTATTATAATAAACTTTCAAAAAGGAGAAATATTTATGAAAAAAATCATCCTCAAATTTATGCTGGCAATGACTCTTCCATTTTTAGCCTTGCCCATACTGGCACAGGATGTAAATAGCACAGATTCTGGCCTCATAATAAATGGTGGGCTTGGCTATGGTGCGACAACATCTGGTATCATTCCAGATTCAACAGTTGAATCTGGAATGATACCAGATGAAGGGGATCTTGGCACAGGCCCAGGGGGAGCTCTGTTTCTTGGTGCAATGTTTAACTATAGCATAATTTCCTTTGGAATAAACTACACAAGGGCCAGCTTCAATGACATGGAATGGAAAGAGACCATAAGTGGCACTGAACATGAATACAAAAGCTATGGTGACGGTAATTTTTCCACATGGACTTTTCTTCTTGGAATAAAGGCCTTTACAGAAGCAGGGGATATGGGATACACAAATATCTACGGAGGGTACAGATTCTGAGAAAGATTGACTATATTACCCTTGACTCAATAAAAATGCCAAGTAGCGACGGTGAATATGAACTATCTGGAAAGGGCTGGATTATTGGCTTTAAAGATTTAAGCACATTTCCTCTGGGACTCTTCTCCCTTGCTCTACAAACAGGACTTTGGTATGCAAACACCCCTGTAAATACATTAAAAGAGAATGGAGTAAAAGCAAACATAACCAAAGATCAGACAGCTGGCTTTGGCTTTGATATTGGTGCAGGATTGGCCTTTGAGGATATTGGACTTTCTGTAATTGCTGGACTAACTATGGATATAACAGCAAGCACCTTTAAAGAAGCTGGTAATGATAACGTGGCTGGCGCAGGCTATGCTGAATTTTATATAAACGTTGCAAAGGAATTTGCTTTTTAAGCTAAAATTTTTGTGTCACCATCAAGGTGACACAAAAATTTAAAAATATCAGCACCTCTAAAAAAAACTTTCCTATTGACACTTCCTAAAAAATTATATTTTTTATTACTATCAAAATTTATTGAGCAACTTAAAGGGAGTATGTATACATGAAAAAAAGCCAGAAACTTTCCTACAAAATAATTGCACGCCTATCTCTTTTACTTTCTGCTTTACTATCAATTGTAATTATTGCATCTTACTTTGGACTCAAACACTACTATCTCAATAACTTTTACTATGACAAAGCAGAAGATATAGCCCTGACTGCTACAAAACAAATTGAATCTTTAATTAAACAGGAAATTGACTCTAAGCGATTCACAGTTGAAGATTTTTTAGCTGAAGATTACAGAGAGCTTTCCATAGAAGAGTGTGTGAGACTATAGACCGATGAATCCAACCGAGACATGCTTTCCCGTGACTACCTTGAAAAAATGTTTAAAGCTGTTGACTCAAAAAATCCATCGAAAATCGAAGATTATAGGAGGTATATGACAACATACAGCGCCGATGAAGAACTTGGCAAAAAGATCAGATAAATTTTTGACATTTTTTATAAAAAGTTCGAAAAATGATTTGAAGTTTTTTAGGCATATCTTAATCCGACCTTAAACATTTTGAATTAAAATAATACAAAAATATAAAATGAATAGGGAGCTATTTTATGCCAGTAATTGAAAATTCCTCTTACAGGCCACCAATACTTCTAAAAAACAACCACGTTCAAACTGTTGTGCCCACCCTGTTTCGAAAAGTTGATGGAATAAATTATACAAGAGAGAGAATATCTACACCAGATGGCGATTTTATTGATATAGATATATCATCCATTTCCTCTGATAAAGCTTTAATTTTATCTCACGGCCTTGAAGGTAATTCCCAGAGACATTATATCAAAGGCATGATTAAGGCCTTTCATAATGCAGGATATGATGGCATAGCCTTCAACATGAGAGGGTGCAGTGGTGTTCCAAATAAAAGACCAGAGACATATCACAGTGGCAAAACAGAGGATCTGCATACAGTTATCCAATATATTTTAAAACATAAAAACTATAAAGAAATATCCCTTGTGGGATTTAGTCTTGGGGCAAACCTTACACTTAAATATGTAGGGGAAATGGGAAGCACTTTGCATTCCAAAGTTAAAAGTGCAGTTGCCATATCTGCACCATGCGATCTCATCTCTTCATCCATTGAGCTTCATAAAGCAAAAAACTACATCTATGCTAAAAGGTTTTTGATATCTTTACTTAAAAAAATGGATGAGAAAAGGGATATAATTCCTCCAGAGATATGGGAAAAAAGAAACTCTATCAAAACATTGAGGGACTTTGACAATGTATTTACAGCACCCCTCAATGGCTTTCGTGATGCTGAGGACTACTGGAAAAAGTGCAGTTGTAAAAATTTTCTCAGTGGCATAACAATTCCTGCATTAATAATAAATTCAGCAGACGACCCAATTCTTGGAACTGAATGCTATCCCATCAAAGAAGCACAGTCAAATAAAAATCTCTTTCTTGAAATTACAAAACACGGAGGCCACATGGGGTATATAACTTTTAGTGATGATGGCCAATACTGGCACGAAAGACGAACTGTGCAATTTATTACTGATTTTAGCTAAAAAATAAAATAATCAAAATTTACTATTTTAAAAAACTTTTTATTGACAAAAAATACCCCAATGAAAATTTACTTTTTATTTAAAAAATATAATAGAATGGGAAGCGAGGGGTAACAATGACTAAACTGGAAAAATGCCTGGACTGTAAACACCATGTTGATCATAAATTTGGATTTATCATCTGCAATTACTGGAAACAAAACCAACAGCATGTAACTCAAAGAGATAAAAACGGTGAAATTTACGTTATAGGCTGCTCTCTAAAGGCTGCTAAAAAAAAGGTAAGTTAGCTAATCTCTTTATAAAAATTCATTATTCTATCCAATTTATACTACTTTGTAAAACTATTTGATTTATTTTGACTGTGACTGATCATTTATTTGCCTCTTTAAACTTTTTTTTGATATATTTTAAATATAGCTTGCAAGTTATTATTTTAAAAAATTTCTTTTACTGAAATTAACGGGGAGGAATACAATGGTAGGGAAACTGCTGCTGCCTGAAATACTGGAATTACTTAATGAAAAAGACTATCAAACAGTGAAAGAAATTATAAGTGACTGGCACCCTGCTGACGTTGCAGAGCTTATTTCCTCTTTGCCAGAGTCTTTTCAATTTATGGTTTTCCGACTGCTTCCCAAAAAACTTACACAGAACGTTTTCGAATATCTCTCTGTGGACTCACAAAAAAATATACTTGAACTCATGGGCAACAAAGAGGTTGCCTCTTTTATAAACAATCTTCCTCCTGACGACAGAACATCTCTTTTTGAAGAGCTGCCTCATTCAGTTGTAAAGAACATGCTCTCACTTTTACCAAAGGAAGAGAGAGAAATAGCCAAAACTCTACTTGGCTATCCTGAGGACAGCGTCGGCCGTCTCATGACGCCAGAGTATATCTCTGTCAAAGAGAATATGACTGTTGAGCAGGTTCTGGATAAAATACGAAAATATGGATCTGATAGTGAAACATTGGATATGATCTATGTGGTTGACGATGATGGCAAGCTCATTGATGATATAAATATACGGCAAATACTGCTTTCTCCTCCAGACAGAACTGTAGCAAAGTTAATGGATCACAAATTTGTTTATCTCAATGCAACTGATGATCAGGAGGTTGCTGTTGAGGCCTTTAAAAAGTACGATTGCTATGCATTGCCTGTTATTGACAACGAGGGATGCCTCATAGGTATAGTAACAATTGACGACATATTGACAGTTGCTGAAGAAGAGACAACAGAGGATATCCACAAAATAGGTGGTATTGAGGCCCTTGAAGATTCATATATGCAAACTCCAATACCGGAGCTTATACGCAAAAGAGCAAGCTGGCTTGTAATTCTATTTTTAAGTGAGATGCTCACAGCCTCTGCAATGGCTGTCTATGAAGAAGAAATTGCCCGAGCAGTAGTACTGGCTCTTTTTGTGCCACTAATTATATCCAGTGGGGGAAACTCTGGTTCTCAGGCTGCATCTCTGATAATACGAGGTCTTGCTCTAAAGGAATTTGGAGTTAAGGACTGGTGGCAAGTTATGAAAAGGGAAATTTTTTCTGGACTATCTCTTGGAGTTATACTTGGTATCATAGGCTTTATAAGAATATCTATATGGCAGCTCTTTGGAGGAATTTATGGACCTCATTGGCTCAGTGTAGCCTTTGTAGTAACATTATCGCTCATTGGGGTTGTCATGTGGGGGACACTGGCTGGGTCAATGCTTCCATTGCTTTTAAAAAAATTGCGACTTGACCCTGCAACATCCTCTGCACCCTTTGTTGCAACACTTGTGGACGTTACAGGACTCATAATATATTTTACAATAGCGCAAATTATTTTAAGTGGCAAGCTACTTTAGTCTTTGAACCACAAAATCTTACACTTAACAGTGAAATTGAAAGGAGAGAAAAACTTCTCTAAAGTTTTTAACTTGACATATAGCAAATATGCAGCTTATATGCAATAAGTTGTATATAGATTCAGATTTGCCTGTGAAGTCACAAAAAAATTTTTATTCCAGTCAAAGCTGATGAGCACTTATTAAATAAGGGGAGAAATATGAAAACACGGATTACAGAACTTTTTGGCATAAAATATCCAATCATTCTCTCTGGTATGAGTTGGATTAGTATGCCAGAATTGGTTGCAGCTGTGTCAAATGCTGGCGGTCTTGGAATTCTTGCTACAGGGGTTATGACTGCTGAGGAAACCCTTGAGGCCATAAGAAAGACCCGAACTCTTACAAAAAAACCCTTTGGAGCAAATGTAACTCTTTATTTCCCAGGAGCAGAGCGCAATGCAGAAGTAATAATAAAAGAAAAAGTCCCGGTTGTAAATTATGCTCTTGGTAAAGGGGACTGGATCTGTAAGGCAGTGCATGAATATGGCGGCAAAGTCATAGCAACTGTAACAACTCTCAAACACGCTCTGGCAGCTCAAAGAGATGGAGCTGATGCAATTATTGTAACAGGCCACGAGGCAGCAGGACATGGTGGAGCTGTAACTTCTCTGGTTCTCATACCAAGCATTGCAGATGAACTCAAGATACCAATTATCGCAGCAGGTGGATTTGCAGATGGAAGAGGTTTAGCTTCTGCTCTCATACTTGGTGCTGACGGAATTGCCATGGGCACAAGATTCATGAACTCAGTTGAAAGCCCAGTCCATGAATCACAAAAGGCGAAGGCCAATGAAACAGATGTCTATAGCACTCTCTACACAGATAAAGTTGATGGCCTTATGGCAAGGGTAATGAAAACAGAAGGAGCCATAAGACTCACAAAGAAATGGCTCAATCCCTTTAGTGCTCTTATCCGTTCAAAGAAGATTGCACAAATGTTAGGATTTCCATGGCTTAAGCTTGCAATAGCTATTTTATTTATGGGATATAAGAGATCTATGCAGATGGCACGTATGGCCATTGGCTTTGATGCCTTCTATGCAGGAACAATGGAAGGGGACAATAAAAAGGGAGTTCTTCCCATTGGTCAGGTGGCTGGAATAATGCACGAGACCCTTACAGTAAAACAGATCATAGATAGAACAGTAAAAGAGGCTAAACAGGCCTACGAAAAACTTGGAACAAAGCTTAAATAGCACTTTATGCTATTTCGCTGAGGGGCGAAATATTTTATAATAAACAAAAAATTACAAGGAGGAGTTATGGCTATAGTTGAATGGAAAAAAGACGAGACTGTTGCTATAATGATAATGAACAACGGTGAAAACAGACACAATCCTGAATGGGCTGAAGCGATGCTTGCAACCTATGAAGAGATCCTTGCTGACAAAGAAATAAAAGCAATAGTTCTAACATCAAGCGATCCAAAAAACTTTTCTCTTGGTGTAGATCTTGGCTGGATGATGAAGGCTCAGCAAGCCCAGGACTTTCCTGGAATAAGCAAATGGCTCTATAGAAATGGGGAGGTTTTCAGGGCAATGCTCATGTCTCCTGTGCCAACAATCGCTGCAATTACAGGACATGCCTTTGGAAACGGTGCAATGCTGGCTGGAGCATGCGACTTCAGGTTCATGCGTTCAGACAGAGGATATTTCTGCTTCCCAGAAGTTGACCTTGGGATCCAGTTTGCTCCTTCAATGATTGAATGGATGAAAAGGATTATGCCATATCATCTCTTTATCAGAATGAAATGGACCGGCGAGAAAATGAGCGCAGCAGAGCTTGAGAAATACAATGTAATCCTGAAGGCATGCCCTGATGCTGAATCTACATTAAAAGAGGCAATAGCCTTTGGAAAAACCTTTAATAAATCAAGAAATACCCTTGCAGAGATGAAGAGAAGAACATACAAGCACATCATAGACAAGATGGAAAAAGAAGATCCAGAATACTTTGATTACAAACCCGAACAGGTAAAAGAAGGAAAACCACCTATCTTCATGTTTACTCAAGGATAATCCTTCTTACACAAAAAAACTGCTCCTTTTATTATGGAGCAGTTTTTTAATCTACATATTATTGTCCACTACACGGCGGACATCGCTTATACATCACCTACCCTGTGGGTGATTCACCTTGCAATTGCAGCCATTAGCGGACTTTGCTTTTACTATTTTTTCCAGAATGGTAGACCGTCCATTTTCTTTTAGGTCGCAAATAATATCTTCTTCTGTATATTTAAAGCAATAGCATATATACTCTGCCATATAAAGCTCCTAAATATTTTAGTTTATAATAAAATAATATCTTTTTAAATCAATAAAAAATTAAATTTTCTCAGCTATTTTTATACAAATTTCCAATGTTAATTACTTAATTTTTAGCCTTACACGCCTCAGAGGTGGGAATAGTGAAGCAGTATTGTGTCAAATCAAAAACATATTATCCCCGAAGCCTTCTGTGACGGGATAATAGAGTATTTTTATTTTAAAAAAGTTAGGGAATAAATACTGGTATGAATTTTACTTTAGTAACTTTTATAGTCTTTTTTTTCCAAAATAATAAAATATATTGAAAAAATTTTCTGTTATATTATACTATGAGTAAATTGTTTCGATCGAAAAAACAACCAATGGCTGATGTTATGAATTATAGACTTGACTATTGGATTGAAAATAAATCCAAAATCCAATCTCTTTATGAAAAGAATAGCAAAAATTTACAAAAATTACTGGAACTGCTCATAAAAAAAACAGAAAACGCTTTAATAGGCAGCGACTGTAAGGCTCAAATCAAAGGCAGAGTCAAAACCTTTGATGCTCTCTACAGAAAGATATTGCTTAAAAGTCAAAATGCTCCAATAGAATCGCCTTTTGATGCAATAACCGATATTATTGGACTGAGGGTTGTTGTTCCCTTTCTGGAAGATCTTACCTGCGTGGAAAGACGCATTAAAGAGAGCTTTAATGTTATTGAAACAAAATACAAATCAAGAGAGCTTTCTATAAGAGAATTTGGATATGACTCAATACATCTAATAATAACTATTCCCTCTGATGTATCAAAGAAATTTAAAGATAAATACAGCAGCATGAGAGTTGAAATCCAACTGAGGACAATTCTTCAGGACGCCTGGGCTGAGGTTGAACATGAGCTAATATACAAAACCAGCATAGATAAGGTTGAAGATACTATCAGACGTAAGATGATTGCGGTTAATGCAACTCTATCCCTTGGGGATACCATATTTCAGGAAATTAGAGACTACCAAAGGAAACGATACAAAGACATTCAGGAAAGACACAAAAAGCTAATGGACAAGGTCTCCACAATACCAGAAAAAATGGAAAAGCTGAAACAAAGTGGGGATCTTACGTCACTAATTGAATCAAAGATGGAAGCTGCTCCTATTGAAACTAAAATAGAAAAATTTTCTCTGCCTCAAAATAATTCAAACAATAAACACGACCTGAATGATCTCCTTGTTGAGGCAATGAATGCTCATCTGGAAAACAGACTCAAAGACGCTCTGGAACTTTATACACAGCTCTTGCTGGTTTCACCAAACCACTACATATATAACCACAGGGGTCTTGTATACTTTACCCTCTCTGAATATGAAAAGGCAATTGAAGATTTCTCAAAAGCAATTGAGATGGAACCCAGGGACACAAGGGTATATACAAATAGGGGACTTGCCTATAGAATGCTCAAACGATATGACGAATCGCTCCGTGATTTTAATAAATCTCTTGAACTCAACCCCCTATGGCCTGACACCTTTTACGGTAGAGCCCTCACCTATTACGACCTTGGAGATATTCAGCATGCCCTGGATGACTGCGACAAAGCTATAAGCATCAAGCCCGATTTTAAGCAAGCTCAGAGATTTAAACAATTTATTCTCAACCAGCAGATGAAATAGTCAATGTTAAGCAATCAAGAGATCATACTGGACAGCATTGCTGATGGCGTATTTACTATTAATCTGGACTTTAAAATTACCTACATAAATAAGGCTGCAGCTGATATATTAAAGATTAGCCCCCAAGAGGCTGTCGGAAAGCTATGCTTTGAAGTTTTCCATGCAAGTATTTGTGAGCACTCCTGTGCTCTTAGAGAAACTATAAACACTGGAAGAAATATTGTTAACAAAACTGTCTACATTGTAAATTCCATTGGTGAGATAATACCAATAAATATAAGCACTGCACTGCTAAAAAATGAATCTGGAGAAATCATTGGCGGGGTCGAGACATTCCGAGATATATCTGAAATTGAGCATCTAAGAAAGGAAATAGAATCAAACTATAGCTTTAATGACATCATAAGCAAAAGCAAGGAATTTAAAGAGCTCTTTTCAATACTGCCAGATATTGCTGTAAGTGACAGCACTGTTTTAATAGAAGGAGCAAGTGGCACAGGGAAAGAACTTATAGCACGGGCCATTCACAATCTTAGTGGAAGAAAATCCAGACCTCTCGTTGCTATAAACTGTGCAGCTGTGCCTGACAATTTGCTTGAGTCTGAACTCTTTGGTTATAAGTCTGGAGCTTTTACTGATGCCAAAAAAGATAAATTGGGCAAAATAGCTCTGGCAGAAAAAGGAACACTGTTTCTTGACGAAATAGGAGAGATCTCGCCTGCTATCCAGGCAAAGTTGCTTCGTTTTATCCAGGAAAGAGAGTATGAACCACTGGGAGGACTAAATCCAGTAAAATCAAATGTGAGAATAATTGCTGCAACAAACAAAAATCTTTCAGATGAAGTAAAAAAAGGACTCTTTCGAGAGGATCTCTTCTACAGATTAAATGTAATCAATATAAAGCTACCGCCCCTTTCTGCAAGAAGAGAGGATATTCCTTTGCTTATATCTCACTTTATAAAAAAATTTAACTATATAAAAGGGAAAAATATAGAAGGAGTCACTGATGAGGTCATGAATATCCTTATGAACTATAACTTTCCTGGAAACGTAAGGGAACTGGAAAATATTATTGAACATGCCTTTGTCCTATGTCGTGAGGCTTATATAAACACAAAACATCTTCCTCAATATCTCAGAGCAATAGAAGATACACTCACTGGTTCAGAAAACCTTGAGGAGATGGAAAAAATATATATAGCAAAGGCTCTTAGTAAATTTAATGGCAACAAATTAAAGACAGCTCAAGCCCTTGGAATAAATTCATCAACACTATGGCGAAAAATGAAAAAATACAACATGGAATAACTATTGCAATATGCAATATAATAAAAAACAAGTATTGCAAATTGCAATTAAAACCATCGTAAAAATAGAAAAATCAAAAAATTAATATATCCTTCCAATTGACAATGAATAAAAGTTTTATTTTTAAACATTATAAAAGAATAAAAAAATAATATTGATTCTATTTATATCTTAAAATCTTTGCCTATCCCTTAAATTTTCAAACAAAAAATCCTTTATATTCACTAAATCCTCAAAAGCAGCATATATGCTTTATTATTTTAAAGCAAAAAGTATTTTAGAAAATTATTTTGCAATTAAATAAAAATTTGGCACAAATATTGCTTATATAAATAAATATGAACAATGAATTAGTTGCAATACCAATATTTCAAGATCGAATATCCCCTCTTTTAGATGAGGCAAAACGCTTTATCATATTTGAGATAAGCGAAAATTCCATCACTCAAAGCATTACCATAAACCTCGATCTTGAAAGCTGCTCATTGCGAATTGCAAGACTAAAAGAGATGGGTGTCACTGTCCTTATAAGCGGTGCTGTAAGTAGATTTATATCAGAGATGATAATCGATTCTGGGATAAAACACTACCCATGGAATAGCGGAGCCATTGAGGAGATTATAGATCTTTACATTAAAAATAAATTACATCCATGTAGGGCATCAATCAACAAATGCTCCATGCAAACAAAGGGACGAAACTGTTGCAGAGAAAAAAATTCTGCATTAAATAAAAATTCCAGTAAGGAGATAAATAAATGAAAATTGCAATAACTGCAGAAGACAAAAGGCTTGAATCTCAAATGGATAGTAGATTTGGCAGAGCAAAGGGATTTATTATCTACGACACAGATACCAAAAACTTTGAATATAAAGACAATAGTCAAAACCTAAACTCATCTCAAGGCGCTGGTATTCAATCTGCAAAAAACATAATAGATTCAGGTGCGGATATTTTGATAACAGGAAATGTTGGCCCAAAGGCCTTTGCCGCTTTAACCGCTGCAGGAATTAAAATATTTCTATCTAACAGCAAAACAATTCAGGAGGCCATCAATGACTTCATAGAGGGGAAGCTTACTCAATGTGAAGATGCTAATGTTGAAGCTCACTGGTGAAATTTCAGAAGGAGATATTTATGACCAAAATAACTGTTATATGTGAAAACAGCGTCCAGATTCCATTCCCTGTTATTGGGGAGCATGGGCTTTCGTTTTTTATAGAAAGAGAAGAGGGAAATACTCTTTTTGATACAGGACAGGGGCTTGGAGTTGTCCACAACCTAAAACTTTTGGGGAAAGACATAAATTCAATAAAAAGGGTTATCCTGAGCCATGGTCACTACGATCACACTGGAGGATTATTATCTATACTCAAAGAAAGAAAAGAGACTCTTCCTGTATATCTTCATCCCGATGCATTTTTGACCAAATGCGCAAAGTTACCCAATGGCATGGAAAGAGCTATTGGATTTCCCCATGATAAATCACTATATGAAGAAAATGGTGCAGAGTTTATAGAGACAGATGGTTTTGAAAAAATTGCAGATGGAATGTTTACAATTTCCAACATCCATCACAGTGAAGGATGGAGACCGTGGGATAAGCTTTTGATGAGAAAAAACAATGATGATATAGCACCAGATCCTTTTTCTGATGACCTTTCTCTTCTTCTGGAGACAAGCTCTGGCCCAGTTGTTTTACTTGGATGTGCTCATTCTGGAATTGTAGAAATACTTGATGAGCTCAGTTCAAAAAGCAATCACAGTGAATTCTTTGCTGTAATAGGTGGCACTCACCTTGATAGTGCTCCAGAGGACTATGTGGAAAAAACCCTAAGATCGCTAAAAAAATATAATGTCCAGAAAATTGCAGTGTCCCATTGCACTGGTCTGCGCATTGCCCATAGACTTGCAAATATCTTTGGTGAAAAATTTAGCGATGCCTCTGTTGGACGTATTTTTGAATTTTAAACGCTATGGTTAAGCTTAGCACAAATATAAAGAATATTTATTGTAAGTTAAATATAATTTAAGAGGAAGACAGGTGTTAAAGAGACTTTATAACTACGCCCAGGTAATAAAGGGCAAAAGAAACACAAAACCCTGGACAACATTATATCCAGCATTGCAAATAACAAATACTTGTAATAAGCAATGCAAAGGCTGCCTCAGGGAAGCCAATAGCTATCACTATAAGATGAGTTATGAATGTTTTAAAAGTTACCTGATTGATTTACAACGCTTAAGTGAAAGCAACTTAATCAAATATCAGTTTGTAACAGGGGGAGAGCCCACCATTTGGAAAGATAATGAAATGGATATAACCGATGCCATAATCAATCTTTTCAAATTGAATATAATAGAAACAGTATCTATGCCAACAAATGGTAAGGTTTTTGAGGATCTAAGCTTCACCAGAGATTTCTTTAAAAAAATATCATCTCAGATAGAAAAACCTTTAATAGTGGGGATAAGTATTTCTCAGTATCAGGAAAATCTCTCTGACAATGGATATATTGCTCTGGATAATCTCATAACTGTAAGTAAAGAACCCAAGATGAAAATCATTCCAGTGATACTTGTAACTATAGGTGTTGATGACAATACAAGTGATATCTTAAAAAAAATATATCCCAATGTTTTACAGAGAGTAGTTCCCCTTGCTCCTCTTGGTGATGGTGAAGAATTTGAGGATATATGCCCTTCCCTTTCTCTTTATGGGAATGATAAAGAGAGCCTTGGATCATTTTTGCCTCACTTTAAAAATGATGTTATCCAGAAGCTAAAGATTTCTGAAAGGGATTTTGACACATTCCCTAACTCTTCACTGATTGATCTGCTTTCACTTTACTCTCACTGTGGAGATAGTCCATTTATTGATGATAGGTGGCACTATTGCCTACCCTTTAAAGATGATCCAGAATTTACTCTCTGTAACGTTGGAGAAATGAGAGAAGGAACCATCTCTGATTTTATCGAAAATTATGATGTATTAAAATGTATAAGAGCTGAGGGAATTTTAAGCGCTGTTGATGAACATAAAGAAGAGCTCTCATCTGAGTGCAGGGATAAGCTGAGCTATCTCTATTCAAAGGAGACAAAGCTCTCTGTTGCATACAGAGGTTGCATGGTATGTAAAAAGATGTACGATCTTGGAATAATCAAGGAGTTAACAAGTGCAAATAGCAGTAGCAAGCGGTAAAGGTGGCACAGGGAAAACAACCATTGCTCTTTCTCTGGCCTATTTTTTTAAAGAAAAAAATCTCAAAGTGGCAATTCTTGACTGCGACGTTGAAGAGCCAAATGTAAATCTATTTTTAAATTTAAAGATTCAAGAAGAAAAATCCTGTAATGTTATGGTTCCCTATATTGACAAATCTCTATGTTCTGCATGTGGAGAATGCGAAAGGATTTGTCAATTCAGTGCAATAGTTTTAGTAAAGGGCAAGCCTCTCTTTTTCCCTGAGATGTGCCATTCCTGTGGGGGATGCACTCTTATATGCCCCGAAAAGGCCATTAAAGAAATAGCAAGAGAGACTGCTAAAATAGAAATCTCTCAAAAGGATAATCTATTTTTTGCTGGAGGAAAACTTAATATAGGAGAGGCTATGTCCCCCCCTGTAATACGTCAGGTAAAAGAAAACTTTATTGATGCTGATATTAGAATAATAGATTCCCCTCCAGGAACCTCCTGCCCTGTTATAGAATCTGTCAGGGAGGCAAATTTCCTTATCCTTGTCACAGAGCCTACTCTTTTTGGGCTAAACGATTTATCTCTGGCTATTGAAATGGCCAGAGCTCTTAAGATTCCATCTGCCGTTGTGATAAATAAATCCTCAAAAAGCGATTATCTCATAAAAGACCTTTGCAAGCAAGTGAATATTCCCATAATTGGAGCAATCCCGGAGGATAGAGAAATTGCAGAAAACTACTCAAAAGGTGAATTTATATCTGTTGTGAAAGAAAAATATAACGCTCAGTTCAAAGAAATAATTAACCACATAAAAAATTTCAGGAGAATCTATAATTCATGATCAAAGAATTGGTAATAGTAAGTGGTAAAGGTGGCACAGGAAAAACAAGTTTGACTGCCTCCTTCGCAAGACTTGCGCAAAGCAAGGTTATAACAGATTGCGATGTTGACGCAGCAGATCTTCATCTGGTTTTAAATCATAGAATATTAAAAGAAGAATCCTTTAGCGATGGCAAAAAAGGATATATAAACAATAAGCTGTGCTCAGGCTGTGGTAAATGTAAAAGTCTGTGCAGATTTGATGCAATAGAACAAAAGGATAATCAATTTTATATTGAAAAAACATTCTGTGAGGGTTGCGCTCTGTGCAGTGAATTTTGCCCGGAGCAGGCAATAGAAATGGTTGATCATGAATCAGGAAAATATTTTATATCTGAGACTGAATACGGTCCCTTTGTTCATGCTAAGCTAAACATAGCAGAAGGAAATTCAGGCAAATTAGTTACTTTGATTAGAAAAAAAGCCAGGGAAATAGCAACAGAAAAAGGTCTTCAGCTAATAATCACAGATGGCTCACCAGGCATAGGCTGTCCTGTAATAGCATCAATTACTGGAGCAACATTCCTTTTGATTGTAACAGAACCAACGGTATCTGGCCTGCACGATTTGAAGCGTGTTTTTAATCTGGCTCAACACTTCAGAGTAAAATGTGGACTCTGCGTTAACAAATACGATATAAACATGGAAAAGACTCAGGAAATAAAAAATTTTTGTGAAGAAAATGAACTCCATTTTCTTGGACAAATACCTTACGATAAAGCAGTTACAGAGGCGCAGATAATGGGCAAAGCTGTAATTGAGCTGAAAGACTCTCAGGCAGCAAATGCTATCATTGAATTATGGGAAAAAGTATTTAAGCAGATATAACTTTTAATAAAACAAGGAGAATTTTAAGATGACACAGAACAATCCAAAAGTATCATCTTGCTCTTACGGAAACACTAACCAGAAAGCAGCAAATGAAGAAGAGCTCCTCAAACATAATATGTCAAAAATTAAGCACAAGATAGTTGTCCTTTCTGGCAAAGGAGGTGTTGGCAAAAGCACTGTAGCTGTAAATTTAGCGGTTGCTCTTGCAGAAAAAAAGTTCAAAACAGGCCTTCTGGATATTGACGTCCATGGTCCAAGCATTCCAAAACTTCTGGGGATAGAAGGCATGATGGCAACAGGCACAGGAGATAAAACGATATTGCCTATAATCTACAATGAATATCTTAAGGTGATGTCTGTTGGATTTTTAATGCCAGACAAAGATCAAGCTGTTATATGGAGGGGACCTCTTAAATATGGGGTAATTAAACAATTTTTAACAGACGTTTTATGGGATGACCTTGATTACTTAATAGTAGACTCACCTCCAGGAACAGGTGATGAGCCTCTCTCTGTATGCCAGCTTATCCCTGAACCAGATGGTGCAGTAATTGTAACAACACCTCAAGATGTTGCACTGGCAGATGTAAGAAAATCAGTTACCTTTTGCAGACAGGTAAATATGCCAATCATTGGTGTAGTTGAAAACATGAGTGGCTTTATTTGCCCACACTGTGGTAATCTCACAGAGATATTCAAAACAGGAGGAGGAAAGTCCATGGCACAGGATATGGGAATTCCTTTTCTGGGAGCTATTCCTCTGGAACCAAGAATTGTTGACAGTGGGGATAATGGCTTTCCTCATCTTAGCGCTTCTTCCTCAAACGCAACAGAGGCGCAAAAAAAATTTAATGAAATAGTAGAAAAAATAATAAACGGAGGCAATAAATGAAAATAGCTGTTCCAGTAGCCGATAACAGGCTTTGTATGCATTTTGGGCATTGTGAGCAATTTATACTTTTTGATGTGGATAGAGAAAATAAAAAAATACTATCCCAATCATCAATCACTCCACCACCTCATGAGCCAGGATTACTGCCTCGATGGCTCTCAGAAAAAGGTGTTACATGCGTTCTTGCTGGTGGAATGGGTGCAAGGGCCATAAGTCTCTTTAAAGATAAAGGGGTTGAGGTTATTACAGGGGCACCAGCATTGGAACCCTCTGATGTTGTAAACAAATTTCTCGATGGTTCTCTTGTAACAGGTGCAAATACTTGCGATCACTAAAAAATTTTCAGCCGAAGCTGATAAATATCATTTGAAATTGCAATAATTACTATAGAATTCATTTTGGCCGATTGTGGCTAAAATGAATTCTAAATAAGGTTATATTTATGGACGAAACTATAATCACTTTATACACGGGAGATCATTGCATAGAGACCTCTGCAAAAAATGAATTCAAATCACTAACAGAAAAATTGCTCACCTGTGATGATGAAAAGGAATGTGAAGTTCTGGGAGAAAAATTAGAGCTACTGCGTAATTTTTTAGAAAATTCTAACTTTAATGCATTGCGTTCCTCTGATGAGAGGCTTGCAGGAATTATTCCAGGATATTGCATAATTTATAGAGACCAAAAGGGCAATGCTAAAATTAAACTCATTGAAACAATTAAAACAAGGTAAAAGACTATGACAAAATACCCCTTCAATGACATAAATAAATGCACTGGATGCGGCAAGTGTGTAACAATTTGCCCAAGGAATGCAATATCCATATCATTCAATACAGTATGTGCAAAATGTATAAAATACTGCATTGAATTCCCTGTTCCATGTAAGCCTGAGCATATTACTTTTAATTATAATTTATGTAATTCCTGCGGACTTTGTGTTGACAATTGCCCGAGCCAGGCTATCTACTTTTTAGAATAAAGCTCAACAAAAGGACAAAACCATGACAATCTACGAGATCAATGGCAAAAAACCTATAATAGACCCATCATCATGGATTGCAAAATCTGCTGATATTATTGGAAATGTTATAATAGGTAAAAACTGCTATATTGGATGGGGAGCTGTTATCAGAGGGGATTACGGCACCATAATAATTGGCGATGGCACAGCCATTGAGGAAAATGTAACCATACATGCTCGCCCCGGGCAGGAGGCAATCATTGGCAAAGAAGTGACAGTAGGTCACAATGCCATGATTCATAATGCCACCATACATGACTATGCAGTTATAGGGATGAATTCCACAATTACAGATTATGCTGAGATTGGAGAGTGGGCAATAATTGCAGAGCATTCACTAATTAAGCGTAAGCAAATAGTACCACCTTATAAAATATATGCTGGAGTGCCTGCCATTGAAAAGGGAGATGTGCTCCATAGACACAAAGAGGAATGGACAGCTGCAAAAAAAATTTACCAGGCTCTGGCTATAAAATACAAGCAAGAGGTTGTGGTTGTTGAATAATATCTATAAAAATCCACCCACCCATAAAAAATTCTTGAAAAATACCGATAAATAACAGAGTGATTTTGTTAAGTAAGAGTTTTTTAAAAAACTCTTACTTAACAGGAATAAAAAAATTAGTTGACTATATAAGTATTTTATGCAATGAATAATAAAGATGGTTAAAGAAAAAGAAAAATCATATCTGGACAGTTTTACAGCATCAACCGCCATTGTGCCTGTTGTAATAGACAGACTCATACGGGATTTACAGGAAATGCGCTATCCTCGGGAAGAGATTGATGAAATTATACTTTCAATGGATGAAAGCATTACCAATGCAGTACAGGTAACAATGAACTGTTCACAAAGCAATTGCCCTGTCCCAGAAAAAAGAAATATCACAATAAGATATCAGATAAAAGAAGATGAGTTCGATGCAACAATAATAGATCATGGCTCTGGCCTTGATTTTATAAAAATGCTCAGCTCTGTCCCTGATAAAAATAGCTCTCAATACTTTAATCAGATAATAACTTATGCAACTGAATCAGAAAAATCCCGACTCACTGTCAAGGTAAACGGGGAAGAGGTCCCACTGCGTGGAATTGGTGCAGGTCTTAAAATTATTCTCAATTTTATGGACAGTGTTTCCATTGAATATATTGACAAAAAAAAGGTGATATCCTCCAATGTAAGTGAATATACAGATGGGACCATTTTTAACATAAAGAGGAAGCGTCGATACCATGGGGAAAGGTCTAAAGGCATATAAAGATCCACAATTTTTAAATTCCAGAGAAGCCCGAATTCTTAGAATCTTAAGTGAATATATTGCCCCTGAAAGCAAATTCAGGAGTCAGGGTGTTTATCACACTGTTGTTTTTTTTGGATCAGCAAGAATCAAACCTGATGATGATACCTATGGCACTTCCAGGTATTATCATGCTGCACATGAAATGTCCTATAAGCTTGCTCTCTATAGCAAAGAACTAAAAGAAGAAACAGGGGAGAACTTTTATATATGCACAGGAGGAGGTCCTGGCATAATGGAAGCAGCAAATAGAGGGGCAAGGGAGGCAGGTGAAAAAACAATAGGCCTCAATATATCCCTCCCCTTTGAACAGCATCCAAACCCTTATATATCCGATGAACTCAATATGGAATTTCATTATTTCTTCATGAGAAAGCTCTGGTTGCTTTATCATGCAAAGGCTATTATTGTATTCCCTGGAGGATTTGGAACCTTCGATGAGCTTTTTGAAACACTAACCTTAATCCAGACAAAGAAAATGGCCAAGCCCAATATCTCAGTGATGCTATATGACAAAGAATACTGGAGCGATTTAATAAAATTTAATAAGTTAGTTGATATGGGCATGATCTGCAAAGAGGATCTGGATATTTTTCACTTTTTTGATTCTGTTGAGGAAGGTCTTACATACCTAAAACCGAGGCTTAAGGATATCATTGCTACAGTTGATCATTTTATTTAGTATTATTTTATACCCATTAATATTATTTTTTGACATTGTAAACTGTAGACCTTAAATTTAAAAAGTGCCTGAACTGTCTCATAAATATATATTATAACATGGGCTGTTATTAAATGCTTATTCAATATCTACATATAGTAGAAAATTTTTTTAACATTTATTTCCCTGAAATAGTAGCAATAACAGTAGCTATAGCGTTAAGCGCTCTCACCCTTGCCATTTTATATAAAACTTTCATCAAAACCAGGGAACTCCTCAAAATCTCCAATAGCAAATTTAAATTGATATTTCAACACTCACCTCTTGGCATAATATACTTTGATGACAAGGGAATAATACTTGAATGTAATAGCGAATTTGTTAAGATAATAGGATCCTCAAGGGAAAAACTCATAGGCCTTGATATGAAAAAACTCCCAAACGCAAAGCTACAGTCTACTCTTGCCGATACCTTCTCTGGAAAAATAGGCCTATACGATGGGCTTTATAGATCCTTCACAGGAAATAAGGAAACAATAATTCGCGGCATATTTACTCCCATATTCTTAAATAAAAAAATGTATGGTGGAATCGCTATAATTGAAGATGTCACACTGCAAAAGCTACATGAGCAGGAACTGAAAGATGCTAAGGCAAAGGCAGAAAGAGAAAGTATGGCAAAAACAATTTTCCTTGAAAATATGAGCCATGAAGTGAGAACTCCACTTAACGGAATATCTGGTATTTTGCAATTACTTGAAAAAATATCAACAAATGAACAGCAGATAGAGCTTATTGATCTTGCTTTAAGCTCTGTTAACAGATTAACAAGGCTACTGGGAAACATACTGGATCTTACAAAGATAGAGACAGATAACATATATCTTATTTCAGAAGAGTTTTCCATAAGGAAAACTATCTACGCTATAGTAAAGACTCTTGAAAGTGAATGCGAAAAAAAATCTATTAAAATAGATTATGCTATTAGTGAAGAAGTCCCCGAAACTCTAATTGGAGATGAATTGAGAATACGTCAGATCCTTGAAAATTTAGCATGGAATTCCTATAAGTTTACAAATGAAGGAAGCATCTCCATAGAGGTTCGCTTTAATCGACAATCTCATGAAAAAGGGAAGCTTATTCTCACAGTAAAGGATACTGGCATAGGAATAGAGCCAGAGCAACTGGATGAGATAACGCAGCCCTTTTATCAGCAGGAACGAAGCTATACAAAAAAATTTCAGGGAGCTGGTCTTGGACTTACAATAGTAAAAAGGCTCATACACCTGATGGAGGGGAGCCTTAATATCTCAAGCAGGCCTGGCTATGGCACAGAGATTACATGCACCATGATAGTTGGATGTATTGGCAATACAAAAAAATCAACGCTCCAAGCAAAGGGAGAATCGGGAAAGCCTCTAAAAATACTTATAGCTGATGATGACAGAATAAACTCTCTCATGCTAAAAAAACTTATAGAAAAGATGAATCATTGCGTTGATAGTGTATCTGATGGGCTTGCTGCCTTAGAGAAAGTTAAACAGAGAGATTATGATGTAGTTTTCATGGATATACAGATGCCAGTTATGAATGGAATAGAAGCCCTTGAAAATATAAAAAATCTCCCGGATTCAAAAAACAGACCTAAAGTTGTTGCTGTAACTGCTTATGCAATGCCTGGTGATCAAGAAAAATTCCTTCAGGCTGGCTTTGATGACTATATATCAAAACCAATAGACATGGAGCTTATTGAGGAGGCTTTAGACAGATTGTTTTAAAATAAATTATCACTTAGATTTTGCAGAGAAAAATCTTTCCACTTAAGTCTCTCTTTTTTTCTATCGGATAGTCTGTAATCCATTATTTTTTCATCAAAATCAAAGCTCTCTGTTATAAATCTCACTTCATCACACAGAGTTTTATCCTCCGAAGGGAAAGCGACTCGCTCTGCATAGTGAAAAACTCCAGCCTCGCTAACAGAGGAATCTGTAAAAATAAAAATACTCTATTATCCACACAGTCTGTTCGTCGCTGGGATGATATTTTCTTGATTTTTCACTAAAAATTATATTCAGGAATAATTACTGAGATGCAAAGTCAATTGTCAAAAATGAGGCTATGCACAAAAAATAATATCTTGACAAAGTTTATGACTGTGAAAAACTTAAATTGCAGAAAACATCAATAGGGGAAATAAATGTATCCTATACTTTTTAATTATAAAATAATAACAATTGGTTCTTATGGGCTTCTTCTTGGAACTGCTTTTTATATTGCATTTCTTATTGCAGAAAGAGAATACAAAATAAAATCCATTGATCCAGAATTGGCATATAAACTCTTAATAGCAGTAATACCCTCTGCTATAATTGGAGCAAAAATATTTCACATCCTTGAAAATCTGGATGAGTTTAAAGCTGCCCCTTTTGAAATGATTTTTTCTGGTGCCGGACTATCTGTCTATGGCGGATTTATTCTTAGCTTCATCATCGCCATTGCAATAATCAAAAAAAACAAAGAATCTGTCCTCAAAGTATTTGATGCATCCTCCCCTGCTATGGCAATAGGCTATGCCATAGGAAGACTGGGCTGTCATGCCTCAGGTGATGGTTGCTATGGAATTGCAACAGAGTCAATTTTTGGAGTTGCCTATCCCAATGGAATTGTTCCTGTAAGTATTAATGTGTTCCCTACTCCTCTTTTTGAGTCTTTCTTTGCATTTATATTCTTCATGGTTCTGCTAAAGCTGCGCAAAAATAATCTCAAAGAGGGAACTCTATTTTTCATTTACCTTTTACTCAATGGCGTTGCAAGGTTTGCTGTGGAGTTTATAAGACTCAATCCAAAGACTGCTCTGCTATTAACTCAGGCGCAACTCGTTGCAATATGCTTTATTTTAATTGGGCTGGTAGGCTTGTTTGTAATAAGAAGCAGAGCTTCAGTGGAAAAAAATGGATGAACAGTGGGGTACTTCTACTTCTAATTGCAGAATTCCTCTTTGCCTTTTCAACAGTATTTGTGAAATATATTACAAATGACACAGGGATCTCAGGGATAGAGCTATCTTTTTTCAGATTCCTTACAGGTTTTATTATTACCTCAACATATATTGCTGGCACAAGAGACAATCTTCACATAAACAAAGCCTTCAACGTCTATATGAGAGGGGTTTTTAATACAGCATCTGTTATATTTTTTTTCCTTGGAGTTGAATACTCCACAATAAGCAAGACTAATCTTTTGAATATGACATATCCCGCTTTTGTATTCATATTCTCTCCATTAATAACAAAAGAAAAAATACAAAAAAATCTACTAATTTATCTAATTACTGTATTATTTGGCATATATCTGGTTGTTTTCCCACAAAATGATGGGTTCTCTTCAATAAGCATTGGAGATATCTTTGGATTGCTTTCCGGAATAACTGCTGGCTTTGGCATTTCTTTTCTACGAGAAGCCCGAAAATCAAATAGAGTAAATCAAATTCTCTTTTATATGTTTGCCATAGGGACAATTTCCTCAGGAATACTAATTATAAATTCTTTTGAGCTTCCCGAAGGAATTTATATTGCCCATGTCGCTATAGTAGCCCTTTTGTCTTATCTTGGTCAGCTCCTGCTGACTGCTGGATATAAATGTGTAACAGCTCCAACAGGATCTTTGATATCCTCATCAAGAATTGTATTTGCCATGGTGCTTGGGGTTATCTTTTTCTCTGAACCACTCTCACCGCGAATTGTTGCAGGAGCACTTATGATAATGCTATCCCTTGCAGGAGTCAGCGGATTTTTTAATGAGATCCTAAAAAAAAGAGATGAATTTTGATATTTCATCTCTTTTTCTAAAACATAAAGACAGGAAGAAAACAACTTATTTGATATTGTATTTCTTCTTGAATTTTTCTACTCTACCAGCAGTATCAACAATCTTCTGCTTCTTTGTGTAAAAAGGATGGCAGTTTGAACAAATCTCAACATGCAGATCCTTTACTGTGGAACGAGTATGAATTTCATTGCCACAGGCACACTTAATTGTTGTCTCTACATACTCTGGATGAATTCCGGGTTTCATAAATTTATCTCCTTAATAGAGTTATTATCAAAATATAATAATCAAGCATTCATTGCCTTAAAAAATGCTTTATTATTCTTTGTTGCTCTCATCTTTTCAACTAAGAGTTCCATAGCCTCAGTTGAGCTCATAGAAGCAAGAGCCTTTCTTAATACCCATAATTTATTTAACTCCTCTTCGTCAAGCAGTAATTCTTCTTTTCTTGTTCCAGATTTATTAATATCAATAGCAGGGAAAATCCTCCTATCCGATAATTTTCTATCAAGATGAAGTTCACAGTTACCTGTGCCTTTAAATTCCTCAAAAATAACCTCATCCATACGGCTACCTGTATCAATAAGAGCTGTCGCAAGTATTGTGAGGCTTCCACCACCCTCAATGTTACGAGCTGCACCAAAAAATCTCTTAGGCTTGTGCAGGGCATTTGAATCTACACCACCGGATAGGATCTTTCCGCTTGTTGGGACAACCTGGTTATAAGCACGAGCCAGCCTGGTTATTGAATCCAACAATATAACAACATCCATTTTTCTCTCAACAAGACGTCGCGCTTTTTGAATGACCATCTCTGCAACCTGAACGTGACGTGTAGCCTGTTCATCAAAGGTTGAAGAAATAACCTCTCCTTTTACAGAACGTTCCATGTCTGTTACTTCTTCTGGCCTCTCATCTATAAGAAGCACTATAAGATATACCTCAGGATGATTTTTTGTTATTGCATTTGCTATTTTCTGCAAGAGAATTGTCTTTCCAGTTCTTGGTGGAGCAACTATCAAAGCCCTCTGCCCTTTTCCTATAGGAGTGATAATATTCATAATGCGCATCTCAATCTCACTACTCTCGGTTTCCAGATTGATTCTCTCCTGGGGATAAAGGGGAGTGAGATCATCAAACATCACTCGTCTGCTGAGATTTTCAGGATTCTCGAAATTTATAGCCTCAATCCGCAGTAATGCAAAAAATCTTTCATTATCCTTTGGAGGTCTAATTTGACCAGCTATTGTATCCCCTGTTTTTAAGCCAAAAAGTCTTATCTGGGAAGGAGATACATAAATATCATCAGGACCTGGGAGGTAATTATAATTTGGCGAACGCAAAAATCCATAACCATCTGCAAGGATCTCAAGAACCCCACTTGCGAAGATCAAGCCTTTTTGTTCTGTTTTACCCTTTAAAATCTCAAAGATGAGATCCTGCTTTTTTAAGCCAGAAATTCTTTCAAGGCCCATATCTTTTGCTATTGAGTATAGCTCATTTATGGTTTTAGATTTCAGCTCTCCAAGATCCAGCCTGTCACCCTCTGTAGGGATTTTTTCATTAATTTCCTTTTCCTCAGAGAGGACTTCCTCATTTAAGTTGTCATTCAATTCACTTGCCTTAGCCATAGAAACCTTTTATTTTTAAAATATTTTTATAATGGTGTTTGAGAAAATACAAGGTTTGATTATGCCTTTGCCTTTTAACTCTTAAAGTTATTTGGTTCTCAAATTTTTAATGAGGTTTTTGGGTGTGAAAAAACAAAGACATTTAATAAATAAATTTAAAAGATACCTTTTTATATTTGATTAAAGTAATAAATAAGTACTTTTAGTCAAGTAAAAATATGATTTTTTTTGCAAAATTTTAAGTTTTTTCTAAATCAATGTTATATTTTTTTATTTTTGAGTTAAGAGACTGTCGTGTTATTTTCAGCTTCTCTGCACTTTTATCCAAAGAGCGGCATTCCTTAAGTGTTGTTACAATAAAAAATCGTTCTAATTCTTCCAGCATTTCAGTTAAAGACTTATCTCGTAAATCTACACCAGGTATACGGAGCTCTCTGCTTTGAGGTGCATTTTTTTCACAAAAAATCAGAAAACCCACTCTCCTTCCATTATTCATCAAAGGTATCTTCTCATAAAAAACATCCAGCTCTGTGTTGTAGAAAAAAAGTTCATCTTCGTTAAAAGAAGAAAACAATTCATTTATCGAAGGATCTGTGAAAAGCTTTTCAGCGTGGCTAAGATCAACCTCAGACTTTAATTTTTCTTCGTAGATTTCCTCAAATAAGCTATTATAAAAGACAGTTTTACCATTTTCGTTAAGAGCATACAAAGCTCTCGGGATGTGCTCAAGAATATGATATATCATCCATTCAAGAAGCTGATCCTCCTGCTGCTTTTTTACCTCATCGTGGGAAGAAATTTTACCTGAGTCACAGGAGGCAAAAAGCTGCAGTCTACTCCATGTCCCCTGCACTTCTCCAAAAATATTAATTACCACAAACTCCCTTATCTTCCCATATTGCAGCAGATCATCAAAGTTCATCTTTACAGCAAGGCGTGTAATAAACTCATCAATTTTTAGCTTCTCTACTCGTTCAATATCGCTCAGTTCCGAAATAACAGACTCCTTTCGGAGTATACCAATAAGCACTCCACGCTTTGAAATAACAGGAATTATTGGCACATCATGAATATAAAAAAGGCGTACCACATCCTCTGGCCGCCTTGAGTCCACATCAAAAGGATTTTCAGAAAATTCCCTTAAAGTGGAATCTTCTATTTTTTTGTCCTTATTTTCCTCTGTCATTTAAATCCCAGAACATCATACATAGTATAAAATCCCGCTGACTTGCCTGCCAAAAACTCCGCCGCAGCAACAGCTCCCCTTGCAAAAACATCTCTGCTTGCAGCTCTGTGTGTCAGCTCGATGCGATCATCCATTCCTACAAAAAATACAGTATGCTCACCAATTATATTTCCACCTCTCAGAGCATGCATGCCTATTTCATTGCTACTTCTCTCCCCTGTAATGCCTTCTCGTCCATCAACCTCCCTTGCATCAGAGAGGCCTTTCATGTTTTTTCGCACCTCTTCAAGCAATCTCTTTGCAGTGCCTGATGGAGCATCCTTTTTAAATCTGTGATGAGCCTCAAATATTTCAACGTCATAATCTATGGTCAATGCTTTCGAGGCAATTTCGGTGAGTTTGAAAAGCAAATTAACCCCTAAGGACATGTTTGGAGATAGGATTACAGGAATGTATTGGGAATATTGTCTTATTTTTTCTGCCTCTTCAACTGTAAAGCCTGTTGTCCCTATAACAAGGGGAATTCTTTTATCTTTTAAAATTTCCGCAAGATTTAAAGTTGCACCTGGAGCAGAAAAATCTATTATACAATCTGTTCCTTCTAAAGCCTCTGATGTTATAGCCTTGACCTGGCAATCTGCAAGAGGGGAGTTAACAATCTCCTTTGCGTTTTTACCAATAAGAGGTGAAGTTGTGGCGTCAAAGGCTGCAGAGAGTCTGTGTCCCCTTTCAACCATTATTCGCAAAATGGCATGACCCATTCTGCCACTTATTCCACATATTCCTATGTTCATTTCAAATTTATCCCATACTCTTCAAGGGTTTTTCTCAAGACCTTACGGTTCTCCTCACCAAGAGGAGTCAGTGGTAGCCTGAGTTCATCATTACAAAATCCCATCATTGCCATTGCAGTCTTAACAGGAATAGGATTTGTTTCAAGAAACATAGCTCTGCACAGTGGCAACAATTTATAAAATAAGGCCTTAGCCTCATCAAGTTTATTTTCATTAAAAAGAGTTATAACCTTTCTAACATCAGCAGGCAAAATATTAGACAAAACAGAGATTACCCCCTTTCCTCCTATGGAAAGCAATGGCAGTAATAAATTATCATCTCCAGAAAGCAGTGTAAGTTTATCACCACAGAGTTCAACCAAACGCATCATCTGATTTATATCACCTGAGGCCTCTTTCATTGCAACAACATTATCAACTCGATTCAATAGCTCTTTTATGCTCTCTGGCAAAAAATTAACCCCTGTTCTACCAGGAATATTATAAAGTATTATTGGCAACTTTGTTGACTTTGCAATTTGCTCATAATGAGCAATAAGCCCTTTCTGTGTAGGCTTATTATAATAGGGATTTACAGATAAAGCTGCATCTACCCCTGCATCTTCTGCACATTTTGTAAGCCACACAGCCTCACTTGTGGAATTAGCTCCAGTTCCAGCCAGAACCTTTACTCTGCCATTTACAATTTTTACAACTCGCCTTATAAATTCCTCATGCTCCTCAAAGGAAACTGTCGGAGACTCCCCAGTTGTTCCCATTGGTAAAACACCGTCAATTCCTTGAGCAATCTGAAACTCTATATGCTTTTCCAACGCATCGTAATCTATTTTTCCATTTTTAAAAGGTGTTACAAGTGCAGTGAACGCTCCTTCAAACATAATTCTCCTCACTATAATTTATTTTTGTCCTCTTCTATTTGTCTTCTGCTGTGAAGCCTCATCAGAAGAATTAGTTGATGGTTTTACAATGTTTGCCAATTCTTTGTCAAGCAAATCTACATTAAATTCTTTATCAGGAAAATCATCTTCAAACATGTAAAGGATCAAAAATCTATGGGCAAGAAGAAGATCCTCTTTTGCATTATAAGCATAGACCTTAACCCATTCATCACCACCCACTATTATTAGCTTTACAACTGTTCCCTTTGGAAGAGATAATTCATTTATAGTTACATCCTGCAAAAGAATGTAATCCCCAGAATAGCGTTTATTGAGGCTATCAACATCCTCTTCTGGTATAAAGGTTGAACAGGCAGATACAAAAGAAAGAAAGGAGATTAAAAGTAAAAAAATTATTTTTCTGGGCATAAATGACCTATATAAAAAGATTTTTATTTTAAGCAAATGAAAATCTTTTTATTAAATCTTGTCAAGGAAATATTATGGCAATGGATGGACTTTATGAATGGGAAAATATAAAATCCGATGCAGCCTTTTAAAAACTCTGCACCGGATTTACTATTCATTTATTATAAATACTCAGGCTAAAAGTTAACGAGAGAGAGCCTTCTTAACCTGAGAGATCAAGAGATCTGGATCAACTGGTTTTTGTAAAACGCCATTGAATCCAAGACTATTTATATTAACATTAGATGCTGTTGCATTTCCTATACTGCTTAAAAGATAAACAGGAGTCTTGCTATCCTCTTTTCTAATAAGCTCTGCAACCTTAGTTCCTGCATCAACCCTCTCCATCATCATGTCACAAAGAACAAGATCTGGCTTAACGCTCTTAAACTTATCAATTCCCTCTTTGCCATCCATAGCTGTAACAACGCTAAACCCTTCGGAGCTTAAAATTGCACTGATTGATTCCAGAATATCTGGATCATCATCTATTACAAGTATCTTCTTGTCAGACATAAAATTCTCCTTAAAAATATATTAAGCTACTCTTTACCAGAGAGCATATCTCTTATTTTTTGCATAAGGAACAGATACGCCTCTTCTAAATTTTTTATAGCCTTTGAAGATAAACCCTCTGCAAAATCCCAATTATATCCTCTAATTGCAAGAACATAGGCTTTGGGATGCTTTCCATAAATATCCTGACAAAGAGCCAGAACGGATTCCGGTGACATGGCATGGGTTGTAAAAGTAATATCTGCTGCAGGCTCAATCCCTCTAAACTCAAAGGGCTCCTTTGCCTCAATTGAGGCATCAACAAATATAACCACGTCACTGGAAGAAATATTATCCGCATCCTCAATGTTTAGCTGATAATTGCAATCAGTCACGACCTCCAGGATTTTTTCATCCTCCAGTTTTTTTATTATGGCAGCACCCAGACCGTCATCACTGCGGCCTGGATTGCCATAACCATAAACATAAATCTTTTCTACTTTCAAAGAGCTTACTTCCGTCTCTGAGCAAGAATACTTCCTTCAGAGTCTACCAAAGTTACTTCAAGTGGCATCTGTCCAAGAGCATGTGTTGCACAGCTAAGACATGGATCATAGGCTCTGATGACCATTTCAACTCTATTCATCATGCCTTCTGTTATTTCTTTTTTACCTGTAAAGTTAGCCTTAGCAACATAATTAACGCCTCTATTCATAGGCTCATTATTGTTTGTTGTAGAAACAATAAGGTTAGCCATTTCAATCTGATCAAGGTCATTAATTCTGTAGTGATGGAAAAGAGTTCCACGTGGTGCTTCAATAAGACCAACACCCTCTTTTTTCTTTGTTCCTTTAACAACTAAATCATCCTTCTGGAGATCTGGATCTTTTAGAAGATCTCTAATTACCTCAGCAGAATGGAGAAGCTCAATAAGCCTTGCCCAGTGCATGTGCATTGACATGTGATTTGGCTTACCGTTTGTATAGGCCTTGAATATTTCAAACTCTTTCTGAGCAAGAGGTGTTGGTATAAAATCAGCTGTATTACATCGTGCAAGAGGTCCTACTGTATACCATCCGTTCTCCATACCAATTTTTCTTATATATGGGAACTTCATGTAGCTCCAGCTTCTAACCTCTTCACCAATGTGAGTATAATAATCCTGATAGTCTATGTCATTGAGTATCTTGTTTCCATCTTTATCTATGCAGCGAATTACACCATGATAAAGATCCATTGCTCCATCTTTACGAACAAGGCTCAAATGGCTTGATGGAAATACAGAGAAATTATCAATGTAGTCTTTATTTTTTGCATGGTAGCTTTTGAAGAAAGCCAATGCGCCTTGAGCCCACTCAACCATCTTATCTGCATTGAGAGGATCTGGACCCTTAAGGAATTTGTCTCTTTCTTCTATTGAAAGATTTTTGTTGATTCCACCTGGTATTGCACCAGTTCCATGGATCTTCTTACCAGCTGTTGCAAGTATTATCTCCTGCCCGAACTTTCTCATAAGAACGCCCTGAACAGCAAGATCTTTATGAGCAAGAGCAACTCCTATCACGTTCCTTGTTGCAACATCTCCATCTGCTCCAAAGAGAAGGTCTGGAGAAGCAAGGTGGAAAAAGTGTAGAGCATGAGACTGGAACATCTGTCCATAGTGCATGAGCCTTCTCATCTTCTCTGCTGTAGGAGTAAGACCATCACCTGTGCCAGCTCCTACTATTACGTCCATTGCCTTTGCTGCTGCAAGATGGTGGCTTACAGGACAAATACCGCAAAGTCTCTGCACAAGAACAGGAGCTTCCCAGTAAGGACGACCCTGAACAAATTTTTCAAAACCCCTGAACTCAACGATATGCAGCCTTGTCTGAGAAACATTTCCTGCATCGTCAAGTTGAATAGTTACCTTACCATGACCTTCTACTCTGGTAACTGGTTCTATAGTTATTTTTCTTCCCATAATCTGCGCTCCAATTAATCAAACTTAAATACTTCATATGGAAGCTTAAGCTCGCTACCTGTTACAAGAGCAACTAATGCTTCCCATATCAAATCAGCCCTTGGTGGACACCCAGGAATAAAATAGTCAATTTTAACTATTTCATGGCATGGATATACTCTATCCAGAATCATGGGCAGTTCATCATCATTTGGCATAATCTTATTTTTATTCTCATCTACAGTTGGTCCATTTAAGTATGCCTCTTCCAGACAATCCTTGACAGGAATGCCATTCCTCATTGCAGGAAGTCCACCCATTATAGCACATTCGCCAAGGGAAATTAAAATTTTGCAGTTTTTGCGGAATTCCTTGAGGACATGCACGTTTTCACTGTTGCAGCATCCTCCTTCAATGATTCCAATGTCACACTGCTTTGTAAATGTCTTAATATCATCTATTGGTGATTTATTGAACTCAACCAATTCTATAAGTTGTAATATTCTATCGTCAATGTCAAGTAATGACATGTGGCATCCAAAACATCCTGCCAGTGACGCTGTGGCCACAACCGGTTTACTCATCTTATGCCTCCAAATTCACAAGTATAGGTTTTAACCTTCGATTTCACTACCGATAGGCTTGTTGTCAAATTTTCTCTGACCGATAGGGACTCTGTAACCAACTTCTTTACGGAGAATACAACCAACCGGACACTGATTCATTGCCTTCTGTGCCATCTCTTCACTGAGAGTTGCAGCAAGCTCTGTATCAATTGTAATGATAGTCTTGCCACCTCTGTTAGTTACAGCAAAGACATGTTTGCCATCAGCAGTCACTATATCTCTGACACATCGGAGACACTGAACACATCTGTTTCTATCTATGTAAAGCTTAGGAGTATCTGCTATAACAGTTCTTTCTGGCCAGAGATATGGGAATCTTGGAACCATCATCCTATATCTGTAACCAAGAGCTTGAAGCTCGCAGTTCCCGCTCTTCTCACATGTTGGACACATATGATTTCCTTCAACGAAGAGCATCTCCACTATTTGTTTTCTCATGTCTTCGATCTCAGGAGTCATATTTTCAATAATCATCCCATCAGAAACAGGAGTGGTGCATGCTGCCATAAATCTACCACCCACTCTTACTGTGCATATACGGCATGTTCCAGCGGGCTTCATTCCATCAAAATGGCAGAGCACTGGAATGTATACACCATTGGCCTTCGCAGCCTCGACTATTGTCTGGCCACTTTTAGCACTATATTCTTTTCCATCTATGGTAAACTTTATATCACTCATCTTAGTGTTCCCCTAAATTTGGTTTTCTTCCAACTACAGCGCATGAATCCTTAACTGCTGCAGCCAGGTCAAATTCAGTAGCATAATCCTTACCCTTCTGAATCTTGGCTTCATACATCTCTCTGAAATTCTTCAAGGTAGTGTATATAGGATTAGGTGATGTCTGACCAAGACCGCATCTGCTCATGCTCTTTACAGTTACACACCACTGTTCCATCTCTTTAAGATCTGTCTCTGTTCCATGACCAGACATAACCTTTTCGAGTTTATGGAGCAAAATCTGGTTACCTACACGACAAGGTGTGCACCATCCACAAGATTCCTCTTCGAAAAATTCCATAAAATTGTGAACTACTTCAAAGAGATCTCGATCTGGACCTATAACAATTATAGAACCACCTGTAGCAAGGTCATCATAACAAATTCTTTGACCAAATTTAGATTTATCAACACAAACTCCAGAAGGACCTCCAACCTGCACAGCCTTTGCACCACGGCCATCACATTCTTCAAGGAGAGTTTGAATTGTTGTTCCAAATTCAACTTCATATATACCAGGCTTTTTGCAATCTCCAGAAACAGAAAGGAGCTTTGTTCCCTTTGACTGAGCTGTTCCCATCTTTGCAAACCACTCGCCGCCCTCAAGGATTATCCTTGCAGCACAGCAGAAGCTCTCTACGTTGTTGACAGATGTTGGTTTGCCCATGAAACCTCTCTGAGCTGGGAAAGGAGGTCTGTTCCTTGGCTCGCCTCTTTTGCCTTCTGCAGATTCAATCAATGCAGATTCTTCCCCACAGACATAAGCACCAGCGCCCATCTGAATTTTAATATCAAAATTAAATCCAGCCTTGCCGCCGGCATTTTTACCAAGGATCCCTTGCTGTCTCATCTTTGAGAGAACATCCTCAAGATAATTCTTGAGATACATATACTCACCTCTGAGATACAACAGTCCTTCATCAGCGCCTATTGCATAACCTGCAATTGCCATACCCTCAAACATCATCTCAGGGATTTCTGTAAAGATTACCCTGTCTTTAAATGTTCCAGGTTCACCTTCATCACCGTTACAAACGATATACTTTTTATCACCTTTAGCCTGTCTTGTAAAATCCCACTTCATACCTGTTGGGAAACCAGCACCACCACGACCTCGGAGATTCGATATTTTAACTTCTTCAATAACCTGTTCTGGAGTCATAGAGAGAGCTTTTTTCAAAGCAGATCCTGGAGTAAAAGGAGCAAAAAGAACTGGCCCTTTTTTCTGGATATTGTTTTTCACCATTGCCTTGATGAGCTCAGCCTGATTCTTGCCATCTCCATATTCTTTCACCATATCTTTGACAGCTTTACCAGCCTTCATATCTGCAACAATAGCCTTAACCTTATCTGATGTCAGACTTGTAAAGATTACGCCATTTATGATTGCAGCTGGCTCCTGATCATTCATACCGATGTCAGAGGTATAGTGAAGACCGATTTTTCCATCAGCGGAAACTTCGCCAAATTTACATCCAACTTCTTGCTCAAAAACCTTTGCAATTTGATAACAGCCCTTCATAACAGAAACAGCACTGTTGTTTAAATAGACCGCATATTTGCCAACTGGTTTTTTTGAGAAGAAATGATAGAAGGTTACAACTCCTTCTACATCAACAGTGGAGACATTCATCTCCTTAGCTATCGCCTTGATAGCCTCATCCGAGACCTGACCTAATTCTGCCTGAGTGTCACGAATGACATCGAGCATCTTTGTCGGGTCTTTCTGATAATTGTTTGCAACTTTTTTAACAACTTCAGATATATTACCCATGGGGCCCTCTTTGTTAATAAAATTTTTTTGTTTGTTAAACTAAAAAAATAGCTAAAAAATCACTTTTTGTGATCAATATAAGACCGGCAAAATACCTTTATATTTTTTATATTTCTCCTTGATTTCATTAAGAAAGCAAAGGCATTTTTTTTCAAGAAAAAAATATATAACATAAGAGATTATGTTAATATATTAATTTTAATAGCACGTTAGTTTTTATATTTATATTAAATAACAAAATATTTATTTTAGTGATATTTAATGCTAAAAAATTTTTTTATCTGCTATTTTTTTGATAAAACATGTTAAAAATAAAAAGACATTGAAAGATAGCAAATTCTCTTAAATAAGATAAAATTTTCCTGTGCAAAATAAAAGATTCAAGAAGAGAAGAGACATTGCCGATACTAAAAAAAAATTTACCTTTTGAAATGAAATGAATGCAATTAAAAAAAATATAATTTCAAGTTTTGTAGCCATTATAACATGGTGTTGTATTACACAAACAGGTGCATATCCACAGGAGGAAAAACTTCCAGAACACATTGCATATGATATAAAAGCAGAACGAATAAAGTTTACCAATGACTCTGCAAAAATAACATGGAAAATGAACCCCAATTTTAATGGTGAGTTTGTTGTCGGCAGAGGTCAGGGAGAGTTCAAAAATATTGATGACGTCCTTAAGGCAAAATTAGTAGGAGTCTTTTATCCAACGCAGGATGGATTTTTAATAGACAGAGACCTTCAGCCAGGTAAGAGTTATTACTATATAATACTTTCCAAGGAACATCTTTTAAAAAGAGAGATAGAAATTATACAGGGAGTTAACTGCACCTCAACCCCTATAATAATTTCAACAGAACCTGGAATTGTAACAAACATATCTGCTGAATTAAAAAAAGATTCTTCTGTAATGATAAAATGGAAAAATCCAAAGGGAGATAATCTCAAATTCTGCCTTTACAGAAGCAAAAGCCTTATCAGTTCCCCTGCTGAATTGGAAGTAGCAGAAAAGATTGCCACTACAGATAACAATGAATTTATGGATAACAACATCCCTGAATATGGAAGTTTTTTTTATGCAGTTACTGTAGTTGACAAAAATAATATAGAATATTTTTCACCTGAACCTGATAAAAACTTTACAACAAAAGGCGTCTATAGAAAGGGCAAAACACTTTCAACCCCTTTAAATGTGGCTGCATTTCTCACAGATAACAACTCTGTGATAATAAAATGGGAAAAATCAAAATCTCGTACAGATAAAGAATTATCTGGCTATGAGATATACAGATCTGATGAAGTGATAAATTCTCTGCTTAAACTGCGCTTTGCGACTCTCATAAAAATCGTTGATGCAGAAACAATTACCTACAGGGATGAGAATCCCGGTCCAGGAAAATATTTCTATGCTGTATTTTCCAGATATAATGATGGCACAGTTGATATAAATTTTGAAGATGAAAGCAGCTATACAAAAACTCCGATCATAATCAACCTTCCTTTTAAAATAACTGCAATGACCCATGATATTATAGACAATAAACTCGTATTAAAATGGAACTATGTTGGAAATAGCGGAATAGAAGAAGTAGAAATTTTTAGATCAAAAATTATACCAGCGGATTCATCAAAAATTATGCGTGACGACATTATTGGGACTGAAAATATAAAAGCAGGCAAATTTATAATTTCTTTCCCAGAAAAAGGGACTTATTTCTATGGAGTGCTACCAAAAGACTCAACAAAAATTACTGAAATAGTGCCAGAGATCAATGCAACAAAAGTTATAAACACAGAGAACAATCACTCAAAAATAGAGGAACTGGAAAAGACAAAAGAAAACAATAAAAGCAAAAGAATTGATAATAAAAAAGAAGACAATGAATCATTACCAAAAGGAGATAGGAATCTTTTAGAGTTATCTAAAAGTGATAAACTTGAATCAATTATAAGAAATCTCTTTTATAAGGGAAAATATGAACTGGCAAAAAGAGAGCTAAAAAAGTTTATGGATCTATCCACTGACCCCCTATCCAGAGGAAAAGCAAGATTATTCCTTGCGCGATGTTACATAGAAACAGGGGATTACAAAAAGGCTCTTTTGCTTCTAAACAACGATGAAGTAAAAAACAATTATCCTGAGGATTTTCGTTTCTGGTTTGACTTTGCAACTTCAAAATTAAAATAATTTTTTGAGTTGATATTTTGTATATTTTTTATATAGTATTTTAACAGGAGAATATTTATGAAGCAATGGATCTTGGTTGGTATAGTTTTAATTTTTTTAGGCATAGGTCTTTTTGCCTATTATGACTCTTTCATAAAACCAGAAAGAGAAGCAAGAGAACTTATTGTAGAAGGAAAAATGGCCTTTGAAAGGGGCAATCAGGAGTCAATAAACAAGGCCATTGATATATTTACAAAGGTTATTGCAAAATATCCAAAAACAGACTCAGCCTTTGAGGCTTACTACTACATAGCCCAGGGTTATGAACGGCTCAACCTCAATAGACTTGCATATCTTAAATATATATACCTTCTAAAAAATAATTCAAATATCGCTAAAGAAACAGAACAGGAGATAAAAGCCAGAGTTGCACGCTTAAAGGTTATGAAAAGGTATGATGAAGAAGGTATTCACCAGTTACTATCTTTGCTGAATTACTCTGATGATAAAGACTTTAGAAGCAGAGTTTATAGTGAACTTGGCCATATTTATCTTAAAAGAGGAGAATTTAACGCATCTCGTAGAATGTTTGACCTGGCTCTTGCAGAAAATGGAAACAACGAAGAAGCAATTCTTGGCAAGGCACGAGTTTATAAAAGAATTGGAATGGATTCAGAAGCCTATACCTTATATGATCACTTTCTTAAATATTACTCAAATTTCAGCTACTATACAAATGACGTTACAAGATCCTACGACAGGCAGTTATACGATAGCGGCCTGAGCAATTTCAGGAGAGGCAGTTATTATCAGGCAATAGAGTTTTTCAAAAAATATCTGAAGCAATTCCCGGAAAGCGAAAAAACTGAAAATGCACTTTACTGGATTGGTGAGTCCTATCTCAACCTCAAGCAATATAACAATGCCATTGCATATTTCAAAAAAACCTTAAGCAATGGATTTTATCACAAAGATCAGGATGCTGTTATTAAATGTGGCTATACTTACTTTTTAGCAAAAAATTACGATCTGGCTGCGAGGGAATTTCAGTATTATCTGGATACATATCCCAATGGTAGATATGTTATAAAGGCAAAGCAGTGGAAAGATATGAGCACTAAGGAAATGTTTTATAAGTATAAAGAAAAAGAACCTGAAACAGATGATTCTGAATCATACGAAGAAGATTCCGAGTCATCCTTCAAGGACAATAGCTCTTCTAATTCTAAAACAGTCAAAGCTGATTACCAGTTAAATCAGGAAGATGAAGGTTATATTTCTGAAAATGTTGCTGAGCTTTAATACATTGTGTCTTTTTAAAAAAGACTCTCTAACTTATTGAAACTCATCAAAGGATTTTTGCCATGTAAAATGATGATATGGTAAAATCAAAAGAGACAATACACAAAAAATCTGTCGTGAAATCACAACAGAACAGATTTTTTATCTACTTCTTTAATATAAGATTTAAAAATCTAAAAAATCTTGCCAAATTTGATTTATGTTTTTAAATAACATTAACAGAGACTGTTGATTAAATAGCGAAAGGATAAATATGAAAGTCTTACTTTTAAATCCCCCATATCCCTTTGAAGAATGCCCTGCTCCACCCTTTGGTCTTATGTCTCTGGCAGCATATCTTGAGGATAATGCCATTGAAGTGAGAATTGAAGATTACGTGGTAAATGCCTTTTCAGAAAAAAGAGCAAAGGAGGTTATTTCATCATTCTCACCTGATGTGATTGGTGCAAGTGCTGTTACAATGAACGTAAAAAAGGCTCTCAAAATCTTGAAATCATACAAAGACATTAACCCGGATCTTATTGCTGTCTTTGGTGGTCCCCATGCAACTTTTGATGCTACCAATATGCTACTGCACTACCCTTTTATTGATGTTATAGTTCGCGGTGAGGGAGAATTGACATTCCTTGAATTGCTATCTAACATAAAAAATCAGGAAAGCTATAAAAATATTGCAGGGATATCCTATCGCACAAAAGACAATGAGATCATCCATAACCCCAATAGAGATTTTATACAGGACATAAACATACTGCCATATCCAGCTCGACATCTAATTCAAATTTCGAAATATCGTGCGCTGGGATTTCCAATTAACATGGTGACATCCAGGGGATGCCCCTTTACATGCATCTTCTGTGTTGGAAGCAAGATGGTTGGAAGAAAGGTGAGATATTTTGACACAAATCGAGTTGTTGATGAATTTGAAATGCTAAGCACCATGAAATTCAAGCAGATAAATATAGTTGATGATCTCTTTACCTCTCACAAAAGCCGCTGTATAGAAATATGCAAAGAGATTAAAGTAAGAGGAATTAACCATCCATGGACTGCCTTTGCACGTGTTGATACTGTGAGCCTTGACTTACTGGAGCACATGAAAGATGCTGGCTGCACCTTGCTTTGTTTTGGAATTGAAAGTGGCAATCAGGAGATACTTGACAGGGTAAAGAAAAACATAACACTGGAAAAATGCAAAGAGGCTATTGCAATGTGTAAAGAAGTAGGCATCACTGCAATGACTTCATACATAATTGGTTTGCCAGGAGAAACAGAAGAGACTGTGCAGAAAACTCTCGAATTTGCAAAAGAATTGAGCGATACCTATGGCTTCCATATACTTGCCCCATTTCCAGGAACTGAAGTGCGTGAAATGAAAGATTTTTATAAAATTGAGATCCTTACAGAGGACTGGGCTCTCTATGACGCAAACAGAGCTGTATCTGCGACACCATGGATTTCTCCACAGCGTATAAATGAAATAGTTGAAGGCTTTAACAACAGCATAAAAGATTATGTTACTGTTCTGGAGCAGAGATATAGCAATGGAGGCAAACTCTCGAAAGAAGAAAAAGAGCTCATTACATCCATGCACTCATCGGAGTTTGTACGGGAGATTATTGTAAATGAATTAGTTGAGTTATACCCTGGAAGTTCCCTTGATAACTCTGCCAATCCTAAGGAAGATTTTATTAACTTTCTCTCTCAAAGGATGAATTTCTCAAAGGAAGATATCCATGAAGAGATTAATAAATTGGTAGACCTACAGTGCATTGATTTCATATCTAAGGACAATAAAATATATCCACTATGGAAATAATTTCATAATACACATATGCAAAACATTACATAAAAAATATAGAGGTAAAATGAAACTGACAAAAAAGATACTCATACTACTGCTAACACTAAGTTGTATATCTCACGGGACAGGACAGCAACAACAAACAAAAAAAATGAGAGCTCTATATATACCAAATTTTAAGGCAGCAAATTTATCATATATAAAACAAATAGTAGAAAAGGGAGCCCCCCTTGGCATAAATATGCTCGTCATTGATATTCACAAATATGGAAGCAGAAAATTTAATGCAAAAAAAGAAGTCATTGATTATCTCAAAAACGAAGGCTTGTATATAGTTGCAAGAGTTGTGTGCTTTCAGGATGGAATTACAAAGATGCCAGTGGCAGATGAAGACATTGAAGCGCTAAGGCAGCTAATAGCATCATCTGCAGCAAGTGGATTTGATGAAGTTCAACTGGACTATATAAGGTTTTCCGATGGAGCTGCCCCATATCCTCTAAAGAAAAAATATTTATTTATAGAATCACTTCTTTCAGACTTCAAAAAAATTGCGCAGGATAACAAAATCAAACTCTCTGCAGATCTCTTTGGAAGAATTGTTTACAACCAGAATGATTATATTGGTCAGAAGGTAGAAATTTTTACCCCTCATGTTGACGCCATCTATCCAATGCTATATCCAAGTCACTATACAGGAGACAGATTAAGAATGTCATCCCCTGGTGAAACAGTCAAAGAAGGGACATTAAAGGGGCTGAAACGGACCGAGGGAAAGATTGCAGTTCAACCATATATTCAGGCTTTTCCATATAATATCCAATATGCAAAGGTTCCCCTTGCAGAGTACGTTTTACTTCAAATACAGGCAGTGGAAGAAACAGAGGCAAGAGGCTGGGTGGCATGGAATCCCAATGGAGATTATTCTTCGGTATTTTCAGCTCTTGAAAAGGCTACTAAAAAAGATTAACACTAAGCTGGAGTACCAAAATCATACTTCCGTTTGATATATTTCATGATAATAGAAGTTTCAATCTGCAAAATTCCATCAATGTGGCTGAGCTTGTTGTAAACTAAATCATTTAGTGATTCAAGATCCTTTACAACAAACTCAGCATTGAGATTAAAGCGACCAGTTGTTGTCACGATATACCAGAGCTCTTTAAAATTTTTTAACTTAGCAATGACATTCTCCATTTTTTTCATATCAACAGTTATATATAAATCCCCTGTAATCTCAAAGCCAAGTCGAAGGGGATTTGAAACTGCAACTATCTGGATAACCTCATCATCAATGAGCCTCTTGATTCTTCCACGAACAGTTGCCTCAGATACATCAAGCTCCCTTGCAATATCCGTATTGCTTAGCCTGCCATCTCTTTGCAAAAGTTCAATTATGCTGGCATCAATGGAATCAATTTTTCTATCAAAGCTCATTGGCACCTATTCATAGGAGTGTTCTTTTGATGGAAAAGATCTTTCCTTCACTTCCCTGTCATAGGTGCTTATTGCCTCTTTTGCTACAGTAAAGAGATCGGCATATTTCTTTACAAACTTTGGATGAAATCCCTGATCAAGCCCAAGTAAATCATTTATAACAAGGACCTGACCATCACAGCCATTTCCAGCGCCAATTCCAATTGTAGGTATTGCAAGCTTCTCAGATATTTCCTGAGCAAGTGAAGCCGGGACCTTCTCTAAAACCAGAGAAAAAATCCCTGCATCCTGCAAAATCAAAGCATCCTCTATAAGCCTCTTGCGCTTTTCTTCTTCTCTTCCTTGAACAGAATAGCCTCCGAGTTTATGCACAGATTGAGGAGTAAGCCCAAGATGTCCCATCACAGGAATAGATGCAGCAGTCAAAGCTTCAACAACAGACTTAAACTCCCTGCCACCCTCAAGCTTCACAGCATTAACCCCTGTTTTTTTCATCATGTCTCCTGCATTGCGCAAAGAATCCTCTACAGATACATGATAACTCATAAAAGGCATATCGATCACAACAAATTTTGAAGGAGCACCACGTCTTACAATCTCCGCATGATATATCATCTGATCAACAGTGACGGGGATTGTGGTCTCATAACCAGCTACCACATTTCCTAAGGAATCACCAACAAGAATGACATCAATGTCAGTTTCATCAACAATTCTGGCAAAGGCATAATCATAACAGGTAATCATTGATATTGGGGTTTTTGAATGCTTTCTTGTCTTAAAATCATTTATTGTAAAGGCCTTAGACCTTGTATTAGTCATTGTGCTCATAATAACCTCCAGGTAAAGTTTAATAAAAAATGCGATTTAATAAAAAAATGTCAATTATTTTTTCGATTATCGCAAAAAAATGGCCAAAATATAAGAAATTTTACACTTGGCCTTTTACATAAACAAGCTTTAATCTCTTGACAACATTTAGAGAAAATTTATTTCTTAACTTTTTACTCATTAAATACTTTGCAACATCTCAACGGCATGGAGCATATAATTAATTACTTTATGCTAAAAGTATTTTTTCAGGATGTTTTACTGATATTTAATTATAAATTTTGTTAAAAACAGGAGAAGTGGATATAAAAATGAGTAGTTGCGATTGCCTTGAATGTGTAAGTGCTTGCAAAAATGACCCCGGCCGTCTTATTCCTGAAGATCTCCCTGTAATTGCAAACTTTCTAAACCTTACAGTGGAGGAATTAATTATCAGCCATCTTGTTAAAATACCCTGCAAGCAGAACGAGGAAGTACTCAGCCTTGCTCCTGCCAAGATCAAAGGGAAAAGATTCATAGCCAGACCAGGAACAATAGCGCCTTCCTATTACACCAAAGAAAAAGGGCGATGTATTTTCCTTGATGAAACAGACCTCTGCACTATTCATTCTGTGAAACCCTTTGAGTGCAGTGCATACATGGGATGTAAACACACCTTCCTTGGTAAGCCCTATAAAGATAAACAGGTTGAAGATTTTTTCTTTAACAAATGGAAAAAATATAAATTTTAGTTACAACCTGAACATATTCACATTATCTGCAAACTTCTCAATATCCCCGAGAAGAAGATTAGCATCACTGGAAAGCTTCTCTGCTATTGCACTGGTCAATTGAATAGAGTGAGATATTGTTGCAACAGATCTCACAATCTCATCAAAGGCAATTTTATCTTCATTATACATTTCCATAATTTCATCTGCAAGATTGTTTATAGCTTTCATATCTGCAGATATCAATCTGTTGGTGTTTATTCCTTTTTCCATGACATTGGATAAATCCATAATGGTCTGAGCTACTGACTCAATTAAAAGAATTATGTCATTGAAATGTTTAATTATCTCATTTACCTCATTGCTGCTTTTATTTATCTCAAAATTATTTATGGCTACTAAATTTTCAATATTCTTAAGGCTTTCCTGAGTAGTTTCTGCCAATCTTGAAATCTCATCTGAAACAACAGAAAATCCTCTTCCATAAGCACCTGCCCTTGCAGCCTCTATTGCAGCATTGAGAGCAAGAAGATTAATTTTATCATAAATATCTCTTATTGCAAGAACTACATTTTTTATCTCTCCAGAGCTATATAAAATCTTTTCCATAGAATTTGACAGGCTTCCAAGTGCAGTCTTTCCGCTTAGGGCATATTTCTGAATCTGTTCTTTTCTGCTTAAAGACTCTGCTATCTTGCTGTTCATAGTATTGATCTCCTCCGAGAGATTATAAATATTAGTCATGAGTTGCTCAATCTTCTCACACTGTTGACTTGCCTTTTGAGATCCACTTTCAACACTTGAGGCAACCTCATCAATTGAAGCTGCTATTTGCTCCACAGAGCTTGCCTCACTCTGACAAGAGTCCATAAGAGAATTAGATGTTTCAACAAGCCCCTTAGAAAAAGAAAACAATCTCTCTGATGATATTTTGATTTTAGTTGCAAGAGTGCATATAAACTGTGCAAAGGCATTGAAATCAGAGGATAAAACTCCAAACTCATCAGCAGAATTGCAGTCAATCCTTACAGAGAGATTATTATCTAAATCTGAAAGTTTTGAAAACTGAGTATTTAAATCCTTTATGATTTTAAGAATCGTAAGCCTGAAAATAAGACAACTAAAAGCTCCAACAAAAATTCCTGCTGATATACATCCAATCATAAAGAATAGATGCATGCTTTCATTTTCCCATTTCTCAACAAATATATCTGCATATATAGGAAAAATTATACCCATAAAAATGCCAAACAAAATAGAATATATATAAAATCTTTTTATTACACTATAAGAATTCTCCTTTCCCACGACTTTCACCCCTCGTTTAATCTATATCAAACAGTATAGATTATATATAGCTGTCAATATATTTTTGAAATTTTAATTCTCACTGCCAATAAAAAGTTTATAACTTGACTTTTAATGTAACTGAGTTTTAATTTTAATATGCTAAACTATGGTTCTATATTTTTTATATTCTTTGCTGGTGGACTCGGGATTTTGCTTTCTATTGGTCAGATTTTGACTATCCAAAAAAGACGAGAAAATTTACAAAGGCAGTAGTCATCCTTCTGTTTTGTGGAAAGCAGCTGTAACTCTGCTTAAATAAAATGCTTTTGCAAGGTGCCAATCATTATGGCACCTTAATCTCCACTGGCTTGATATTCCATATATCCCGCGCATATTCCATGATGGTTCTGTCAGTGGAAAACTTGCCCATCCCTGCTGTGTTCATTATAGACATAGCAGCCCATTTAGCTCTATCCAGATAAGTTTTGCTCACCTCCTCCTGGCACTTAACATAAGAATCATAATCAGCAAAGAGCATAAAGGCATCCCCCTGATACAAAAGAGAATCCACAATTGGCCTGAATAGATCAGGTTGGCCCTTTGAAAAAAATCCACCCTGGATCTGATTTATAACATTTGCAAGTTCAGGATTATTGTTATAATAATAAAAGGGATTGTAGCCGCTTCGTTTCAGTGAAGAAACCCCCTCAGCATCAAGTCCAAAGATGAAGATATTATCCTCACCAACCTCTTCCTTTATTTCAATATTTGCACCATCAAGAGTTCCAATTGTGATTGCACCATTAAGCGCAAATTTCATATTGCCAGTGCCAGAGGCCTCTGTACCAGCTGTTGAAATTTGTTGAGATAGATCTGCTCCAGGAATAATCTTTTCTGCATTTGAAACTGCATAATTGCGTAAAAATAGCACTTTTAAAACATCTCTGACTTTTGGATCACTATTTACAACATCTGCAACTGAATTTATAAGCTTGATTATAAGCTTTGCCATATAGTACCCTGGTGCAGCCTTGCCTGCAAAAATAACTGTTCGTGGCACAAAATCCTTAGAAGGGTTATCCTTTATTCTATTATACAATGTAATAACATGAAGGACATTGAGTAGTTGACGCTTATATTCATGAATTCTCTTAACATGTATATCAAACATTGAATCAACGTTAACAGCGATGCCATTGCGACTTAAAATATATCCTGCTAAAAACTCCTTATTATCTCTTTTAACCTTCATCCATCTTTCCTGGAAGGATGGATCATCTTTGAAATCCTGTAGCTTTTTAAGCTCATACAAATCTGTTACCCATCTGTCTCCAATAGTTTCTGTAATAAGATTTGAAAGCCTTGGATTACAAAGCTTGAGCCATCTGCGCTGTGTTATTCCATTAGTCTTATTATTAAACTTTTCGGGCCATATACGATAAAACTCTTTAAAAACCTGATTTTTGAGAATCTCTGTGTGCAATGCAGCAACTCCATTTATTGAGTGACTTCCAATTATAGCAAGATTTGCCATACGCACCCTTTTCTCCGGGCCCTCCTCTATTATTGAAATATCCCTTATCATGCTATTGTTATCAGGAAACTTCATGCTTACTTCTTCTATAAATCTTCTATTTATCTCATAAATAATCTGCATGTGTCGAGGCAAAACCTTTTCCATAAGAGCCACAGGCCATTTTTCCAGAGCCTCTGGCAGTATGGTATGATTTGTATAGCCAAAGGTTTTTACTGTGATATTCCATGAGTCCTCCCAACCAAGGCCTTCTTCATCCATCAGTATCCTCATAAGCTCTGGTATAGCAATAGCTGGATGAGTATCATTGAGTTGAATTGCAACCATTTCATGAAACTGCGAAAAATCACCGTGTGTTTTTTTATATCTGCGGATGATATCCTGCATTGTGGCAGATACAAAGAAATACTCCTGCTTTAACCTTAACTCCTTCCCCTCAAAGACATTATCATTGGGATAGAGAACCTTTGTAATATTTTCTGATATGGATTTTTCTGCTACTGCCTTAATATAATCCCCATCATTAAAATAATTCAGATCAAATTCCCGTGATGCCTTTGCAGACCAGAGTCTCAGGTTATTGACAGTATTATTTCTGTATCCAGGGACAGGTGTATCATAGGCCATTGCCATTATATCTTCAGTATCTATCCATTCACAGCAAAGTTTACCATTTTGATCTACATATTGATTTACTCTTCCATAAAACTTTACATTATATAAAAATTCTGGTCTTGGGAATTCCCATATATTTCCAAGCCGAAGCCAGTTATCTGGAGTCTCAACCTGATAACCATCTTTAATGCTTTGAAAGAATATTCCATATTCATATCGTATCCCATATCCAGCAGCTGGCAGAGCCAAGGTGGCAAGTGAATCCATAAAGCAGGCAGCAAGCCTCCCCAAACCTCCGTTTCCAAGGCCTGCATCCCATTCAATTTCCCTCAACTCCTCAAGATTATAACCAAGATCCATCAGAGCCCTGTCTGCCTCTTTATACATTCCAAGATTTATAAGACTATTTCCAAGGGTTCTTCCTATCAAAAACTCAAGAGAAAGATAATACATTCTTTTTACGTTATGCTTATAATATGCCTGCTGAGTCTTTATCCATCTTTCGATTAGCCTATCCCTTGCTGCAAGAGCTATGCTGCTATAACAATCATGATCTGTTGCAGAATACTCATCTTTGCCAAGGGAGTATTCCATGTGATTTACAAAGGATTCCTTAATAGATTCCGCATCCAGCCCAAGAGATTTATTTTTTGTCAGAATCTGTCTGTTTATTGGCTTGTTACTTTTCTCAAGCATACAAAACTCCTTAAAATTTTATATAAAAAAATATATATATAAGAACTATCTTAAAACATCAAAGTTACAGCAAATATAATACAGCCCGAGAGAAAAGTCACCAATTAGCACTAAAATCCAGATAAAATTTTAAATCTTAAAAAATTTAGTGACAAAAGCAAAAAATAAAGCTATATTTATATAATTAAAATCCTGTAAGGAGAAAAATTCTATGGAAGTTATAAACGCCATTAAAGATAGAAGATCAATAAACTTTTTTGATCAAGAGAAAACAATTCCAGATGAGAAGATTAAAGAGCTCATTGCTTTGGCCTCCTTAGCTCCATCTGGCATGAATTTGCAACCATGGGAGGTTGTAGTTGTAAATGATCCAGCAAAAAAAGAAATATTAAAGCGATGTGCCTTTAATCAACCAAAAGTTTCAGAGGCCTCCGCAACACTCATAATCATTGCAAACCCTGGTGCAATAGAACAAAACATTGACAGAGTTCTTAAAAGCTGGGTAGAGCTGGGATACATGAAGGAAAGCGATGTTGAAAATACTAAAAGTATGCCCTTTGCTCAGCACAAAGATAAGGATTCTATAGAGAGAAAACTTTTTGCTGTAAAAAACACTTCTCTCTTTGCAATGAACCTAATGATTGCTGCAAAGGGTATGGGATTTGAGAGTCACCCAATGGATGGATTTTCAGAAGAAAAGGTTAAGGCAAATTTCAATATCCCTGAGGATAGAATAGTGCCAATGCTAATTGCTCTCGGATACGCTAAGCCTGGTCTAAAATTGCTTCCAAGGGCATGGAGAAGAAATTTAGAAGAATATGTAAAGTTTAATACCTTTTAATAAAGGCGGCCTTAAAAATGGCCGCAAAAAATTTCTATCCAAGATGGTCAAGGCAATAAATACAATAGGAGTTTAAAAAGCATTGACCACATAAAGGATCGTTTTTGCATATATCCTTACCATGAACAACTATCAAAGCATGAAAATCATTATAAGAAGAAACATTTCCTTTAAAATTATTATCAAAAAATTCCTGCATCTGCTCATAGGAGTAAGACTCTGGGAAAAACCCCAGTCGGCTAAAAATTCTCTTTGTATAAGCATCTACAACAAAAATTTTCTTTTTTAAACCATAAAGCAAAATGGAATCCGCTGTTTCTGGACCTATACCTTTTATTTCAAGAAGCTGACGCCTCATCTCCTCAATCTTTAGCTTCGAAAAATTTTGAAAATTAAAGTCATAAGTTTTAAACCACTGGAGAAAATTTTTAATCTTTTTTGCCTTTTGATTATAGTACCCTGTGGAGGTAATTAAAGAAGCAATTTTATCTTCCTTTGCCTTTAAAAGTGATTGAGGTGAAAAAATACCTGCTCTTTTTAGATTAGCAATTCCCTTTTCAACATTAATCCAGGCTACGTTTTGAGTGAGTATCGCTCCAATTGCTATTTCAAAAATATCATCCGTATTGCGAGGAACCCCAAGAGCATACTCGCTTTTGCCAGTATCTGGGTTTACAATGGGCCACCACCCTTGTGACCCATATTTTTTTTTGAGCAATTTATATACAGATGAAAGTTCTATATTCATAATTTATGGTGTAACAGGGAGTCTTTTTACTTCTGGATGATCTACAAGTATTACGCCATCCTCTTTATATTTTTTGAGCAAAAAGTGAGTTGCAGTGGACTGAACACCCTTAATAGTTGCAAGCTTTTCTGAAACAAACTGAGCTACTTCCCTGAGACTCAAACCATCCACCTGAACAAGAAGATCATAGCCACCAGAAATTAGATATACAGTGGAAACCTCAGGAAATCTATAAATGGATTCAGCAACAGCATCAAAACCAACTTTGCGCTCCGGGATAACCTTTACCTCGATTAATGCTTTAACGTCATTCTGGCGCACTCTCTGCCAGTTTACATTTGCTTTATATCCAAGAATTATTTTCTCCTTCTCAAATTCCTTTATATAACTTTCAACCTCTTCTGGAGTGGAATTTATCTGTTTTGCAATATCAAGAAAATCCATTTTACTGTTTTCTGAGAGAATTCTTAAAATCTGCTCTCCCTTTTCATCTACCCTGCATGGCTTCATTTAGATCTCCTCTATCTTATAAATTAACATCTAACATATCCCTTCTGCATCATGGAAGAATCAAGGAAACCTGTTACAATATCCTCAACAGCAAGGTCTATGTTAGATTCTTCTTTTAGCTTAGGAATTTTTAATGCCTTAATATAACTCTTGCAATGCTCACAATAATAGATTCTATAGTCTGTGCCTTCATATTCATAGTAACCGAGAGTCTCCTGATTGTCATTTCCACAGACATGACATTGCAATCTTGGGAATTCCCATTCACTCTCGCAAAGCGAACAATGAAGCTTACGCTTATTATCCACTGATTCAACTATTTTGCTAAAGTCTGGTAAATAGCCACAAAAGGGGCAATCGCCTCTAAGCCAGTCTTCTTTTTCTATTTTTAAATTAGCATTCTCAGCTGCTTTAATCATCAAAGGCTTAAAAATATTATGGACCATAAAAAGTATCTCTGATATATCAAGCTTATAAGCCTTTTCTTTTAATTCAAAGTAAGAGTAATCCTTGGCAAGCAAACTCTTAAGCAAATCTGTTGCATCTGTAACAAAAGAACTTTCAAAGGCAGAAAAATCCATTCCAGGATTTGTTTTTTTTATTTCTGAAGATATGTCAAGAGCCAAGATATTTAATACATCCAATATCTTAGAATCCAGCTTAAGATGTTCTATCTTCAAAAATGGGAGGTTATCCTTTCCGCAGGATTCAAAACTCAGAGACACTTCCCCTAAGGCATCATAGGCCTTTTGTTGTAGTTCAAAAAGACCTGTATAAAATGTAAAAAAATTTTCTGAAAGTGAAGAGTTTTCCCTGATAAAATCCTTTTTTTTATTTAAATATTCACTGTGATTTTTCATTAACACTATTTATCCTTTTTATCATCATCCAACTCGCCAGAGAGAGCCTTTTTGAAATCCCTGATCCCTTTACCCAGGTCGCGGGCAATTACAGGTATTTTTCCAGCTCCAAAAAGTACCAGAACTATAAGAAAGATTATTATCAATTCTCCAATACCCGGCATATTCATAATTGACTCCTTATGTATTGTTTATTTAATATCTTAAATTTTTCCCATTCATTTAGAAGTTGAAATACAATCAAATGTTGAGTAATTTAAGCTATTTGTTATCATTTTTAATATTTTGACATAACATGTCAATAACTCTATTTAAAAAATAAAAAATTATTTATCTGACAATTTGTATCAGTGATTTTTAATTGAAGCGGACTTCTAAAAACCTAATTTTTATAACGACTCCCTCAATAATGCCTTCCTTCTCCAAATATTTGATATTCTGTCTGCTCATCCAATAACCCATAAAACTTCTGTATAATCAGCACCTTAAACAGGAACACATAATCGTAATGTGATGCCCCCCTATTCTTATTCATTTTAGCCCCTGTCATGGAAAAACAGCGCTATTTCAATTAAGATGCTTCAATATTATGTCTCCTCGCTTTTTTTGCAAGTTTTTTATGAGTTTTTAAAGGTGCTCTGAAACTATTTGATAGACAATAAATACCCATTCTTTCATTCCTAAACTATAGTTTAGGAATAATTTTTTAATTTTAATTTAAAAAAAATAAAATCTTGATAGACTTTTTAAAGGCATGATATATAAAAGCAAAGACAGCGTAATATGAACAATTCTATAAAATATCCCAGTGAAGAGGAATGTTTTCTCATAATACGTAATTCTGGAATGTTTCCTAATATAGTGGATCATTCCATTCAGGTAAAAAATGTTTCAGTTGCCATTTATAACAATCTTGTGGATCAAACTTTAATTAATAAAGATTTGCTAATTGCAGCAGCACTTTTGCACGATATAGCAAAAACTCATGCAATTATTCATAAAGAGATGAGACATGACCTCTTAGGTGGCCAGATGCTACGCAGGATGGGATTTGATACTATAGCTGATATTGTAGAAAACCATGTAGTCTTTAATGATTACAAGAGAGAAATACCTTTATCTGAAAAAGAGATTGTTTATTATGCAGACAAAAGGGTTATGCATGATAAAATAGTTTCTGTGGACGAAAGAGTTGCCGATCTTGTTGAGAGATATGGAATTACAGATAAAGCAAAGGAACTGATACTCAAGAATAAATCCTTCATTCTTGAACTTGAAGAAAAAATACAAAGTTATATGCACAGTGATATTGAAACAGCGCTAAAAAGACTATGAAACGATATTTAATACTGGATTGCTATGTTGATGAACCAGCATGTCTTGGGGTGCCGCCATTTATTTCTCCATACCCAAGGTATATATATGGAGCTCTTATTTCTGCTGGTCTATCGCCAGAGTCTATTGATTATCAGACAATTGATCACTTAAGAAACAACAACTTTTCTCTTAGCGATGACTATGAACACGTATTTCTCACAGGTGGCGCTGTTGTGCCAGGAAAATATCTTGGTGCCAGAATAGGCACTCTGACTGAGATCAACAAAATCATAAGACAAAACAAAAAGATTAAAATTGCAATTGGCGGTCTCATCAATCGTGCAGTTGACAGTGGGCTTGGGAATGTTGTAACAATAAAAAATGATATAGAAAAATTTGCCTTTACACTCATAAAAGGTGAACCAATCGATCTGCCAAGAACAACCGAAGAAATTGCTCAATGGTCTGTTGCCGGGGCAGAGATAATTAAAAAGCATCCATGGTTCCCGGATATAATTTGTGAAATTGAAACAGGCAGAGGATGCCCCCGTGAAAGTCATTGTTCCTTTTGCTCTGAGGGCCTTATAAAAATAATTGAATTTCGCAAAACAGAAGATATTATTAAAGAGGTTGACTCTCTTATTTCTGCAGGGGCAACTCGCTTTCGCATAGGCAGGCAACCGGATATTATTCAGTTTGGCAGCAATCTCAAGGTCTATCGCAACGGATTTCCTCAGCCTGAACCTTCTGCAGTTACGGAACTTTTCTCTGAACTTCAGCATAGAAAAGATTCAGGAAAAATCAAAATACTGAATGTCGACAATGCAAATCCTGGCTCCATTGTAAACTGGCCTGAGCATTCCTCAAGAATTCTTGAAACAATAGCAAAAGCTGTAACTCCAGGGGATACACTCCCCTTTGGAATTGAATCCTTTGATAAAGAGGTAGTTAAGCTTAACTCTCTTAAGGTTACACCTGAACAGGCTGTGATGGCTGTGAGAATGGTAAACGATATATGCGGCTTTCGAGTTGATGGAATACCAGCATTGCTTCCTGGCATAAATCTCATCCATGGACTTAAAGGTGAAACCATGGATACATTTAGAATTAACTATGATTATCTTGCCAGAATAGCAGAGGAAGGTTTACTTGTTAAGCGGATAAATATAAGGAAATTGCAGCCCTATCCAGATACTCCAATTTACTCAGAAAAATACAAAATCACCAATGGCATTACAAAAAGATTTGAATACTACCGTGACAAAATCCGTGATGAGATTGATAATTTGATGCTGCGCCAGATTTATCCAACAGGCACAATTCTCAGAGATAATTTTGTCCTTGAAATAAGAGAGGGTTACTCTCTTGCAAAGCAAATTGCAAGCTATTCCATCACAGTAAAAATCCCTGGGGAATTTCAGTTTAAATCTTTTCAGGATGTCATAATTACTGGGCACAGAGAAAGGTCTCTCTCTGCTTTGCCAGTTCCTTTCAATATAAACAAGGCCCCTGCAAAATCATTTGAATTTATACCTGGCATTGGCAAAGAAAGAGCTTCACAGATTATTCTCAAGCGTCCCTTTGAGCATAGAGAAGATTTGAGAGATTTCTTAGATAACACTCCGCCTCAGCTTGCGAAATCGATAATTGAAAACTCACAAATCGAAATACCATAATAAAAATAGGCTAAAGTTTTTTTGCAATTATCACGGTAATATCATCAATAGGCTGCGAATTTCCAAGAAAGGAATAAAACTCCTCAAGAATAAAATTCAAGGAATCCGATGCAGACATACCATAGCACTTTGAAAAAGATAAAGTCAAATTTTCGCTGCCAAATTGCTTTCCACCACTATTTCTACTCTCTATAAGACCATCAGTATAAAGCAGAAGCATCTCATTGTTGTTGACATTAAAAGTAAAAGATGAATAATCAAGAACATCCCCTATTCCCAGAGGCCTGCCTTTGAAGCTATCATCCTCATCTATAATTGCTTCTACCTTACCATTGTCTTTAAGGTAAAGGATATCTGGATGGCCCGCATTCAAATACTCAACCTCAGCTCCTTTTATTTTAAGCAATACCCCTGTGATGTATATATTAACATCTTCAAGATCTTCCAGAACCTCTTTATTGCTCTGTTCAAAAATCTTCACAGGATTATCATTAAATTTATTAAAATTTTTAAAAAGCAAAGGCTTAAGTAGTATAGTCACAAGTGCAGGTGCTACTCCATGGCCTGATACATCAAAAAGCGCAAGACCATCAAGAGTTCCATTGGAGCTATAAAAATCATAGAAATCACCAGAAACTGAAGATTTTGGACGTGAATAAAAAGCAATATCCCAATCGCTTACATCCGGGGCCTTTGATGGCAAAAGGGCACACTGGATGTCATGGGCAAGCTCCATCTCTGCCTCTGTAAGTGCCTGTTCAAATTTCAGAGTCTCATTGAGTTCAAATAAAGCTTCATTTTTCCTTTCAAGCTCCTGTCTTGCTTTTTTTAATCTTCTCTTGTGAGTGTCCACTGCCTTGGAAGTAATTGCGCAAAGTATAAAGGCAGGTATCAGGCAGAATGCAAAAAATAGTTCTCTCACAAAGGAGCCACTCTGACCATTAAGGACAATTGCAACATAAGAGAGGCTTCCATAGGAAAGCAAAGTCAAAAGAGACAAGCTCAGAGACTGACCAAAGCTTGCATAAGAATGACAGATGCCAATTGCAATGAGTGAGCTAATAAGACCAAGAAATCTCATATCCTCAAGCCAGTATGACCACAATATAAAAAACACAAGATAAGCTATGAGATCTACAGCAAAAACAAAATACTCATGCCATAGCAACAAGACCTTTTTAAATTCCAGAAATAATATAAGAAAAAGTGACACAGAGATAGAGAAAAATGAGAGAAAGGCTATTTGCTCCACCTTGATTTGAGTGAGTCCAAGTCTTATTGCCACAAAAGTCTCTGCTATGATGAACATATAACCAACAAAGACCAGTTGTTGACCTCTTTTTACCAAAAAAATCATAGAGGGGTCAACGTATCGAAGCAGAAAATTTTTCCCCGAGGCACTTATGCTATTCATGGCTAAACTCCTCTTTTGCTTAGAAGCAAAACCACTTTACCCGGGTAGAAAATAGTTAATTTACCTATCCTGTCAAGTAGCCCAAAAATACTAAAGACCTTAAAAAATTACATTTTTTACGGTCAAAAAAGTCAAGCAAAAAAAGCCCAAATGGGCTAAAAATTTAAATTAAAAATAATAACTTTACAATAAAAAGCAACTAAAATAACTTAAAATTTAAGGAAAAATTATGAAAGAGGAATCTAATTTAAAAGAAATAATCTCAGGATTTCCAGATGAGCCAGGTGTGTATATCATGCTGGATAACTCTGGAAATATAATTTATATAGGGAAAGCTAATTCTCTAAGAAAAAGGGTCTCTTCATATTTTAGCAATAAAGACAAGGATCCAAAAACATCAGTTCTGGTTAAAAATATCTCTTCAATTGAATACATAGTAACAGAATCAGAGATAGAGGCTTTGATACTTGAGAGCAACCTCATAAAGAAGCATAAGCCTAAATTTAATATACGTTTAAAAGATGACAAGCGCTACCCCTATATAAAAGTCACCATAAACGAAGATTATCCACGAGTTTTATATACAAGAACCATAGACAAAACTACAGAAAAGGTTTTTGGTCCATTTACTGATGCAAGAGCAGCAAAGAATACTGCCAATATGATAAACAATATCTTTAAGCTAAAACGCTGCAACAGAGAAATTCCTCTAAAAAAAGGTGAACGTCCATGCCTGAACTATCAAATTAAAAAATGCTGCGGGGTTTGCCAGAATAAAATCTCCAGAGATGAATACAGATCCCTTGTGGACAATGCCATTGAATTTCTGGAAGGCAATACAGAACCTGTAGTTGAGCGTCTTAATAAAAAAATGTCTGACTATTCAAAAAATTTTGAATACGAAAAAGCAGCAGCCATAAGGGATATTATATTCGACATTCAAAAAACCTCAATGACTCAGAAAGTAGATATTCAAAAAATTTCAAATGTGGATTTTATATCCTGCGGGATTTTTGGAAGTGAAGCCATTGTAATTGTCTTTGAATTCAGAAGAGGGATTCTAAATGGAAGAAAACTCTCTCTCTTTGACAATGCTCAATACAGCACAGATGAGGATATTATACAATCATTTATTGTAGAATATTATAAAGAAAAAGATATTCCAGAAACAATAGTGATAGAAAATAAAATCTCTGACCAAAAACTTATAGAACAACACCTCTGTGAAATTTCACAAAAAAAGATAATAATAGGCCATCCAAAAAGCTCAGAGGATCATTCCATCATGCGGATGATAAGAAAAAACATTGACATACTTGCTGCAGAGAGAAATTCCTCCCTGGAGCCAATTGCTGCGCTGGAAGAGCTTGCAGAGATACTGGGACTTGAAGCTATCCCTGAGGTTATAGTCTGCTTTGATATTTCCAATATACAGGGAAAATTCCCGGTGGCATCGATGGTGCAATTCAGGCTTGGTCTCCCAGATAAAAAATCTTACCGAAGATTTAAAATCAGAGGCTATGAAGGCGCAAATGATCCAGGAATGATCCATGAAGCACTTTCAAGAAGGATTCAGCACCTTGTAAATGAAAATCTCCCTTTTCCAGATCTCATTGTTATTGATGGAGGGCCAACTCAACTAAGCCGCGCAATTGAAGCTGCTGAGAATTTTAACTTAGATCTGAAAATCATCTCAATAGCAAAAAAATTTGAAGAGATATATACTCACCCCCAAAAGGCTCCCCTCAGGTTAAAGGAAAACAGCAATGCCTTAAAACTTATACAGCAAATAAGAGATGAGTCTCACAGGTTTGCAATCACATATCACAGAAAATTAAGAGATACAGATTTAACGTCTTCCAAACTTGACAATATTCCAGATCTAAGTCACAAAAACAAAATGGCTCTATTACAAAAGTTCAAATCCATAGAAAATATTGCAACAGCAGAAATTTCTGAGCTCATGACAATTGATGGAATAGGAGAAAGGAAAGCCAAAAAAATAAAAGATTTTTTCCAGAATAACAACTCTTAAAAGACAATACAAATGCTTTAAAATTTTTATATAAGGTATATATTTTTTCTTTACAAGAAGAGCTCCCTTGATTTATATGTTCATTATACGGGGTGTGGCGCAGCCAGGTAGCGCACATGACTGGGGGTCATGTGGTCGCTGGTTCAAATCCAGTCACCCCGAATAAAAAACCCTTGGTTCAATCAAGGGTTTTTTATTTTAAAGTCAAATATTAGTATCCAAAATAAACCATTAAATCGGGTAACTGTTACCAAATTGTTACCAAATTAAAAATAACAGTTTTCAAATTGATTTTTATATATGAGAACTGTTACCAAATAAACGGGGGTTTATTATGAGTGCAACCGCTAAAGACTTCACTTTAATTAAACGGGGTGACATCTGGTATGCTCGTTTTCGCTTGCCGGATGGAAGCCGTTCAAATCCAAAAAGCACCGGGGAGACTGCAAAGAGCCGCGCGGAAAAATGGGCGCGGGATTACCTGAAAGCCGGGGACGTTGTAGAGAATGAAAACATCAGATTAAAAAGTTTTGCTGAAAATTTCTATGATTGGGACGGCGTTTATATCAGAAAGAAAAGACTCGATAATAAAAGCATATCTCAGAAATGGACTGAAACAAAACAGCGATTAACCAACAAATATATAATAACCTATTTTAAAAATACTCCCCTAACCTCACTTAATGACAATCAGGTCGAATTATTTAGACAGCATTTATCTTATGAGTTAAAGCTTGCACCGCAAACAGTAAACCATGTATTAACCTGTTTAAGTGAAATATTGAAGCAGGCTAAAAAATTAAAATATATTCAGTATGTACCGGAGATTATAAAAGTCACTCTGGACGATAGAAGGCCGGGGATATTGACACCGGATGAAGTTCAACAGCTTTTCTTTTATACTGAATGGAAGCACCGCATTTCATACCTGATAAATTTAACCATGTGTTTCACTGGCATGAGAGCCGGAGAAGCTCAGGGAATCCAGCTAAAAAACATTCACCCCGGATATATTGAAATTGATAAAACATGGGACACTGAAAAACTCGAATTAACAAAAACAACAAAAAATAAAAAATCCCGTGTAATCGCAATAGCTCCCCCGCTCCAGATCCTTTTACAAGAATTATATGACAATAACCCATATAAAACCCCGGACTCATTTTTATTCTATTCAGACAAGACAGAGGGAAAACCGATTGATAAAAAGGTTATACTGAAATATTTATATTATGCCCTTGAAGAAATCGGAATAACACCCGCAGACCGCAAACGCCGCAGGATTGTAGCACATTCACACCGTCACTTCTGGAATACATTTTTAACAAACAACGGAGTAAATAAATTTACAGTTCAATACACATTGTCACACGGCGGGGACGAAATGACAGAGCATTATTTCCACAGTATGCTTGACGACCAAAAACCGATTTTATTATTGCAGGAAAAATTTTTTAATGAAGCTAAATAATTATTGTAACTCTATTAAATATTATGTCTCATACATTGAAGGGATAGGCGCGGAAGTCATGAGCCACACCGACAAGACAGTTTTCCTGAACTGTTTTCCCTTCTATATAATAATCAGGAATCGCACGACAGGAGGCGCGAGAATATGCTAACAAAATTTTCTATCGATTCAAACAACGGATTTAAAGAATTTCCCGTCATTGAACAAATTAAGAATATCCCGGACATTACAACGGAGCAGGCCGAAAAACTCAGAAAAGATGTTTTAGAAGAAATGGCCGTTTTAAAAAATGAATTACAACAAATTCAGCATTTACAGGAATATGTCAGCTTTAAAAATGATAAACATAATATTCCAATATATTTAGCTCATAATATCCATAATGAAATTTTATTTTGGCATAAATATTACTTTGAAAGTATAAAAGAAAAATACCCCAATAAATCCATTGATGAAATAAAAAAAGAAGTCGAAACAAATATTAAAACACTTTCAAACGGTAAATTTGTTTATCGTTCATTTGAAGATATTTACAGCGATATTCACGAACAGGGAGTATTAAAAACTTTTTTTGAATGGGAAGGTCATTTAACTTTTACAGTCTCAAAAAAATATAGATATGGAAGTATGTTTTTATTATTTGAACTTGCACAAATATATAAACGTTTAAATACCACCGGGGGCAATACCAAAAAACAACCCGGAAATTTATGGTTAATTTCAGATGAAGAGAAACATAAAATATATACAGCTTTAAATAACGGAAAAATTCTAAAATATTCAGGGAAGGGAAAACCGACCGGGAAACTGGAAAATATTATATTAACCTTTAAAGCCCTGCATAATCTAAAATTGATTGATGAAAATTTAATTGAATATCAAACAGATGTGCGGGATGAAGTATGGAAATATGAATTTATACTTTCTGAATTTAAATATGATTTTAAGGACACAACTCCCAGAGATGGAAAGAAAAAATATTACACAAATGCAAATCATACAGAAAAATTAAATTGCATTGAAACAATTATCAAAGACACTTTAACCACATAACAACCGCATAACGATTAACGCCAACCGCCGGGGATACTTTAAACAGTATCCCCTTTTTTATTCCCTAACAATTCTACATGGGTCTACATGGGTCTACATAGACAAATTAAAATAGTAAAATATAAATAAATACGTGACAAAAAAATAAAACTCAACTATATATAAAACAGATAAGAAAAGGAGGACGACATGAAAGTCAATAATATAACAGATGTTAGTAAAGACAATACGTTTCCGGTAAGTATGAGATCTCAAAATGGGGTCAATAATATAACAGATGTTAGTAAAGACCTGCTCAGAATAAATGAAGCGGCGGAATATTACGGAATGTCGAAACAGTGGTTTTATAATGAAATCATGAATAAACGTATTCCCGCTTATAGACTTAATCGGACGCTGTTTGTTTCAAAAGCCGAAATGAATGACCGAATCAGAGGGAATAAAATCTGCTAAGGAAATGCAAAACCGCCGGGGGCAAATCCGGCGGCATGAACAGAGAACGGAGAGGAGAAAATATGATTACAACAACTAACAGACCGCAGGCGGACAGTCAAGCACTTTTAAATATTGCTTTAATTTCTGAAAAATATTTTACCAGTTATGGCAAGCCGGAAATCGGGTGCATTTGTCCAAACTGTAAAACTCTAAATTTTCATGGCCTTAAAAATTTAGAGATTGCGCGATGCTGTTTTTTTTGCGGGAAAAATTATCTGATCGCAGGCGCGGAATAATGAAAGCCTCTGTAATATTCAAGCGCGGCGGTTACATATTACCCGCAACACTGGACGGCAGACCCTTGTTTAAAGATACACCTGAAAACCGGATAAAAGACCGTGCCGGATTGATGGACTGGTATAATAATAAAAAGGTCAGGCGTTTTATTTTTCGGCCATACACCGCCGGGTTGATTGGAATTGATCTCGACCTTAAAAATGGCAAGGACGGACTGAAAGAAATTATTGCAATAATCGGATATGACCCGCGCGATAATTACCACGTTTTAACACCGTCCGGCGGAGTTCACATTTATTTTTTTAGTGACAACCGGGATTATGTCTCTCTCGAATTAAAGCCAGGACTTGAAATTAAATACCGTGCATTTATCACTATTGCAGGGAGTGAGAGCAACAAAGGCAAATACATTGCACACGGTGACCCGGAAAATATTTCTCCCCTCCCCGAATCACTTATAAAAATAATTCCAGTCAGAAACAACACAAACACACCTGCACTATACACACCGCGCACCGGGAATAATGTTTCTTTAAATAAAATTTTCGATGTAATCCAGAAACAAGGAATTTCACCCGAACAGGGAAACCGCAACAATTTTTCTTTTCAGTTCGCAAGGTTCGCAAGGAAACAAGGACACCGACCCGATGAAATTATAAAATTTTTATCTTTCCTGAACTCTTCCGATTTTTCAAACCGCGAAATTCAAGCCGCAGTAAATTCTGCATTTAGAGGAGCAAGCAACTAATGGCGAAAAAAGAATCCAATCAAATTCTGGAACTCGTTTCTAAATATGAATTATGCAACGATAAAAACAGGCCATATATAATAGACGGCAACAGGGCGCTTTTAATCGGCGGCAAGGATTCGAAAGATTTTTTATCATTTTTATTTTTTGAAGAGATAGGGAGAACTCCCTCAGATACGGCGATGAAAGAAGCGTTGCAAACACTCCGGGGACTTGCACAATTCAGGAGCGATGAAAGGCAAATATATAACAGAGTCGCGGCAGTTGACGGTAAATGCTATTTAGATTTATGTGATAAAAAAAATACAATTATCGTTACTGATAGTAAAGGCTCAAGAATCGCAAAAAATCCGCCTGTTATATTTGCGCGCACCGAAGGAATGAAACCCCTGCCCCTTCCTGAATTTCCGGGGACACTCGAAAAACTGAAATCCTTTTTCAATATAAAAAGTGATACCGATTTTCAACTTTTAATTTCATGGATGGAATCTTGTCTCAGGGGGAGGCCAAAAAATCGCGGAAGTTTTGCAATGCTGAACATTGGAGGCCCGGCGGGAGCGGCGAAGTCAACAACAGCGAAAATTATAACTTTCCTCATAGACCCGGCAAGCCCCGAAGTCAGAACAACACCAAAAGAAGTCAGGGATCTTTTTATAGCGGCGTCAAAAAGATATATTATTTCATTCGATAATATATCTGCACTCGATCGAGAAATGCAGGATTGCTGCTGCTCGATTGCAACAGGCGGAGGCTTTGCACGGAAAGAAAATTACACCGACATGGACGAAACAATTTTTGAAAATTGTAATCCTCTAATTTTCAACGGCATTGAATTTTCACGCCGTCCAGATTTTGCAGACCGTTGCATTGACATTGAGCTTGATGAAATAAAACCAGAACACCGATTGACTGAGGAGGAGCTCTGGGAAAAAGTCGAAGCGGCAAGACCCGAAATTTTAGGCGGGTTATTAACCTTACTTTCAAATTCATTAAGGGAATTTGAAAAAGGAATCAAAACGGATTCCCTCCCCCGATTGGCGGACTTTGCAAAATTTACCATTGCAGTTGAACGCGCCGCCGGATGGACACACGGAAGCACATTGCGGGCGTTAAACGAAAACCAACAAGCGGCAAAGAGTGAGATTAGCGAAGGCACACCAGCAATAAAAAATATTGCTCAGTACATTTCAGAACATAAAACCTTTACAGGTACAGCGTCGGAACTGTTTGAACTCATTAAAACAGATGCTAAAGATTTTCCGAAAAACCCGCGCGCATTATCATCTATTATTCAACGAAACATTGGTGTATTAAACGCGCTCGGAATCACAGTTGAAAAATCCAGAACAACTACAGGCCGTATTTTTTCCATTATGACGCAAGACGCAAATGACGCAAAAATCCCCACCTCTTTGTTTAGAGAAAAAGAAGGAAATAATAAAATAGAAGCGGCTCAAAATTTGCGTCATTGCGACATTTGCGACAATAGCAATATTCCAGATTGGGACGAACTAAGCCCGGTTAATTGAGTGAGGTTATTAAATGAATAAAATATATCAGATATTCTTTTTTGCAGGAATACAACAGAGACTACTTAAAATAGGGTCCTCCGGAAAGGGTGGTTTTTGTTCATGGGCGATGACGCACCCGCCCGCATGGACAGCTCGATATCAAAAATACCATAGATTTTATAATTAGATAGTGAGGTTATAGTTGAAAAATATAAAAGTTAATCAAAAACAATTCGCTGAAATATTAGGGATTAATCCTTCGTCGGTCGATGCTGCACGACAAAAAGGATATATAATCCGTGACAGTGACGGACTTTATGACTTGAATAATAGTGAAAATAAAGCATACGTCAAAGGCCGGGGAATTGATATAAAGAAAATTGTAATCCCGCCCATACTTCCGGCAGGCAGGCCACTTCCCGGACGTAAACCCACAGGAGAAATCAAATCTCCGGCAAGCGGCATTGAAAAAAGCGGTGCTGAACTTAATCGGGAACTGACTCAAAAGAAAATTGAACGTCTGCAATTGGAAATTGACCGCCGCCGAAAAGTGCTACTACACACTACTTTTGTTGAATATTTTTTAATCAGGCATATCGAAACTCTGCATAGTAATATTGAGCGAAACGCAGCTACATCAATAAAAGACTTTGGGAAAGAAATCCTTAACGCCGGAGAAGTTACACCCGAACTAATCAACCGATGGATTAATTTGTTTCTAAACTTATGTCATACAACAAAACAAAAGATACAAGATGAAATCCAAAATTATCAGCCGGAGGAGGGGAGCAAATGATTAATATTGACGGTAAAAAATTTGTAGAAGTACAGGACACCGCTTTTCGGAGTCTCGAAAAAATATTTTCGGATGAATACATGAGATTGATTGAAAGCATTACATCCGGGAAAGTAACGGCTGAACATCTTCATAGTTTTTATGAATCGGTATTCAATTCCATTAGTGACTGTGAGGAATCAATATTCAATTTCCTTTCTCTTACAGCGTCAAAAGAAGTGATGAAAGAAATATTTGAATCAAACACCGAACAGGTGAAAAAATAACTATATCCATGAGGAGAATAAAAGATTTATGAAAAGCAGTGAATTAAAAATGAAGATTGAAGCAATCGAACTTCAGTTGATGGAAGCACAGGAACAGGCAGAAATCTTGCCTGTAAAGGCCGGAGAGACTGCCGCTGCCGGGGATGAAAGAAAAGCGGATGAGCTTTTTGCGCAAGCTGAAAAAGCTGGTATGCTTGTCAAACGTTATTCCGCAACTCTTGATGCCCTTAAGAAACAATATGCTGATACCGTGAGAACAGAGAAGAGAGAGCAGGCAGAAAAAGAATTTGCAGCCGTTTCAAGTGATATTGAGAAGACCGGAAAACGGCTGGAGAAGTCTCTCTCTGAACTTGTTAAAATCTGGAATGAAATTTGTGATATTTCACCGGAGAGCTATTCCGTTTCATCTCTTAAAGGTGAAATAATTCTTGCTAAACTTTTTGAAAAATCTTTCAAGGGGGGGAACACGCTGAACGCCGGGGCTTGTTGTCCAGCCAGAAAAATTCAAAATGAAGCAGATGAAATTCTCAAAAGTACAATAAGAGCAACTCTTGAAAATTCAAAAAGAAATATTATGGCGGGGGTGAACTAATATGGGAAAACATGTATTAGGTTGGGATGCTTCAGGCCGTGAAATCACAGTAGAGACCGTAAAAAATGAAGGCCTACACATTTTTGATACCATTTGCACATGGACACCGGGAGGCCGTGAATCCTATAAAATGTTTCAGGATCTGGCAGCCAAACAGGAACGAACTGAGGTAAACAGGATGAGAATAAATCTTGGGATGGAGCCA
>MWCI01000002.1 GCA_002069965.1 Spirochaetes bacterium ADurb.Bin218 | reverse complement strand
TATCATTATCTCTGCTATTATACCCATCTGTATAAAAAGCACCCCAAGAATAATTAGCATAACGGTCATAAGCAAGAGAGGATTTCTAATCATATTATGGTGGAGAAGAATCTTCATTGCAACAACTGCTGCACCACTTAAAAATCCCAACAAGAGTAAAAAGATCCCGGTGCCCCCAAAAATATAAATTGGCTTTGTAGAATAACTTCCCATAAATTTAACTGTTATTAAATCAAGTAAGACCTTAAAAGTTCTCTTTATTCCATATTTTGATTTTCCAAACTGCCTTGCATGATGTCCCACAGGAACCTCTGTAATCCTTGCACCAATCCATGAGGCATGTACAGGGATAAATCTGTGCATTTCACCATAGAGATTTACCTGACGCAAAACCTCCCCTCTATAGGCCTTAAGAGAACAACCAAGATCATGAAGAGGAACTCCTGTAACACGCGCTATAAGCCAGTTTGCTATTTTAGAAGGTATTTTTCTTGAGATCAATTTATCCTGTCGATTTGCTCTCCAACCACTTACAACATCATACCCTTCATCTATTTTTTCTAGGAGCTTGCCTATATCCTCTGGCTCATTCTGCAGATCTGAATCCATAAAGACAATGACTTCACCCTTTGAATAATCAATTCCAGCAGCCATAGCAGCAGTCTGACCAAAATTTCTACGAAAGCGAACAAGCCTTACATTTTTATCAGAAGAGGCAATCTCTTTAAGAATATCATAGGAAGAGTCGCTACTTCCATCATCAACAAAGATTATTTCATAAGTCTTTTTAAGTTTTTTTACTGCATCAGAAACAGCCTTATATTGAAGAGTAAGAGACTCTTCTTCGTTAAACACAGGAAGAATAACAGATAAATAGGGATTAGCAGAAGTCGATTTTTTTGTTTTTACAGCAGCCATAAAATCTCCAATCATTTTTTTAGACTAATTAACATCATCAATAATGGCTTTTTTTTTCAAGTCAATATTAAATAATTTTTTTATTTTACGCATAAATTACAACCTGAGGCATAAAACATTATATTTATGCAAAATCTTTGAAGGCATCCATGACATTTTAGCCTCCCTTAACGTTTTTATGCCAAGATCTTCACATCTGTTGATATAAGTTGCCTGAGCAAACTCATTTTTTACAAACTCCCTGAGAGCACAGATATAAAGGCCATGAATATTCATATCCCCTTTGCCAGAAATTACAAATCCCATTTTACCACATAACTCACCTAAGATAAATGCTTTTATCTTACCTCCAATTTTTATAATACCACCTTTTAATTCTAAGTCTCTATAATTTTTAAGAAGATAGGCAGTCTCATTGGCATCAGCATCATAGCCTTTTTGAATACGCCATAATTCCAATAATTCAAGACACTCGGGAATATCAATCTCAGAAAGAGGAGCATAGCTATGATCCGGGAAATGCCGCTGGAAGGAATGGATTTTCTTTCTGAAATGTTTATAGCTGGAGCCCCTCATTGACACAAAATTGTTTTTATCGTAAATATAGTCTGAGTAATCTCTATTATAATTAACTCTATACGAGTAACCCGGAACTGATTCTATGAGAGGAAGAAATCTTTCATCTACATGGGATATATATAGCTCAAGCCCTCTCTCATGAAACCAATTGTAGAAAAAATCAATAATATCTTTTATCTTATCTTCAATATAGCCAACAGGCATAAGCAGAGATGGCGTAAACTCACCACCAGTGCATATTATACATGCAACATCATTAAAGTAGGTTAGCTTTAATGAATAATGCTGAGCCCACATAAAAAGGGAGCTAAAGGTAAAATCCGAAATTTCTGGCGATGCCATAATAAAATTCTTTATATAGCGCTGTCTCTCAGGTAATGAGAAATCTCTCAACTCTATTTGCTTCATATAAAATTATTGGATCTCCCTCCTTGTTGCAACTGCATGCATCACAAAATAAATTACAGCAAGAAAGATCATAGATATTGCAATTAAAAGCATTCCTGGGCGCATTCCAAGCAACATAGCACCTGCAAATATAATAGGTCCAACTGCAAGACCTATGTTAGTCATGAATTCATTTACAGCAAGAGCTTTTTCAACTCCGTATTCACTAACCTCTTTTATCTTATCTGTATAGAAAATATAGACAGCTCCATTGCCATATCCCTCGCTTATGCCCATTATAAATATTGTAATAATTGCTCCAACAATATTGCCAGTAAAAGCAAATACAAGCAAACTAAATGACCACATAAAAATGCTTGAAATCATGGTCCACTTTAATCCGATTCTTTTAACAGCAAAATCATAAAGCAACGGTCCAATATAAAACATAGCCATACCATTTAAAATAAAGGAACGACCAACATCTGTTGTAGAAAAGCCTGCGCCCTCTGCAATAATAAGAAAAGTATATTGCAAAAACATATAAGCCACAGCATTTGGCACACATATAAAGAGGAAAAAGCCCCAAACCATTGGCCTTGATAAAAACTCAACAATAGTCATACTTCTCTTTCCAGAGGTTGTATCCTTGAAAGATTTAACAACATCATCTTTTTCATTTTTTTCAATGACAAATAGTATAAACATAATAACCATAGGCACAATTAAAGCTGAAGCAAAGAAAACCGCACTATAAGAAATATGATCTGCAATCTGACCACCAATAACTACACCAACATTAATCCCCACAACAGCTCCGGCAATTAAATTCGAAAAGGCAAAACCCCTCTTATCTTGATTATCCTCAGTGTTGATAAAACCCCTTGCAGCCATTTGAAGCAAACCACGACCTATTCCTGTAAAAAACATCATTAATGTAAACATTATAAAAGTATTAGCCAATCCCGTTAAGAAAAGACCTGCTGCAGCAAGGAGCAAACCCACGACAAAGGTTTTTCTCCACTTAAGCTTTGGCATAATAATGCTGGCAAGTATAGTTCCTATTACAATTCCAAATGTTGAAAGTGTAATAGGAAAAGCCCCGGCCATTTCTGCACTCATACCCATAAATTCTTTACCTTCCAAAAGTTTTATTGCATAGACAGGAATAAAACCCAGAGGAAGGCTAAAGGTAAACTCATACAAAAAACCCAGAAATCGAGAAAAGCTCACCCTATCATAAGCAGCAGAGCTATTCTTAAGATGTCTCTTTCTGCTCCACAGAACATTTGTCAGGAGTGATATTTCTATGAATATCATCAGGACAATAATAATGGCAGTAATTACTTCTATTATAACATTTCTACGAACAGCTCGATTTTCTACATTAAAGGCATAAAAATTTTTCCCAATTTCAATCACAGCAGTTATAGCACCAGATGAATCCTTAATTGGTCCTATTGCATATATCCAATCACCTGTTGAATCTGAATACTTCTCAACGTAGATCTCCCCGGTCTTTAATGACTCAAGATATAAATTATCCTCCTCGCTTTTCAGCCAATCATATGTCTGAAAAGGACTGTAGGAGTCGTTTTGAGTCATAATCGTAGCGAGCTCACCTCCATAATTTTTATAGATGATAAAATAGCATTCTGAGTTTTCATTTGTATCATATCCTCCAAAAACTTTTATCATTTTTGAACGGAACTCTTTATAGTCATTATTATAATAATCCGACTGTTTGTTTATAAGCTTGCTTATGACATCACCATTTAACGTATTACACAATACCTGAGCAAGTCCTTTAATCTTGCTCTCTGTTTCATTCATATAGCGCTTATCAAAATTTGGCATCAAAACATTTATGGCAATGATCATAGTTATAATCATAATCACAATTATGCCTGTAATGTTGACAAAATTACGAGGCAAAGTCCTTTTTAGTCCATAGATATAAAAATCCCTGATAACAATAAACAGTGAAAGTATGGAAAAAATAACCAAAAGAAAAATGAAAAGATTTTCCAAAACTATCCATTTCCCAAAGCGTGCAGTCTTTTCAGCAGATAAAATTTTACCCTCTAAATCTGCAGTTACTATATAATTTAGATTGGTAAAACAGATATTCCCTGAAGAGATTTTAAATCTATAAAACATCTCATATTGACCATCACATAGCTTTGAAACATCCTCAGCTTTTAAAATAATATTGCTACCCTTATCCTTAAAAAGGGTTATCTGTGACTGCATTATATCAAGCATATAAACTAAACCTTCCTTAGAGAGCTGCACCCATCCTGGAATAGATAGTTCACTTATTCTCCTTCCCTTTTCAAAGGTCCCAAGACTGTCCCCGCTGAAGATCAAAGATTTAAACCCATCTCTAACTCTGTAGAGATTTCCCTGCTTTGTTATATATGCATAATTCTTTGCATCAATAACATCAATAGAAGCTATCATAGATAAAGCCTCTGGCATTTTAAAAAGAAGGCTTTCTGATATTTCTGTTTCTGGATTATCAACTCTGTATTTATAGTATAAAACCTTATCTCCATCAAATCTTATCCAGCTTAAAGTCCCATCATGGAACTTAAGCTCTGCAATAGTCCAGTTAATAGCAAGGCGACTTTCTGGCTTTTCATGTTCCACAGTATAAATCAGCTTTTTCTCTCTGCCAGAGGGATTGTATTTAGCAATATACTCTTTAACTGTAAAAAGACCTTTGGTGTCCTGAACATAGCAATGGACATAAAGATTTCCATAATCATCTGCCGCAATATCCTGAATACAAACAGGTCCCATCCCTTTTTCTGACTCTGAGTTGATAATATAAAGAACCTCACCTCTGCTACTTATTTTAATTATCCGCTGTTTCCCATTATCAACAACATATTTTTCGCGAGAGTTTGTCTCTATAAACCTGTAGGGAGAGACAAACTCAAGATAACTTCCAAAGGGATTGCTTTTTAGTCTCTCCGGATTTGAGGCTATATAATATACAACAAAAAGCAACAGCAAAGAAAAAAACCAGAATCTCTTCGGCATAAATCTACTCCTTTGTATCAAATACTATCATGCGTCCTGATGTGATATTCTCTTCAATAGCTTTCTTACTCATTTCCAGATACATGCCTGCAGCCTGATCTGTTTTATCTGACTCAAGAACTTCTTGGAACCAATCAACAGCATAAGAAAAATTTCCTTTATGATAGGCCTTTATAGCTGATTCAAAGGCCTCTTTTGTTCTCATTCTCTTAAGCTTAATCTCTTCATCAAGGGAATCCAGAATTTCAAAAATACCCACTGGCTCATCTTTACCCTTCACCTGAATATTTCCCAAAAATCTGTAGCTATACTTTTCTGGATTTTTAAGAGAATTCAAAGTGCTTTTACTAATAAGAATGCCTGTTCCATAGCGTTTTGTAAGAGACTCAATCCTTGAGGCAATATTTACACTATCAGAGATAACAGTAGAAGACATTCTTTCTTCCTCGCCAACTATGCCAAGCATAACAGGACCTGTGAAAATGCCTATGCCTATGGATATTGGTTCACGTCCAATCATTATCTTAGTTTCTGGATTAAGGCATGTTTTCCTATACATAGCAATTGCGGCATCAACAGCATCATCTGCATCTGGGAATAGAGCCATTATTGCATCCCCTATATATTTATCTATAAACCCGTTGTGAAGCCTTATCTCTGGGCCTGTTAGCGAAAGAAATTTATTAACAAACTGAAAATTTTCTTTTGGGGTAAAGGATTCACTATGAGAGGTAAAAGAACGAATATCTGAAAACATAATAGTCATAAAACCCTGCGAATGAACCCCGAGCTTTAATTCTGTAATGTCCTTAATGTTGAGATATTCCATAAACTGATATGGCATAAACTTAAAATAGATTTGATTAATTGCAGATATTTTATTTACATAATTCCTTATGGAACTGGCCATGTTATTAAATCCTTCGCCCAACTCCTGCACCTCGTCTCGAGTGCGTATTACAACACGAGTATCCCATGAGCCAGCAGCAATCTCATGGACACCTTTTCTCAGTTTTCTAATTGCAGCTATCATAAAAAATGAGAGAACGATTATAACAATTGTAATAACCATAACAGAAATAAACATTACCTTAACTATCTTAAAAAAGAAAAGTTTTTCATAATACTTATAATTGTATAGATCTGCACCAATCTCTACAAGAGCAACAATATCTCCCTTTGAATTTCGCAACGGAGCATTTCCAAAAAGCCACATTCCTTCCTGATCCTCAGAAAAATCAGTAACAATCTTTCCAGCCATAACATCATCCACATATCCAGCCTCTGGATTATACTCATAGGGCCAGTAAACCTGTGTTGAATCATCATAATCTATCATCATATACTGCCATTTTCCAATCCTTCTGTGAATAAGGACATAAAAAGGTGCACTCCAATCCTCTCTATTATAATTCAATGCAGCATGAAGGCTTTCTCGAAGCTTCATATAACTTTCACTCATGTAATCATGGGGGTCCTTAATGGATTCCACAATATCCCCATCAATCTTCTGTGGAACAAGATTAAGCAAGGTATTAAGCCTGTTGACCAGTTCAACTTTTATTCGATTTGAAAAATCTCTCTGAATATACCAACTTGTAAAAAGCATAACAGCTATAACAATTGGAACATAAGCTCCAATTTGCTTCAATATTAGCGGTATACTGTAATTTAATATGTATTTATATATCTGAAATAACATTATCAAAAAAGTTATGCAAGCTACAATAACAGAAAGTAACCATAAAAGACGAAAAGCTAAATCCCTATTATTAATCTTGAGATCTTTATCATATACTTTATATGAGTTAGACTCTTTATAGATTAACGAACCGCCAAATATTTCAATGACAGAGCCATCATCAAAAGCCTTCATGTTTTTTATGCGATCCTCAAAGGGCTCCATTGATAAATTCTGCAAGTCCTTTGGGCTTATCCATTTTGATAGCTTATTATTTGCATCTATTTTATATAGAGTTCTCTTTTCAAGATCAGTAAAAGCTATCATACCATCCTTAACAAAGGATACATGACCAGGCACAGATTTTTCACCAGAGGGCTCCCACTTCCCATCATAAATAAGAGAGCTCTTACCATCAGCAGAAAGTCTGAAAATCTCCCCTTTCTTTGTGAGATAGACAAAGCCATAATTTGCATCAAAGTCTATAGACTTAACAGGAAATCCAGAAAGGTGGCCAAGGAGAATAGTTTCTTTTTGAACAACACCACTTTCTTTGTGAATTCTGAGGCGTTCAATACCATCAGGATATATATAAAAAACGCAGATCTCATTATTTATTTCATGAATATTGAAAAGACGTCCCCATCGCACAGGAGCATCACTCTGATCATAAATTTTCTGGAAAATGACACGGTTAAATCTGCCATCAGGATAAAACCTCAAAATTTCCTCTTTCTCAACAGAATACCTATTAAGAGAATTTACAATATTTATGATATAAATAAAGCCATCACTGCCCTTATGTACCCAGGAGGCATAAAAAAAATTATTTAGCTCCCTTGAACCACCATTTAAAATAGAACTTACTGTTTTGTCTTTATCAAAAACAATGACCCTGGTTTTTGAATTATCTATTACATAAAAATTGCCCTCTTTATCCTTTGTTGCAAAAAAGGGATACTTCAGTTCCTGAGAAAAAGATAAGCTAAAATTTTTATAGTCGAATTTTGAATAAACAAAAGAAATCGAAAGAATAAAAAGGCATAAAGGTAAAAATCTAAAAAAGATCTGTGGCTTAAATTTCACAATATCATCCCTGCTTTTTATATCATCGAAAGAGTTATTAAAATTGAACTAAATATAATAAAAAAAGTATAATTTACCAAAAAATTTTTCTTTTATATAAAAAATATACTTTAAGAAACCGTCCAGAAAGTTTTTATTATAAGCTTTAATTCTTGACAAAAAAAATAATAATACTTTTTTTATATAAATATATACAAAAATAAAAATACTTAAGCCGGTTAATAACATGAACCACAGGATAGCAAAGTCTAAAAGTAAAGTGGTGAGATCTCACTTAACAAAAAAAATCAGCCTTCTTGAGCAAATAACCACTGCAAATAATCGCCGTGTAATAGCTACATTTTTTAGCATATTCACTCTGGCCAATATTGCCACAACAATAATAAAGCTTACTGGGAAGGGCTCTGAATATCTCACATGGAATGCTCTGTTCATGGAGATAATACTTTGCTCTTTTGTTTTATTTTTAACATGGCTACTAATACAGCGCCTTAGTTTTAGAATAACAGGATATATTACAATTACAGGGGTTACTCTGGCTCTCTGGATTTTTCAATATATAATCTCTGGAGCAAGCGAGCTCTTTGCTGTTCACTACATTATACTTGCTCTTGCTGTTTTCTATTTCGATAAAATTCTTTCTATCTATAGCCTTTTTGTCATTGCTCTGTCTCAAAGCCTTCTTTTTATATTAAAGCCAGAGCTATTGCCACAGGGAGCAACAAGTAATATATACATACGTTATCTGATCTATATCTGGGTCTCTATAGGGACATACTTTGGAGCTATAGCCACAAGGGATCTCTTCTCTCTGGCCAGAAAAAATCAAAAAACAGCAGAGCAATCCCTCAAGGAAATCAAAAATATCATGGAATCAGTAAAGGAAAGTATAACAATTCTTGAGGAAGAGCATATCACTCAGACAGAGATATCCCTTGACCTAAATAGCATATCACAGCATCAGGCAGCTTCCCTTGAGGAAATCTCTGGTTCCATTGAGGAATTGGCTGCCAACTCAGAATCCATAAGCAACACAGCAAGCTCCCTTCTTACAGAAACAGATAATATAAACGAAATAGTGCAGGAGCTAAAAATAAAAAGTCAAGAGGCTGTCAGGGGCTCTGGTAGCATAAACTCGCTCCTTGCAGCAATAACTGCAACCTCAGATGAAACTGCTGATATAATAGATCATGCTACAAAGCAATTTAACACGCTCAATGATAAAAGCGCAGAGATGGAAAGTTTTATTCAGCTGATAAACGACATTGCAGATAGAGTAAACCTCTTATCCCTTAATGCCTCTATTGAAGCTGCAAGGGCTGGCGACCATGGAAGAGGCTTTGCTGTTGTTGCTGATGAAATATCGAAACTCGCGGAGCAGACAACTGAAAATGCAAAATCAATTGAGAAAATAATCCATGATGCAAAAAGAATCACAACAGAAAGCACCTCCATAATAGCCAGATCCTCTGGAAAAATAATGGAACTAAACGGATCAATAAAAGAGATCGAGAAAAGCATGGCAGAAATACACAGGCTGATAGACGAGACAGATAGAGCTGTCATAAACATATACTCACTCTATGAAAAACTACATCAATCGAGCAAAGATATAGATCAATGGACAGAAGAACAAAAAATTGCAACAAACGAATGTAGCAAAACTATTTCAGATATCACCTTCACAGCATCGGAGCTTGTAAATATGTCAACAAAGCTATCTATCTCATCTTCAAAAACAGAAGGCATAATCAATAAACTTAAGGAACTCTCTGCAAGGGGATAAGAGTAAAATTATTTAAAAACACCAGAACTCTAAGAAAAAATATACTTGTAGTTTTAAGCCCTTATTCTTTTCTTGCTATTAAAGTATTATGAAAAGTAGGAGTTAATATGGAACTTGGTATTATTGGTTTGCCACAGTCAGGCAAAAAGAGCTTATATGAGCTTCTCACAGGCGCAAAGGCATCTGAATCAGGAGACAAGATTATAGCTGGCGTAGCAAATATAAGAGATGAAAGATTTGACAGACTTGTTCGCATGTATGCACCCAAAAAGGAAGTGCCTGCAAAAATAAATATACAGCTATTTCCCAAAATAGAGAGCGATTCTATAAAAGAAGGAAAGATATTTACAGACATATCAAAAATGGATGCTCTCTGCCATGTTGTTCGTGCCTTTAAAGATGATTCAATATATCATGCTCTTGGCTCAGTTGACCCCATAAGAGATATATCTATGATAAACAGTGAACTCGTAATGCATGATTTAATCTTTATAGAAAAACGCTTTGAAAGAATTGAGGCAGCAAAAAAACGAAAGCCAGATCCAAGGCTTGATGCTGAAGAAAAGCTCCTTTCAAGAATGCAGGCTCATCTTGAACAGGAAAAACACCTTCGCACATTCAGCCTTTTCGATGAGGATAAAAAACTTATATCCGGTTATCCCTTTATCACTGCTAAAAAAATGCTCATTGTCCTTAACGTAGGAGACAAAGACATAAAAGACACCTCTCTGGTGAGCAAGGTAAAGACAAGCCTTAAAGAACTGGATATTGAAGTGATGCAAGTCTCTGCCAAGCTGGAAGCTGAGATACTTAGCCTTGACAGTGATGAAGAAAAACTTGAATTCATGGAAGATGCTGGCATTGAAGAACCAGCTCTTAATATTCTTTCAGACCTTGCAATGAAAACATTAGGTCTTATCTCTTTTTTTACTGTTGGCAAAGATGAGGTGCGTCAGTGGCAGATTAAGAAAGGGTCATCTGCTCCTGAGGCTGCAGGTGAAATTCACTCAGATATTCAACGAGGATTTATAAGAGCAGAGGTTATGAAGTATAAGGATCTCATTGAATATGGCAATGAGGAGGAACTCAAAAAAGCAGGAAAATTTTATGTAATGGGCAAAGACTATATTGTGGAAGATGGGGATATTATAAATTTTAGATTTAATGTTTAGATTAAAAATTTTTAATTTTTTTTAATTATGGCATAAATTTTTCATTGACACAAAGTGCAATAAATTGTTTATTGTTCATCGTTCTGATTGTAAAAAATCAAAGGGGTTTTAGCTCAGTTGGTTAGAGTACCTGCCTGTCACGCAGGGGGCCGCGGGTTCAAGTCCCGTAAACCCCGAATAAAAAAAGATGCCAGAAGGCATCTTTTTTTATTACTAAATTTCCCAGAAAAACTCAATTAAAAACTACAAAAATTTTTCACCAATAGCAGCCTCATTATATTTAATATCTTTTATTTCTAATTTTAGCCATGTCCAATCTTCCTTTTCAAGTTTCCATGTTGCTGTCATTTTAGATGGCACTTTTATTCCTTCAAAAAATTTATAATCTTCTACCAATAGAACCCATTGATATTTTTTGGAAAGAGGCTCATTACCCATAAATCTCATAGCCGTGAACTTAACAAAATCACCTTCTGCGTTAAAATAAAAAGTCCCACTTGCTCTATTGCCTTTATAGTTCATTGTGGCAATTGCACTGTTATTATCAACCTCCTGCCATTTAATATACGGGCTTAAAGCCAGAGAAGGGAGCCAGACCATTTCTCCTATATATCGCTGAAGAGTTCCCTCATCCAGTTTTTCACCTCTTTCATCAACGATCTTGATTAAAGAGTTTAATTTGATTAACATCTCACCTTTACCATCTTCAAACCTATCTCTGCCTAGGAAACTTACAAAGCTGTTCATTTTTACATCTACAGACCAGATGAATCCTGGCAAATCAATTGCTGTATATTGAATAGCTTTTGCACTAAACCATTTTTTCTGTTCTGGCTTTATCTTCATCTCAGCTTCCTGAAGAATTCTGCCTATCATAATATATGGCTTTCCAACTATCCCTGAGCTATAAAGCCATCTTTTGACAGGTCCGGGCAAATTTTTAATGTCTTGCTGTGAAACTACTTTGTTATCTAAAGTCTTTACCTGACTTATCAATCTGATTGTTTCCTGTTGAACAAGATTTTGAAAATTAAAATAGCCATAAGAAATAATAGATAAAATAATAATCACAGCATTAGGGATAGTGCCGAACTTAGCATCTTTCCAATAAATTATAATAAGCAGCTGAGAAAGGACAAAAGCAAAAAAACCAAAGAGCCAATTGTATCTATAATCTGCAAAATATGCAATGCCATAAATAATAACAAGAAAGGATGCGATTAACCATAAAAAAGCCATTGATTTTGACACTGGAATTGTCAATCCCTTAACCTCTTCCAAACCAGATCCATGAATAAAGCCTAAAAGATGAATTAGACCATGAATGAAAATTATCCCTAAAAATAAATATCTCATTTTAGCTCCTTATATTAGCATAACCTAAACTTTCGCCTGTAATAAATCAAGCATTCTATTCCCTGTATTGTGAAAAATAAAAAACATAGATTCTTCTACAGTTCTCTTTTTTCATTTTTTTATATACTTCTTTTTTAAATCTTTTTATAATGTCAAAAAAGGGGGGCAATTTTTTATGGAAGAAAAATTCATAAGCAGGCAAAATCTAAACTTTACACTCTTTGAGGTTTTTCAGGTGGATAAACTCTCGCAACATGAATACTTCAAAGAATTCAACAAAGATACTCTTGATATGGTTCTCAAGACATCATATATACTGGCAGAGCGCATGATGAAACCATACTTAAGGGAAATGGATAAAAATACTCCTGAATATAGAGATGGGGAGGTCTATGTTCATCCAATAGTAAGAGAATACATGGAAAAATGTGGTGAAATAGGTTTAATCGCTGCACCTTTCCCTAATACAGCAGGAGGCCAGCAACTCCCGCGGGCAATATTGGCTGCATGTAATTATATGTTTGCTGCTGCAAATTACTCCTTGAGTGTTTATCCTGGGCTAACATCCGGTGCTGCAAATCTCATTTTAAATTTCGCATCAAAGGAGTTGCAAGATTACTACCTGCCAAAAATGTTTTCTGGTCAATGGCAGGGAACAATGGCTCTCACTGAACCTGAGGCTGGGAGCTCTCTTTCTGATATTAAAACAAAAGCTATAAGAACTGATGAGGGATACTTTAAAATAAAGGGGAACAAAATTTTTATATCCGCCGGGACTCATAGTGGAGTAACAAATGTGGTGCATCTCATGCTTGCACGTATTGAAGGGGCCCCCAGTGGCGTCAAAGGAATTTCTCTTTTTGTTGTGCCAAAATATCGTGGAGATGGCAAAGGTGGGCTTATTTCAAATGATGTAACATGTAGCGGTATTGAGCACAAACTCGGCTACAGAGGATCACCTATTACGCAATTATACATGGGAGAAAATGATGATTGCCGTGGATGGCTTGTTGGAGAAGAAAACATGGGACTATCTTATATGTTCCGCATGATGAATGAAGAGAGAATCAATGTTGGAATTGGGGCAATAGGCATTGCATCTGCTGCATATTATGAATCTCTAAAATATGCAACAGAGAGAAAGCAAGGACGCCCACTTTCAAGTAAAGATCCCAACTCTCCTCAGTGTGAAATAATCGAACATGCAGACATCAAGAGAATGCTTTTATTTCAAAAAGCAATAGTAGAGGGTTCCCTTAGCTTAGCTGTTCAGGTTTCTTTCTATCTGGATATGCTTTCCATTTGCAAAGAAGAGGAAAAAGAAAAATATGAACTCCTTGCAGAATTTTTGACTCCCATTGTAAAGACCTATCCTTCAGAAAAAGGAATTCTTTCAACAAGCGCCGGCTTGCAGATCTTAGGGGGATATGGTTATTGTGAAGATTTTAATCTTGAACTTTTCTATAGAGATGCTCGGATACATCCAATTCATGAAGGCACTACGGGGATTCAAGGACAGGATATCCTTGGACGCAAGGTAACAATGAAAAATGGAAAAGCCTTTAATTATTTTATATCTGAAGTGCAAAAAACAATTGCTGAGGCAGAAAAGGAAGAGACTCTCTCAAAATATGCCATGGAGTTGAAAGAATACCTTGCCCTATTTAAGAGCACAACCTCCGAGCTTCTAAAAATTGCAGCCAGTGGAAAAATCGAAGATTTTCTTTCTGATGCAACACTATACCTTGAGATGGCTGGCAACATTGCAATTGGCTGGCAGTGGTTACTACAGGGTCTGATAGCTTATAAAAAGTCTACAGCCATAGAAAATAAATTTCTCAAAAATTTTTATAATGCAAAAGTAACAACCATGAAATACTTTTTCAGATATGAATTGCCGCTCATAAAATCTCTTTCTGAAATTATATTGAATGACCAGCGGATTACAGTCAATATAGACAAAGAACTTTTTGAGGATTAAACAACTCAATCAATGGGGGCAAAATCTATAAAGTTGCCCTCATTGATATTTATAAATTTATTCTATAGCATTACCAAGATCTTTCATTACAATCTGAACAGTGTGGCGAGTCTTTTCTTCCAAAAGAATATCTTTATTGACAGTTACTCTATCAATTGTTGGCTGATCATAGTGTCTGATTGTAACAAGCTCAAGTCCAGTATTATATTTTACCATAAACTCTTCCTCAATGGACTTGATAAAAGCTGGAATTTTTCTCTCATCCCAATCAACGCAAATGGAAAAACTCAAAGCAGAATTTTGCATCAGATTTATTTTTATCCTATGATGTACAAGCTCTCTGAATATGTCCCTGAGATTGTGTTCCACTATAAAAGAAAAATCCCTTGCTGCAATTGTTATTAAAACCTGATTAACCTTAAATATAAAAGAAGGAACCGGCAAGCCCTCTTTTTCATTATGTATCAATGTGCCCTTTTCTTTTGGAAAAACAAAAGACTTTACCCACAGAGGAATTTTTTTATTTTGAAGGGGCTTTATTGTCTTTGGATGGATTACACTTGCGCCATAATATGCAAGCTCAATGGCATCCTGATAGGACATATTGTCAATTTTAACAGTATTATCAAAATACTTTGGATCCGCATTGAGTACTCCTGGAACATCCTTCCAGATAACGACTCTCTCAGCATCAAGACACCAGGCAACTATAGCTGCAGAAAAATCTGATCCTTCTCTGCCCAATGTTGTTGATATATTCTCAGCAGTGGCTCCAATAAATCCCTGAGTGAGATAAATTCTATTTTTATTAAAATTCATACTCTGGCGTACAAGCTCCGAGGTTTTATCCCATATAACCCGTGCATCCCTGTAGGTATTGTCTGTTCTTATAATCTGCCTTGCATCAAGCCATATATTTTCAATCCCAACAGAATTAAGATAATAGCTTACAATCTTTGTCGCTATAATCTCCCCAAGGGAAACAAGCTGATCGTATTCATAGTCAAAATTATCCGATGGTTCTTTTGATAATTGATGCTTTATTGCAGCAAAAATATCATTTAGCTCATCATATACAGGGTGATCGCTATGGGGGAATAAATCTCTAACTATATCAAGATGGTAATTTAAAATAAAATCAAATTCCGATTCTTTTTTGTCTGTGTTAAAATAATATGCGTTTAAAAGCCGCTCAAGGGCATTGGTAGTTTTACCCATGGCAGAGATAACAACTGCAATCTTATCCTCTTTGTAAAGAGAAAGAATGGAAGCAACATTTTTAACAGCATCAGCATCCTTGACAGAGGCTCCGCCAAATTTAAACACCTTTATCATAAATCCTCCAGTAGACATTAAGGGACTAATAATTCAATACAGGAATATGAAAAACAGAAAATAAAGAGGCACCAAAAAGACAAGAAATATTTATGGAAAGAAAAAATAATTTAGACCCTCAAGCCAGGGCAACATCTAAAACCATCATCACAGTAAATCCAAGCATAGTAACCATGGTTACAAGATCTATATTGGCCTCATCACTCTGGGATTCAGGGATGAGCTCCTCCACAACTACAAAAATCATAGCCCCTGCAGCAAAGCATAGGGCATAGGGCAAAAGCCACTTCATGTGCATAACAAAGACAGCTCCAATTATACCTGCAACTGGCTCTACCATACCAGAAAACTGTCCAATAAAAAAACTCTTAGAACGTGATAGCCCCTCACGTCTTAGAGGTATTGACACAGCAGCCCCCTCAGGAAAATTTTGCAACCCAATACCAAGAGCAAGGGCAATGGCAGAGCCCCATGTGGCAGATGGCAACCCTGCAGCAGCAGCTCCAAAGGCAACCCCTACAGCAAGCCCCTCAGGTATATTGTGTAAAGTAATGGCAAGGACAAGCAAAGTACTTCTTTTCCACGAGGTATGTATGCCATCCTCAGAGTCATGTATTCCAGTTGTATGAATATGTGGAAGCACCATATCAATCACCCTCATAAAAATACCACCGGACATAAAACCAACAGCTGCAGTAATCCAGACATTGAGTCCAAGCTCTCCAGCCATCTCCATCCCCGGGCTTAAGAGAGACCAAAAACTTGCTGCAATCATAACCCCAGCTGCAAAGCCCAGCATGGAATCAAGCACCTTTCTATTAATACTCTTAAAGAAAAAAACAAGTGCAGCTCCTGCTGCTGTAACAAACCATGTAAAGAGAGTTGCAAAAAAGGCATTGCACACAGGTGAAAAAGATATAAATGAATCAAACATATCCTAACCTATTATCTTTTCAAGTCTAAGGAATCCCTCGTTTACTTTTCCAGAGATATCATCAATGGATCGGGACATCTCTGTCAACTGTGAAAAAAAACTTTCAATCCTGTTTATCATCTGCTGATAGGTTGCAATATCATACATATTCTTTACAGTGAGTTCATCAATAAGTTCTGTATATTTAACTGAAAGATTAAAGTATTCCATAATTTCACCAAAGCTTACACTGAGGAGCTTTATCATCTCAGCGAGCTTATCCAAAAAGCTTCTATTCTCTTCTGCAATTTTTATTACCTCTGTCAAAAATTCAGAAGTCTCAGTAAGCTGATCTGATGCCTCGACTATCCTCATAACTGACATCCTTATAATATCGCTAATGGCCTTTGCTGATTTCATGCTGTCATCTGCAAGTTTTGAGATCTCCCCTGCTACAACTGCAAAACCTCTGCCGTGTTCACCTGCACGGGCTGATTCAATAGAAGCATTTAATGATAGCAAAGCAGTTTTATCCGCTATATCATTTATTGTCTCTGAGATTTCTGCAATTCGGGAAGATTCATCTTTAAGTGTAGTTATGGTGGTTGAAGCATTGTCAAGCTTATCATTGCACTTACGAGTTAAGCTTTGAAGATTAATGGAATCTCTTCTAACATTTTCACTGGAAGAAAGAGTTGCACCAAACTCTTCTTTCAACTTATTTATCAGTTCAACACCTTTTTTGTTAAAATTAACCTGTCCCTCTGTATTATCTCTAATAGTAGAAAAGGATGATATAACATTATTAGACGAAAGAAGAGTACTGGATACAATTGGGGCTTGCTCCTCCACAGAAGAAGAAATATCAAAAGAAAATTTCTTAAGAACTGTAGTTGTATCTTTTAATTTTGCAATCAGCTCTGAAGCCTCAGTTATTATCTCATGCTGTTTTTTGTGCTGAAAGGATATCTCCTCTCTGTTGGCTTTTAGTTCCTGCGACTTTTCCCATATCCTCATTCTCATTTTATCGAGTATATATATGAAAGCAAGAACAAACAAAACCACAATGATAAAGTCATTAAGGGAATACTGACCTCGAGGTGATCTAAAATCAATATTATTAAAAGAGCCCATAATAAAAAAAGAAGCAACGGAAAGTAAAATCATTAACCACAACAAAATTCTCGCCACAGGTGCAACAATTACAAGAACGAGAACGAAAAAATAACCCGCCATATAAACAGGATCACCTCCAGTTGCACCTGTAAGAATTGCAGTGGCCAGTTCCAGATATAATCCCAAAGCAGCCAGTAGATACATACTCCTGACTTTAAAATAATTGAAAAATGTCAAAATAAATATAAATGAAGAAACAACCGTAAGTCCAATGCGAAGATAAACTATTATAGGTTTGTCTGGGTATAAAGTTGAATCTGGCTTTATATATCCAAGCCAGGCAAATATACATATAAAAGATGCAGCAACAACTACAAAATGGCTTTGATAGTTAAGTTCCCCCTCATATGTGTCTGGAAAATTTTCTCTGGGCAAGAAAATTCTGGTAAAAAAACTTTTTAGCATCTATCACCTGCTTAAAATAAGTATTTTTTAGAAGCTCTGCAAAAGCGGATTTGTTCTATATTAAAGTAGCTCTATAAAATAATCAAACAAAAAATTTATCTACTTAAAATAAAAACACATAGAGCAAAAGCAGGTCAAAATTCCGATAATAAAATAAAAGGAGTTTAACATGAAAAAGATATCTCTATTTTTAATAGCCTTCATTATAATCCCCTTTGCAATAATTTACTCCGAAAATAAATATTTTAAAAAACATGAAGAGTCTGTAAAAAAACAGCGTTCCAGAGACATAAGCAATAAAGATTCAATAATCAAAGCTATGGGAGCTTTTCTGGAAGAGACAAATTCAATCCTTAAAGAAGATAATGTCAAAATATCTTTTCCTGTTGATGAAAATAATATTACAGAAATAAAAGATACAGATGAATTTTATTCCACAGGAGCTATTCCTCCAAAGATATATGGATTTGTAACAACTGATAGCTTAAACATCAGATCAATGGATGATTCTTCTTCAGAGAAGATTGGAAAATTAAAATTCAAAGAAAAAGTAGAAATTCTATATCAATCTGATAAATTTGATACCATAAATGGGATAAAAGCCCCATGGCTTCTCATCAGAAAAGAAAATGGAGAGGAGGGATGGGTCTTTGGAGGATTTATCTCAGATGATCTGCCAGAGGAAATAAATAAAAACAATGGAAAAACTGACTGGAATTTAATAATTCCAGCCAGAGGCAAAATTTCAAGTAAATTTGGCAAGCGCATTGATCCAGTATCAAAAAAAGGTTATAATTATCACAAAGGCATAGATATCTCTGCACCAATTGGCACGCCTGTTTATGCAGCAGCAGAAGGTATTGTAATAAAAAGTGAATATGTCAAAAACGGATATGGCAATCTCATAATAATAAAACACAGAGATAATCTATTTACCTACTATGGTCATTTATCAAAAATAATAGCAAAAAGTGGAGACAGAGTTTCACAGTCAGAAGTCATAGGCAAAGTGGGCAATACTGGAAGATCCACAGGACCCCATCTTCACTTTGAAGTGCGCAAAGGAGACACTGTAGTTAATCCAGAGGACTTTATAAAATAAGAGGGCTCATAGCCCTCTCACTCTATATATACTTTGCTATAGAAAGTATTTTAAATTTTCTCAATTCATCGTCAATGTTAAAGCTGACCTCCTCCCCTATCTTCTTCCCAATCATAGCCTTTGCAATGGGAGATCTGTAAGACAATATACCTTTCTCAAAATCAGCATCCCATGGCCCAAGAATTGTAAAGGAAAGAACCTTAGATGTTTCTAAATCCTGAAGTTCAACTTTAGTCCCAACATTTACAGAGTCTGCATTTATTTTTGAAACATCAAGAACATCCGCCTTTTTCAATTCCTCATCGAGTCTTGAAATTGCAAGTTTCAGTATTGCCTGCTTTTCCATGAGAGCATTATAGTCAACATTCTCTCTTATATCGCCTGAGGCCTCAGAGACAGCTGAAAGCTCCTGAGATAAAGTTACCATCTCAACATTTACCATGTGATCAAGTTCACTTTTTTTACGTTCAAAACCTTCTCTTGTTACTATGAGTTTTTCTGTATCGATTTTCCACTCTTCCTCTACCTGAGCTTTGTGTTCAGCTATATTAGAAAATTTCGATTTAACAACATCCTCAAACTTTGCCAGTTGCGACTCATCAACATAAGAGAGATTTTCAAAGATATCAAAGATCTTTTCAGCTATATTTCGATCGCTTCTGGTGACTATATTTTTAAGCACTTCACCATTATCCTCAAAGAGAAGCTCCATCATCATGTTCTTAAGCCTTGCACCTTCAACCTCAATCTTATTCAACTCGTTCATCAGTCGAAAATATGCAAGTATGAGATTTGTCTCGGAATAATCCAACCACTCATATTTCCACGACCCTGTAAAAATATTCTTCGCTACCCATATAAAAATCTCTGGGTATTGTCTGGCTCCAGGTATTACCCTTTCAATGAACTTATTTATAGTTCTATACTCATGGTGACGAAGAAGAATATTCACTATATATTTATGAATCCTCACTGGAGTCTCAAAAAGCAATTCAAGTAAAACTGATGGCCAATCACTTCTTGCCTCAACTATGAGATTTACAAAATTCTTTTTGTAATCGTAAGAGCCTATCTTTATTGAAATTATAGGAAGCTCATTACTACTTTTTATAAAGTCAATAATCCTCTCTTTGATATGAGAAATCTTCCCGGCTAACTGTTCAGAGTATTTGGCAAGATCGCTTAAAATAAAATAAGACAATATCTGCCTTGTATTGGAATCACCCTTAAACTCCTCAGAAAAATAATCAATAAAGTATGGAGCAATATTTTCTCCCTCTGATATATCAATGTTGTTTATAAACTCTATGGCAATATCAAGTTTATCACCGAAGGAAGAGGTTGATGTAAATTTTCCAAGAAGTTCCTCTGCAAAATTGAGAGGCTTATCTCGCATAAAAACAACATTTTTCTTTTTATCAGAAACTCCAAATAACGGATCTTTTTTGATAATAGTTCTGGCCTTACTCCACCACTTTGTCCAATTTTTCTCTTCTACAAAATCTGGCACAAGCTCAGATTTAATAGCAGATACCTCCATCTCACCACCAAAGGATCTCATTAGTATCTGAAAAAACTGAATGAGGTCTGTTTCAAATAACTCTTTTAGAAGAGAAAAATCCTCATGTTTCATTACATAGAGGTGATCCTTATTTATTGGCTTTAAAGATTGCAAGGCCATCTGAATAGACATGTTATGTTGAGGTTTATCCTTGAAATCAATTTTTATTCCATCGCTGCTAATCTCAACTATTTTCCCAAGACCCCAAGTATTATGATAAACATAATTGTCCTTATCAAATACTATATTTTTTTCAAAATCCTGAATTGCAAACTTTACAGGAGCCTTAAAATTATTAAGCTTGGACAATCTCAAAAACTGAGCAAATTGAGAATGATCCTTGTATTTTGCCTCATATAGTTTGATTAGTTCTCTCCTTGAATGGAGATCATCCGGTCTGTAGAGAAGAATTTTTTTCAACAGCTCAATGGCTCTCTCTGGATTTTCATCATCTCTATATTTATTTAATAATATCTTGAGCAGGTCAGCAGCAAGATCCTGTTGTTTTGCTTCAACAAGCTGTCTCTCTATCTTCTCAAAAAATTGAATATCCTGCCAGGAGTAAGTTACAAGCTTTTGCCACAGAGGTGCAATCTCATCAAAATCCTTCATTTTGATAAAGCCCTCAATGGCAAGCTTCATATACTGAATGCCCTTTTCCTGATCCTGAGTCAAAACAGCAGAAGCCAGTTTCTTGGCAATATTAGCATCAAATCTGTCTATCTTTAGAAGATTTTCCAGAACAGGAATTACCTCTTTACTCCTCCCCAATCGTTCGAGACTTGTTGCCAGGGAACGCATTGCAAAACTGCTTTCACCATATTCGAGAATTTTTTCACAGAGCAGTTCCACAACAGCCCATTTGTGATTTTCTGTAAATTTCTCTACAAGTTTTCTCAGGTGTTTTTTTTCATCGATTCTGTCAAGCTGATAGCCAAGCAGACCAGCAATATAGGCCGCTGTTATTGAATTTGGATGCTCCTCAAGATGGCTCTTGCACAAAGCGAGAGCATCATCTGCAATATTTTCTGATGTTATGGAAGTCACTATATCATCAAGTATTTTGAATCTGGAAATCCCAACATCCTTAGGTTCAATTCTCCCCCAGGATTCCTCTTTAAAAAGCGACAAAATCTTTTCAATTGTTTTATTCTTTGACATGTTCCTATCCCGCCTAACAAAAATTTAAAATCACAAAAGACCTTCGCCAAAAAACTCAACAAAAGAGTCAAATTAACCTTTTTTTGGCACTTTAAAAAAACAGAAAAACCCATCCTTTGCTTTTTGATGGGTATTTCTGAAGATATATGGGCAAAGCCCAACAGAAATATTTAAACTAAAACTTATTGCTGCTTTTGATTATCAGAAGAACTTCCCTTTTCAAAAGACTTATGCATATCTATACCGTCAAAGTAAACTTCGTATGTATCAGTTAATACCTTGATCTGGTCAAAAAATACATATACATCAGAGTTATTCCTTGCACTTGTCCTTGTATGCTCTCCAGCAACATTTGTCACTTCCCTTATAACAAAACGTATAAGTTTTGCACATCTTGTAGAAGGATATGTATCAGAAGACTGTGGCATGTTACTTGGAATTTCAAAAGTCAAGGGTCTCCAGCCAACAAAATCTATAGATTGTTTTTCAAGCACATGCACATCACCTTTATAATCTTTAACCCACAGTTCAAGTGTATATGGAAACCCTCTTCCATGAACCCACAAGGATATAGCCTTTGCCCTTCCTGGAAGTTGTAGCCCTCTTTCCTGCACATCCTGTCTTAAGGCCTGATCATAGGTTAACACAGGAGTTCTCTCTTTCCAATCAACTTCCTTGGGAGCATCAATTGATACTACATTTGGACCAGGATATCTAAACCTGAACTTAAGACCAAGGATCTTCTTCTTTTCTTTTCCCAGGCCTGTAATAGAATAGGCCTCTTCAGGTTTCATATCATTTGGCCCACCATCAATGAGCTTTAGCTCAAGAGACATTACTGGATTTTTCTTTTTAAGAGTCTCCTCATCCTTGGCCTTTGTGTATACCTTAGGATTAGATGAAACGAACCATCCATCATCTTCTATCTGAGTACTTATCTTTGCATTCTCAAAGTCTTCTATAACAATAGCTCTTATCTCTTCACCAGAAACATCTGCAGGAACATTTGTAACTATTTTTGAATTAGCAATACCTACCCAGTTAATGATAAAAGCCGCTGTCAGACACCATGTAACTGAAAAAACTCGATTTTTTATTTTATTCATCTCCGGCCTCCTTACCCTTAACTGTTACCAGTTATCCTTAATATTTTCATCGCCAGTAAATTCTGACATATCTGTGACGACTCTAAACTGATCCATATAAAAATAGAATGGCCCCGGAGCCTCAAATCTATCACTTTCCACAAAGAAGGAAACGAAGTGAAGATTTTTATCCATTACAGCGTAGTTAGATGACTGTGGTAACCATCCTGGAATTATAACTGACATTTCTCTCCAACCCCAGAAATCCAGCCTTCCTATTTTGAGCTTATGAATCTGTCCGCGATAATCTCTTACCTTTACAAAAAGTGTATGTCTAAACTTCCTTCCCAGAACCCAGAGCTTAATTTCTTTTGCCTTTCCTCTGATTATATATTCGTTGGGTGGAAAAACTTCAACCCTGTCAAAGCCTCTATCCATGAAATATGTCTTCACACCTAAAACAAATTTATTATCATGAGCAATTCCATTTTCATCAGGCTCAGTTTTATCTGCAAATTCCTTTCCCACCTCATTATTTTCATTAATGGGCTGCCCATCCTTCATAGGTCTTGGCTTACCTGGATATTTTCTTATCTTTGTTTCACCCAGAGGACATGTTGCCTCCGCCCGCCAATCTTCACACTCTTCAAAATCATTGAGCCAGTCAACAACCAATCCATCAGGTTTTTCCTTTACTGTTGTCTGATTCGTCCCGGTATTGTCCTGAGCATGCAGGAATGAAGTATCATTTCCAAAAACCAGGACAAGTGCTCCGATCAGAATAGACAATGCAGTCGCTTTCAACTTCCTGTTCATCGCAAACTCCTTTAATCAATAATTGATTAATAATCAATATGCCAATATAAATAATTATACCAGACTGTTGTTATTGTCGGTATAGGAAAATGAAATATTTAAAATAAAATTTCATATTCCAGAATAAAAGTAAATCTTCTCATTTAAATTTAAATATAATATAACTCTTTGTCAAGAGAAAATAATCAGAAGTAATATTACTTCGTAAAATAATATAAAAAATTGCTTCATACGACATAATCTCTCTCAAGAGATCTCTAATTCAGCAACAGAGTCAGTAATAATTCCTAAAAATCCTTTTTAGTGCAAAATAATGAAGTATCACTCATTTCCTGACTCAAAAAAAGTTATAAGAAATAAATGATAAATTATTTTTTAAAAAAATATTGATAAAAAAACTCATATAAATCAGTAATTAAAAAAAACAGCAGGTGATACCCTTGAAAAAAAATAACGAAGCACCATATCCTTTGATGTATAAAATAGTCATGGCCTCCTGTGGACTTATAATTGGCCTAATATTAACAAGGCTTTGCTTTTTTGTAATGAAAGTCAATTCAGAGAATATGTCTCCTTCACTTTCCAGAGGCGAACTTATTCTTGTCAATAGAATTGCATCTACCTCAAAGGGTGATATTGTAGCATTTAACTCCCCAGTAGAAGAAGGAAAACTACTTTTGGGGAGAATAATTGCATCGGAATTTGATACAGTAGAGATTCGCGATAAAAGAATATTTATAAATGGAAATGCCCTGCAATTGCCACAAAGGACAGCTATCTCAATGCCTTTTCCTATGGGCTTTTCATTTAGGGATAACATGCCTCCAGTTAAGCTAAACAGAAATGAATACTTTATTATGGGCGACAACTTCGATAACTCCTTTGATAGCAGAGTCTTTGGTCCAATCTCTGGCAAATTGATTGAAGGAAAGATTATATATAAAAATTCTCTATCTAAAACAAACAAGGGGGGCTAAAGATGACCAGAGCAGTTATAATGGCAGGGGGCGAAGGAACAAGGCTCAGACCTCTCACCTGCATAAGAGCAAAGCCTATGGTTCCAGTGATAAACAGACCAACGATTGAGCATACTGTAAGATTGTTAAAAAGTTATGGCATAATAGATATAACCTTAAGCATATATACTCTTCCAGAAAATTTTCAAAATTACTTTGGTGATGGATCCGATTTTGGAGTAAAAATAACTTACTCTGTTGAAGAAAAGCCCTTAGGGACAGCCGGCGGTGTGAAAAAGGCCATAGGTGAGACAAAAGAGACAGCTATAATCTTAAGTGGTGATGGCATAATTGACTTCAACATAACAGAGATACTTTCTTATCATAGAGAAAAAAAATCCTCTCTTACAATTGCTCTAAAGCGTGTGCCAAAACCAACTGATTATGGCATCGTTAAAATAGATTCAGAGGGCAGAATTGAAAAATTCTTAGAAAAACCATCATGGGGAGAGGTTTTTACTGATACTGTAAACACTGGCATATACGTAATAGAACCCAGAGACATAGCAAAGTTCATACCTGATGATGAGGAATTTGATTTTTCCCTTGATCTATTTCCCCTTTTACGAAAGAAAAAAATCCCAATGTATGGCTTTGTCACAGGTGGCTACTGGTGTGACATTGGCAATCTTTCAAGGTATGCCAATGTCCATAAGGACATACTTGATGGCAAGGTGAGAATAGAGATCCCAGGAAAAAAAGTGGCCAATGATATATGGGTTGGCAGAGACGTGGAGATCGATCCAGAGGCAAAGATCAAGGGTCCAATAATCATAGGAAATTTTGCCAGGATCAAGAAAGGAGCGGAGGTTTCAGAATATTCTGTTATAGGCGATAACTGTGTTATAGAGGAAAACGCCTCTGTGAAAAAAAGCATAATTTTTCATAACACAGTTATTGGCAGAAAATGTGAGTTGCGCGGTGCCATTGTTGGTAAAAGGTGTGTTCTTGGTGAAGGAGTCTCTATCTATGAAGAGGCTGTTGTAGCAGATGATTGCACAATTGGCTCTGGCGCTGTAATTCAATCCGGAATAAGAGTATGGCCAGATAAATCCATAGAACAATGGACAAGGCTCTCAGCTGATCTAATCTGGGGGGAAACAGAAAAAAAATATCTCTTTACTCACGACGGGATATCAGGAACCTTTAACGTAAAGATAACACCAGAATTTGCATCAAAATTAGGATCAGCCATAGGTGCCTTCCTTGGTAAACAGGGGAAGGTAGTTTTAAGCAGAGATATGACAAAAGCTGCTGCATTGATTAATTACGCCCTTGCAGCTGGGCTACTGTCAATGGGTGTGGATGTTTACGATATTGGCATAGAGTCTGTCCCTCTTGCAAAATACTGCACAAAATTTTTCAATGCCGATATGGGAGTTTACATCCAGGTAACACATCTTACCGGACTGCAAAACATTGCTATTCAATTTTTTAATAGAAACGGATTTCAGATCTCCCTTGCAGAGGAAAAAAAGATTGAAAATATATTCTTCAGAGGTGATTATCCAAGAAAGGATGTCTTTGAAACAGGAGAGCTTATTTATCCATCCCATCAAATAGGCTCATATATTGCAAATGCACGAACATACGTAAATACAGAGGCAATAGCCTCCTGCTCATGGAAGATTATTGTGGACTGCCTCAATGGGACAACCTCCTACATCTTGCCATCACTCCTTGAGTCGATGAACATAGAGACAACAGTTCTCCGTGGTCAGGTTAAAGAGACTCTCTCAGAAAATGACCTTATGGCTGGAACAATTAAATCAATTTATAATGTTGTAAACATGTCCAAGATGAATCGAGAGATTGGTCTTATCATGGGACCTCATGGAACGAATATGACAATAGTTGATGAAACTGGAGAGGTTCTCTCTGCTGACGATGTTACTGCCATTCTCATAAAATACTATCTGGACTATAAAACTGCAGAATCTATCTGTATTCCAGTTAACACATCCAATGCAATTGCCAATCTCATATCCGAGCGAGGAGCTCAGGTGAAATGGATTACAACCAAGCTGCGCACACCTGATGATTCCATTGATCTATTTTATGATAGTGCAACAAGATATCCATACCTTGAGCAAAAAACAGATCCCATGATTGTATTTTTGCGGGTACTTGAATATCTATCCCTTGAAAAAAAGGAATTATGTGAGGTAAAGCAAAAGCTGCCCAAAATACATCTTGCCAGCACAACTATCCAGTGCACTCCTGAGGAGAAAGCATCTATAATGGCTATGCTTTCTTCTGAAATTCAAAATAGGGATATAGATCTCATTGATGGTGTAAAAATATCCAATAAAAATTCATGGATTCTTCTTATGCCAGATCACTCTCAGCCTTTGATTCATGTCTTTGCTGAAGGTGAGTCCCCTACAGAGAGGGACAGACTCATACGAAACTATGCAGAAAAGATAAAAAATTTTAGAAACAGAATTTAGATTTAATGAGGTTTAAATGTATAATATAAACAGAGAAAGGCTTATAAAAACTTTTGTTGAACTTGCTGAGATACCCTCCCCTTCATGGAAGGAGGAACAAATTCTAAAATATCTCATAAAACGCTTTGATAAGCTCGGCGCTAATTGTCAAACCTATAGATGTGGTGAATCTTTCAATCTGCTGATAAGATTTAAAGGAAACTCAAATCAAAATCCAATTCTCCTCTCTGGCCATATGGACACTGTTATACCCTGTGATAAGGTCAAGGCAATTATCAGTGACACAAAAATAACCTCCGATGGCACTTCTGTCCTTGGCAGTGATGACAAGGCTGCTATTGCAATGTTTATCGAGGCCTTTGAATATATCAAAGAAAATAAAATTAAACATGGGGATATTGAAATTTTGCTTACATGCGCGGAGGAACAGGGCTTAAAGGGAATAAAGGGCTTTGATCTATCGGTGCTTATGGCAAAGTATGGTTTTGTTTTTGACAGCAGTGGCTCCATAGGCAAAGCTATAATCAAGGCTCCATATCACTCAAACATGACAATAACCATCAAAGGGAAGGCATCTCACGCTGGCATGGCTCCAGAAAAAGGCATAAATGCCATAAGGGTTCTCTCAGAGATAATATCTCAAATACCTCAGGGTAGAATTGATGAGGAGACAACTGCAAACGTGGGAATTATCTCAGGCGGAAAAGCAACAAATATAGTGCCAGAGGAAGCTCAATGTCAACTGGAAGTTAGATCTATTGATCAAAAGAAAATGCTTGCTGTGGAAAAAGAGATTAAAGAGACAGTTAAAAAAATCTGCTCTCAATATAGGGCAAAAAGCACTATTGAGCGGACTCTTGAATATGCAGGATTTAAAATTTCACCAGAGTCAACCGTCTGTAAGATTACAGAAACAGCCATGAAAAAAATTGGCATAAAGCCTGAATTTATTGCCATGGGTGGTGGCAGTGATACAAATATAATCAACTCCTCTGGAATCAAGGCAATTAATCTATCCTGTGGAATGCAAAATATCCATAGCACAGAGGAATTTATACTTATCAAGGATCTCATAAATGGGACAAAATTGGTACTTTCTATAATAGAAACTGTTCCATAAAAGTTCTTAATTAAAAGTCTTTAATAAAGACTAAATCATCAAAACTTAAATAAAAATAACTTTACAAATTTCTCTTTATAGTGTAAAAATTCGGCAAAACATTCAGGGGTAGCAGGATGATTTGCCGAAAAACCGTCTCTTTAAAAATCCTTATATTTGTGATCACTCTTCTATACAAAACTGCAGTCTCTGCAATGAACCCCATTGTGCTTAATGGCACAGAAGAGACTCTTAACATGGGGAAATTCTGCCAGACCCTTGAGGATAAAAATGGCACTTTTACAGTTGATGCTGTCACAAGTGGGCAATTTGATAACTCCTTTATGCAATCAAAGAGTAACATACCAAATTTTGGATTCACTAAATCTACATACTGGTGCAGATTTACGCTAAAAAATGCAAGCCCACAGGAACTAAAATATCTTTTTGAAATAGGATTTCCTCTTCTTGATACAGTTGAAGTTTATGGGTGCAAAAAAACATCCGGAATAGATAATGAGATACTATACAACTATAAAACAGGGAGAGATTTCCCTTTCTCTTCCCGTGCCATCAATCACAGAAACTTTATTACTCCCTTTACCATTGCTGCTAACTCAGAGCTTACATTCTATCTAAAAATTAAAACAGATGATGGAATGATATTTCCATTGAAATTATGGAAAGAGTCAAAATTTAGCGATTACATCCAGAATGAGAATTTTCTCTTTGGCATATACTATGGCATCATTCTGGTTATGATACTTTATAACCTATTTATTTTTGTATCCACAAGGGACAAAAACTATCTCCTGTATATTGTATATATAACATCCTTTGGAATGTTTCAGCTTGCGATGAATGGCCTTGCCTTTAAATTTCTGTGGCCAGAAAATCTCTGGATAGCAAAACATGCCAATCCTTTCTTTATTGGGCTAAGTTGTCTTTTTGCAGGACTCTTTTCTATTCACTTTCTTGATTTAAAAAAATGGACTCCCTTTTTTGCAAAGGCAATGACAGTACTTATTTTTCTGGGTGGCATTTTGGCAATAAGCTCATTGATTGTACCATATATAATCACAATAATTGCAGGGCAGATCCTTCCCCTTGCCATGATACTTCTGGCAATCCCTGCAGCAGCAGTGAGTATGCTCAGGGGGAATAGGTATGCAAGATTTTATCTCATTGCATGGACTACCTTTTTTATTGGGGTGATCTTTTCAACGCTGCGAGTTATGGGGCTTTTGCCTCACAATGTTATTACAGAACATGGATTGCAAATAGGCTCTGGCTTTGAGATGGTTTTACTTTCCATTGCTCTGGCAGATAGGATCAATATCCTGAAGAAAGAAAAAGAAGAAACACAGATGCAACTGATTAATGCTCAACAGGAGATGGTTGATTATCTCAACAAATCTAAGGCAGAGATTGAAGAGGCTCACCGAGAGCTTTTACTCTCAGAGGAGAAATACAGAGTTTTAGTTGAAGGCACCAGCGATATAATATTCACTCTTGATGAAGACTTGAATTTTATCTCTGTAAACAAATCAATTGCCACAGAGCTTAAGATCGATCCATCAAAAATCAACGGACTCAATTTCTTCGATCTGTTATACGAAAACAAAGAGGATAAGGCTGAAACTCAAATATCACGCCTTATAGTTCAAGAGAAGATTTCTGAATTTTTAAAAACAAAAGAGCCCACACAATTCCGTGCTCAATTTATCTCTTCCATAATAACTGAGCCAAAGGAAATGAACGTCCAGCTTGAATATATAAATATTGCAGGAAAAAATGAAATCCTTGGCAAGGCCTACAGTGTTATTGATGATGCCCTGATGAAATATTTTATATCTGAAAAGCAAAAGTACGCCATAGGAAACTACCTCATAACTGCAGATGAAATAACCCATCGAATTACCAGAAACCTGAGAAAATACATGAATACATCTGAGATAAAAATTCTTCAGCTTGCCCTCAGAGAAATAATAATCAACGCCATTGAGCATGGTAACCTGGAAATTTCCTTTGAAGAAAAAACTCAGGCACTACTTGAAGAAAAATATTTTGATCTGATACGCGAAAGGCAATTTCATCCTGGCAACATTAACAAAAAAGTTACTATTGAATATTCCATCACCCCAGATAAGGCAATATACATAATTTCAGACGAAGGACAGGGATTTAATCACTCTATATTTCTGCAAGAGTCAACAGCTTTTAACACAAACGAGTCCCTACTATCCCATGGCCGAGGTATAACGCTTACAAAAAATGCCTTTGATGTAATTACATACAACGCCAAAGGCAATCATGTTATGCTTGTAAAAAAATTTAGTCAGTAAACTACTTGCTGAATATATTCACAAGAAAATAAGCACCGCTTATAAGAGTAAAGGGCAGAGTTAAAAAGTAAGCAGCCAGTTCTCCTTTTTTAACGACATCCTGCTTATAAACCTTTTTCCCAAAAAAGCTAATATCGTAATTTTCTGGATCTTTCATCCTGCGCCATATTCTAAGTGTTATCCATACCTTTAACAAAATGAGAAAGGAAAAAACAAGGCCTGATTCTATTATCAGAAATGGTGCAAAGCTAAATCTCTTTAAAACAAGAGGCTCCTTCGTTAAAACATAAAGTATAGACAGGCCAATAGCAAAATTTGAAAAGGTAGTTGCCAAAAACCCTCTAAAGCTGGAATTACTCTTTTCGGCTATATAGAGTATTATAAAGAGAATATGAAGAAATAAAGATAACTGAAGATATATAAGAAGCCAGAGAAATATTTTATCAATCATCATTGCAATCGCCTGGAATAGAAAAATTCCCCAGAGCCAACAGAGTTTTCATTTCTTAGCCACAAAAATTTTATTTTAAAATAAAATCCGACTTTCCGCCTCTCTTTTCAATAAGACGACACTGCTCAATCACCATGGACTTATCAACAGCCTTACACATGTCATATATGGTGAGAGCTGCTACAGATACTGCTGTTAAAGCCTCCATCTCAGCACCTGTTTTCCCATCAAGGCGTATCTCACTATTTATTCTTATCTTACAATTGTCTCTATCTATTTTAATCTGAAGATCAACATAATTTAGTAAAAGTGGATGACACATTGGAATAAGCTCTGATGTCTTCTTTGCTGCAAGTATCCCTGCAACACGTGCCACCTCAAAGGGATCTCCCTTGGGAAGGAGCTTATTTTCAATTGCCTCAATAGTCTCCCTCTGCATGGAAACAGCAGCCTCTGCCCTGGCAATTCTGCTTGTTATCCCCTTCCCAGAGACATCTACCATTACACTGGTTGCATTGCTGTCATAGTGAGAAAATTCTGACATGTCAATTGCTTTCCTTCTGAGTTCTGGTTACAGCCTTATATATATATATCAAAAGCCCCCATATCACATATAGCAAAGTCACACAAAATATCGCCCATACATTAAAAAATACAAGGAGCATAATCACTGCTATAAAAGCAACTATGCGTGCAATTTTACCCTTTTTCCATATATCTGAAAAGAGCTTATTATAGTCAACATTGGAAACCATTAAAAGCGCAATTATAACAAAAAATGGTAAATATAATTGCCAGTTAATATCAACATAGGTCCTTGTAAAAGGAATAGGTGATTGCAATATAGCTGGAACTGTTCCTGCAACAATACCAGCAGGAGGTGAGGGCAGTCCGATAAATCCTGGAATGCTCTCTGTGCAGTTAAATCTCGCAAGCCTGTAAACTGCACATATTGGAAAGATTGCTGCAATAATCATACCGCTATTAAAATAGCCATATATCTCTGGCATTTGATAAAAAAAGGCTTTATATGCAACAAAACCAGGAGCTATGCCATAAGATACTGCATCTGCAAGAGAATCAAGCTGCATCCCTATCTCGCTTTCAACGTTCAATGCTCTTGCAATTGCACCATCAGAAGCATCAAAAATACTTCCAACAAAGATTAATACACCAGCTATAAATAACGCTTCATAATTACCCAATGTGCTATCAAATTGAGAAGCCACAAGGATAGAAAAAAATCCCATCACCATATTCCCCATGGTGAAAATGTTTGGTATAATTGATTTCTTTTTTCCCATAAATAACCCTGAATTTATTTTTCTGTAAAATTAGATCATTTTTTAAAAATAAAATTCCACCTGACTTGATGGAATTTTAGTGAATGAGAATATAATTGTCAAGATAAATTAAAAGCGTAATTAATATATAAAGATTAATTCTCATGTATAATCTTTATACCAAGACGGCGATTCCACCGCTCCACTGCAAGCTCAATAAGCCTGTCAAGAAGTTCCCCATATTTTATTCCACTGTGCTCCCATAGCTTTGGATACATACTTATACTTGTAAAGCCAGGAATTGTATTGATCTCGTTAATGTAAAAATCTCCGCTATCCCTATCAAGAAATAGATCCACTCTTGCCATACCACAACACTCAAGAGCTAAATATGCCTTTAAAACACTATTTTGCATCTCCTTAAGTTTTACATCATCAAGCCTTGCTGGTATAACAAGCTCTGCACCATTGGAATCTATATATTTTGCCTCATAGGAATAAAACTCATGCCTTGGTCTTATCTCACCTGCAATGGAAACAATTGGTGAATCATTTCCAAGAACTGCAAATTCAATCTCACGGGCATTTATAGCCCTTTCCACTAAAACCTTATTATCCCACAAAAAGGCCTCATCAATGGCACTGCCCAGTTCTCCACTGGACTTAACCTTTGAAACACCAACAGAGGAACCAGCATTTGCAGGCTTAACAAAGCATGGAAATCCGAATTCATTCTCAATATCATCACAAATCAAATCCCTATTTTCTTTCCACAGAAGAGAAGTAACCTTTTTCCATGGAACAACAGGCAGACCCGCTTCTTTAAGCAGTCTCTTTGCAACATCTTTGTCCATACCTATGGCAGAACCGCTAACGCCTGCACCTACATAAGGAACAAGGGCAAGATCCAAAAATCCCTGCAAAGTTCCATCTTCACAGAAGGTCCCATGAACAACAGGAAAGACAACATCAATATATATCTTATTTCCAGAGGAAATATCAACAATGCCAAGCTTGCCATTGTCATAAAAATTACTGACAAGCCATTGACCCTCTTTTTTAAAATCCAGAACCCTACCGAAGTCTTTATGTTCTATAACAGAAGGGTTATTCTGAGGATACCAGCGGCCATCATAATCTATACCTATGGCTATAACATTATATTTAGCTCTATCAAGATATGTAAAGACAGAGGCAGCTGAGCAACGGGAAACCTCATGTTCCCCAGATCTGCCTCCAAAGAGAATTCCAACTGTAATCATAATCACTCTGATTCTATAAAAGTTTTGTGTAAAACCTTAACTGCCAGTTCAGAATACATTGAGTCAATAACACAGGATATTCCTATCTCTGATGTAGAGATCATCTCTATGTTTATATTCTGTTCAGAAAAAACTTGAAACATCTTCCCTGCAACTCCGTAAGAGGATAGCATGCCAACTCCAACAGCACTTACAATTGCTATATTTTCTTTATAATCAACAGCAGAACCTCCAAATTCCTTATTGAGTTCGTTGCAAATCCTCACTGTTTCTTTCAGGTCCTCTTTTTTCACTGTAAAAGAAATAGATGCCCTGTTATCATGACCTGTTGATTGAACAATCATGTTTACATATATTTTGTGCTTTCCAAGCTCATTAAAAAGCCTTGCAGATATTCCTGGCCTATCAGGGATTTCCCTGATTGTTACCTTTGCCTCATCCTCTTTTGATGTTATTCCACTGACAACAAACTTTTCCATCATTTCCTCCATTGGCATTACAATAGTTCCCTCATCATAGGAAAAACTCGATCTCACATGTAATCTTATATTGTATTTTTTTGCAAACTCCACAGATCTGGAATGGAGCACACCCGCACCAAGACGGGCAAGTTCAAGCATTTCATCATAGCTGATCTCTTTGAGTTTTTTTGTAGATCTAACAACACGGGGATCTGCAGTGTATACTCCGTCTACATCAGTGTAGATCTCACAATCCCTTGTTTTTAAGACTGCTGCAAGTGCAACTGCTGTTGTATCAGAACCACCCCTGCCAAGTGTTACAATATTCTCATCATCATCAATACCCTGAAAACCTGCAACAATTACAACCTTGCCTTCATTTATAGATTTGAAAATTCTCTCTGTGGAGATCTCAGAGATCTTTGCATTGGAAAAATTTCCATCTGTGCGCATCTTGATCTGAGATCCAGTATAAGATACTGCATCAATTCCAATTTCATGCAAAGCCATGGCAAGGAGTGCACAGGAAACCTGTTCTCCTGTGGAAAGCAGCATATCCATCTCTCGCTTTGAGGGATTGCTGCTGATCTGCTTTGCAAGATCAATTAGCTCATCAGTCGTTTTACCCATTGCAGAAACAACAACAACTAAATCATATCCCCTGTCCCTATAAGATTTAATTCTCTCTGCAACAGCTTTAATCCTTTCTGGAGACTTTACAGAAGTCCCACCATATTTTTGAACAATCAGTTTGCCCATAGATTTCTGCTTCCTGCTTATATATTAAAATCCTGTATTTGCCCCAGCATTTATTGTGACAACATTACCACCATTAAGAGACGTGAAAGAAGTATTCAACTGGCCATAGGCTGGCGCATCAAACCTGTAGAACTTATAGCTTCCAACAGCCATCTCATTGAAAGTAACAGAAGTTCCATAACCTACATAAGGGGGTATTTTTAGACCATAACCAGTTCCCTTTACAGTAGACTCATAGACATCCCAATAATACTCATACTTATCAAGAATATCACTTAGGCCTGCTGGAGATGAAGAGTCAAGATCAGCCCTTTTAGTATTCCAGTCGTTTTTATACTTTTCGTATTTAAGATAATAATCCAGCACTGCACTTATGTAAGCTCCTGGATAATTTGGAGGCAAAGGCAGGTCACCTTTAACATCATCACGAATCAATTTGCCATCTTTAGAAATAAAATAATCAGATATATCTTCATCCGCTGGTATTGCAACAACATAACCTAAAGAGGGATTGCTTACAGTTATACTGCCTGTCTGGCCTTTTACAAGTGCCTTTGCAACTCCATGAAGATTCCTGCCAATATCACTTTCACCAGCACGAACATCTCTTAGCCAATCAGAGGGAGCATAGTAATGGCAGACCTTGTAAATGCCGCTGTCATAGTAATCATACTCATATTTCTTGATAAAATTTTTAAATACCAGCCTTATTTCAAGGACAGTTTCGTTATTCTCTTTATTATAATTCAATCCACCTATTATTGGAATAACCATAGGGAAGACCCTGATTACCTGGTCTGATTCTTTTCTAAGACTATCCCAGTAGGAGTTTACCATTAGCTGATTAAAATCAAAACCAGTAACAGTTTTTTCTTTGAAAATGACCTCAGCATCTTTCTCATATACAAAGCCACTGCCTGTTGATTTATAGATCTTTGCATTATCAAAGATCATTTTCCTAAAGAATATCTCCACAGTGTCATATCTTCCATCACCTGGATCATCTGTCTTAAGTTCAATTCCCTCTCCATTAAAAAAGGGTTCACTGTCAGATAGAGCAATAGAAAATGTTTGTCTGTAATTACTTATCTTCTTTCCTCCAAGACGTATCTCGGCAATATCAAGCATCAGCTTTGTTGGGTAGACATCCTCTGAAGGACCCTTGATATCATCCACAGAGTCATTGGCGTGGTCACTATCCTCAACAGATGTACTATTTGCTGCAGGAGTTACAAAAGGACTCATATATCCCTTCTCTGACTCAAGAGTGCCTTTAAGTACAATCCTAAGCCTGCTTGTAGCCATCTCTGTAAAAACTGGCTTTTTGCCGCAACTTAGAGAAAAAAGAGATAAACAAAAAATAAATATGTATAAACGCCTTACTTTCATAGCCACCTATAGGTTCAAATTAAAATAAAGAGATATTCCTGCGTTAAAAAAATGCCCATTCTTTTTCCCACCATTCATATGTTCTTCATATATGCAGAGATAATCAAGGCGAAGAGCAACATTTGCAAGCTTTCCTGCCGGGAAAGAAACCTCAGTTCCAAGCATTAACAAAGGTTCCCATTGTTCTATGTCATCTGGCTGCATCTTCACCTTACAAGCGCCTCCACCTGCCTTAAGCTGAAATCTAATTGGGAGATCAATAGGTAGTAACCAGAGCAGATTTCCATAAAGAGGGATAAGTGTGACACTATTAACACCCTCTGAGCCATAACTTTGATATGATGAATCAATGCCTATCTTTAGGGGATCATAAGGAAGATTATATCGAAAGAAGACCCCTCCCCCAAGATCTGGTTTAAGATACTCTGAGGTCTCAAAAATTGGAGTAACAGGACCATACCAGAGTCCAATCTGAGGCTTTGAGAAGTACTTTTTCCTTGAGCTTTGAGCAAAAAGCTCTGGAACACAAGCAGAAATACAAATAAAAAATACCAGAATTGATAAAAAGTGTTTCTTCATCTCGTAGATTAACCAAAAATTTTTTTTGAATTATCATTAATTAAGACATAATAATGTCAATAATTAAAATCGAAAATCTCAAAAAGCAGATTCATAATGGTCCAGTGGTGGGTTATATAAAATTTTACTTAGATAGAGCCCATAAGGGGGAGCTGTGACGCCACTGATATTTCTGTCTCTTTTTTCAAGAATTTCTTTTATAAAGGAAGGCTCTTTAGCCTCGCGACTCATCTGAACTATTGTCCCAACAATAATTCGTATCATATTATGCAAAAAAGCGTTCCCCCTTATGCGGATAGTTATTATATCATCCTTTTTTGTCACATCAAAGAGATCTATCTTTCGGACAGTTCCCCTGTCTGAGGAGATCTTTTTGCAAAAAGAAGCAAAATCATGCTCTCCAATCAAAAATAATCCAGTCTCCTGAATATAGTCCACAGATAAAGGCTCACTCACCCACATTGCCCTGTATTGCATAAAAGGAGTTCTCAGCGGATAATTATAAATGAGATAAATGTATTCCCTCTGAAAGGCAGAAAATCTTGAGTGAAAAGTTTCACAGACCCTATAGGCATTTTTGACTGCCACATCCTTTGGAAGAATTCCATTCAGGCTTATACAGAGCCTTCGCAAATCAAAATCTCTACAGCAGTCAAAGTGAACAACCTGTCCAATGGCATGGACTCCAGAATCAGTTCTGCCAGAGGCTATAACTCTTACCTTTTCCTTTGACAGAATGAAGATTGCCTTTTCCAGCTCATCTTGAACTGTCCGTCCACCATTTTGAATCTGCAGCCCATTAAAATTTGTCCCGTCATATTGAACAAGGAGAGCATAGCGGCTCAAGGGTTTTTCTCCTGCTCCCACTGGGCCAGCATTTCATTTATTTTATCATATAGATCCCTTGTCCTTTCAAGGAGATCGCTTGGTCTCGATTTAGAAGCCTTGCCAGCACCAAAAAGCCTACTTAAATATTTTTTGCAGGTGTTGAAATGTTCGATTCTCTTTTCAACTTCCTTTTCCCTTGAACCAATCTTTACAGTGAGCACTGCCATTATGTAGAGAATTCCTTCATAGCCCCAATTTTTGTCAGCATCTGGTCCCATATTTCCAGCCATATCAGCAGGCTCGTTTCCATTTTGTAGTAATTCAATTACCTGCAGATAATATTCATAGGCCTTCTTATAAAAGAAAAGAGACATCTTCCGAAAATGAGATTCAGGATCTTCTGCAGCCAGATCGGAAAACAACCAGGCCGCTCGCAAAGCAGAGACAGCCTTTTTAAAAGTAGGAGCAATATTTTTTCTCCTGATATTATAGCAATCAACAGCAAGCATATAGGATGCAGCACCCAGCATCAAATCCCTGTCATTTCTAAAATCAATGTCCCCAAAAAATTTATTCACAGCATTCCATCTTGCAGATCTAAGCTCCTGAAGCTTTGAAATTTCAGAATCAGTTACATCAGAAAAATCCTTTGGGTATGCAGTATATAAGCAGTTCGGGCAAACATTCAAAAGATAAGCAAGGGGATAGATCTTTCCGTATTTTTTACTCTCTTTATAAATTCTTCTCAGCTCATCTGTAAGACCCTCAACTATGAGCCTGCCTCCGCCTGTGAACATCTCCTCTCTGTAAAATTCATTCCTGCATATAGGGCACATAGTGGGATTTTTTTGCCTAAAGGAAATCTTTTTGCCTTCGTCCATTCAATACTCCGGTCTCTTCCATAGTTAAAAAAATATATAACCAATAATTCCTAAGTATATCTTTTACTGTAACAACTGCTATCCTCAATATCCTCAGTGGACATTGGTGAATTTTACTCCATATAAAGATCAAGGAATTAGCATTGAAAATATATATAAAAATTTTTTAGAAAATATATTACCCCTATAAGGAATTATATATTTTTTCAAGTTATATTCAAGGATTATGAATAAAACATGAAAAATTTTTACCTAAAATATGACTTAAACTATCACAAGTTTACCAGATGTAAATAAATATTCTTTAAGAAACTTATAATTTTTGACGAAACTTGTATAAGGAAGAATTATATAATCCGATTTTTACCATAAAACCGTGAGGCCAATATGAAAGCAAGATGGAATATAATGTTGTTAGCTGTAACACTGTTCTTTTCAAATTCAGCCTACTCTATATCTGTTGGAGAGCGTTCCACAAAGGATTACTATTTTACCACAAAAGTCATCCGAGAAATAAAACCAATGGTGACCAATTTCAAAAATGACGATAATCAGACAAAAATAGAGTCCATAACAAAGATGTATGAAGAGGCAAGCCTTAATTATTTTGGCAATAATTATGACGGCGCATCAGAAAAATTCTACAATCTAAAGCTTGAACTGATGAAATTTATGGAAGAGCTGGCCAATCTCTACATAAACAGGACTGACGAACTCTTAAAGGCAACAATTGAGGATAATAAATCCATAGAAATATTTCTTGAACTTGACAGACATCATGGATATGCTGCCTATTTCAAAAAGCCCTTTAATCCTCTAACAGATGTGACACCATACGATGAAAAGTTTACTGCCAAGGATTATCACTACTACTATGATGCTTCAAAGCTTGAACGCTATTTAAAAAATGCCTATTACCACCTTGAAAAGGCAAAGAGGATAATGAAGGAGGAGGATATTGCCTTCATCAAAAGCCGCAAAAAAATCAAGACAGAGGGAATTGACTATGTTATAAATCGCTATCTTGATGTTATATATCTATGCAGAATAGCAAAAGAAAGCGGGATCGAAATATATAGAGTAAAAAACTATCACTCCACAGGAAATATTCTGGACAAGTATCAAATAAGGCAGGATCAAATGACTCCCATTTTTGATGATCGCATACCTGAAAAATTCAAGGTGGATGCAGTGGACAATAGAAAACTTCTCTATCCTGTTGAACTTTCCAGAAGAAAAAAGACTATGGAAAGAATTGGACTTAAGGAGTCTTAAGATACTAAGCTAAAAATTAAAAATACAAAGATTTAGTGTGTAAAACCTATAAAGCAAAAAAGCTTCAGGAACCTGAAGCTTTTTTGTATCAAAGAAGTTTTAAAATTACTTTTTCTTATTATCTTCTTTCACTGGTTCAGCTTTTGGCTTTCTCTCCACAAGCTCAACGATCGCCATTTCAGCAGCATCACCCTGTCTCTGACCTATAAGATACATTCTTGTATAACCACCATTTCGTTCTTTGAAACGGGGAGCAATATCTTCAAATAATTTTTTAACGACATCTCTGTTTTTAATAAACTTAAAAACCTCACGCTTATTATGAAGCTTTTTTTCAGGCTCAGAATCTGGTATAAGAAGATTCTTTTTTGCCCTTGTAATAAGTTTTTCAGAGATAATCTTAAGCTCTTTACCCTTCTCTCTTGTAGTAATAATTCTTTCGTGCTCAAAAAGAGAAGTTACCATATTTGCAAACATAGCCTTTCTGTGAGCATGACTTCTGCCAAGTATTCTAACTTTATTCTTGTGTCTCATCTATATAACCTCATTAATCCTTCAATCCAAGACTTAAATGATAAGTCTCTAATTTAGTTTTAATCTCTTTAAGAACAACATCACTATAATGCTTTGATTTTTTGATTTCATCCTCAGTCTTTTTAACCAGATCCTCCAGTGTTGAAACATCGACACTCTTCAAAGTATTATATGCCCTGACAGAGAATTCCACCTCATCTATAGACTTCGACAGAAGAACTTTCATCTTTTCGATTCCTTCGTCGATAACCTCTACTTCCTCTTCCTGCTCCTCTTCAAAGTTAATAAAGATTGTCATATGCTCTTTAATTATCTTTGCAGCCTGAGCAAGTGCATCATCAGGAGAAATAGATCCGTCTGTCCATATCTCCAGTATCAATTTGTCAAAGTCAGTCCTCTGCGCAACACGAGTGTCCTCTACCTTAACATTCACCTTCACAACAGGAGTAAAGACCGAGTCAATTGGAATTACACCAACAGTCTCTGTGTTTAGCTTATTTATTTCAGCAGGAACATAGCCTCTTCCTCTTTCGATCTGCACTTCCATGTCAATCTTGCCAGAGTCATTCAGAGTAGCTATCTTGTGTTCCTTATTCATCACAACTATTTCAGAGTCAATATCAAAGTCCTTACCTGTTAACTCACCTGGCCCTTCTTTAACAATATGCAGAACCCTTGGGATCTCACCTTCATACTTAAAGCGGAGTTTTTTGAGATTGAGGATTATTCTAGTAACATCTTCATATACTCCAGGTATAGTGGAAAACTCATGAGGAACTCCCTCAATCTTTATGGCAGTAATAGCCGCTCCCTCTATGGAAGAGAGCAAAACTCTGCGAAGAGAATTTCCTACAGTGAGGCCATAACCACGCTCAAATGGTTCTGCAATAAATCGTCCATAATTTGGCTGTAGTTCATCATGCTCAAATGTAATCTTTCCCGGTCGTTTAAAGCCCTTCAGGAGATTTTTTGGGGCCATCTTTTCCTCCAACTAAATTTTAAAAAACGAAAAATTTCAAAAGAAACTATTATTTTGAATAGAGCTCAACAACTAACTGCTCGTTGAAGTTCTCTTTTATGTCAGTTCTCACTGGTATTCTTGTTACCTTAGCAACCTTTGCTTCATAATCTACATCAATCCACTCTGGCTTTGAGTCTATTGCCTTTGCAAGCTTAACTGCATCTTCTAAAGCTGCATTGGTTTTGAATTTTTCAACAACCTCAACACTGTCTCCATCCTTAACAATAAAAGATGCAATATTAACGACTCTACCATTTACAGCTATATGATTATGCTGCACAAACTGACGCGCCTGAGATCTTGAAGAAGCAAATCCAGCCCTGTAAACAACATTATCAAGCCTTCTTTCAAGCAATGATAGCATATTCTCACCAGTAACACCCTTCATCCTGTTTGCTTCCTCAAAATTAAGTCTAAAGGGTTTTTCCAGCAATCCGTATGTTCTCTTAATCCTTTGCTTTTCTCTCAACTGGACAGCATAGTCAGACATCTTTGTTCTTCTTTTTCTTGGAGGTCCTGGAGGATATTTCTTATCCCCTTTTAAAGGACATTTATCTGTCAAACACCTCTGACCTTTAAGCATCATAGGTGTCATTTCACGTCTGCAAAGCTTACATCTTGGTCCTGTATATCTTGCCATAATAAGTTCACTCCATCAAACTTTTCTTCTTTTCTTAGGTCTGCAGCCATTGTGAGGCACAGGTGTAACGTCCTTAATCTTTGTTATAGTAAGGCCACTTTGAAAAAGCGATCTTACTGCAGCTTCTCTTCCTATGCCAGGCCCCTTAACATAGACCTCCACAGATTGAAGTCCTGCAATATCTATTGCACTTTCAGCAGCAGATTTAGCTGCCATCTGTGCAGCAAAGGGAGTTGACTTTCTGGATCCCTTAAAGCCCTCACCACCTGCTGTAGCCCATGCAATAACATTACCCTGCATATCAGTCAAAGTCACAATTGTATTATTATATGTAGCCTGTATATAGGCTTTACCAACTGGGATATTTTTTTTCTCTTTTCTTTTAGTCTTCTTCTGTTTCACGCCAAATACCTCTTATTTCTTTTTCTTAGCTCCTGCAGAAGCTTTACGATTGCCCTTTCTTGTCTTGGCATTATTTTTTGTATTCTGACCACGAACAGGTAATCCTCTTCTATGCCTGAGCCCCCTGTAGCAGCCTATATCCATAAGCCTCTTAATATTGAGGTTAACTTCTGTCCTGAGATCACCTTCAACCTTAAGATTCTGGTCAATATATTTTCTTATATTACCGATCTCTTCATCTGTCAAATCCTTGACCCTTGTGTCAGGATTAATGCCTGCTGCTGCCAGAATTTTCTTTGAAGTAGTTAATCCAATACCATAAATATAAGTAAGACCTATCTCTACCCTTTTATCGTTTGGTAAGTCTACACCTGCTATCCTTGCCATAAAAAATAATCCTCTTTACAGTATTAATGTTTGCTTACTTTTCTAATTTTTTGCCTTTGCTTGTGTCTGGGATTTGAACAAATAACCCTGACCACACCATGTCTTTTAATAACCTTGCATTCGCTGCATATTTTTTTAACTGATACATTCACTTTCATATATCCACCTCTTAATCGGACAAAAAGCCATATATTAATATCATTTACTTAATGTCAACTTTTATATTAAAAAGATTTTCACTTTGCTCTGTAAATTATTCTTCCACGGCTCAAATCATAGGGCGACAACTCCACTGTGACCTTGTCACCAGGTAAAATTCGGATGTAGTGCATCCTCATCTTGCCCGATATGTGAGCCAATACCACATGCCCATTGTCAAGTTTTACTCTAAACATAGCATTGGGTAAGGGTTCAACAACCACACCTTCAACTTCAATAGGTTCTTCCTTAGCCATAGACCTCTCTCAATATAATTAATATCTTCCCTGAATTTTCTTTTTAGATCCCAAAAATCCATCGTAATGTCTCATCAAAAGCTGAGACTCAATTTGTTTCAATGTATCCAGAGCCACACCCACAACTATCAGAAGAGATGTTCCACCAAAAAGATAGGCCATGTTAATTGGCACCTGCTCTGGCCATATTCGTATAATAAAGTCAGGAATAATTGAAATCAATGCAAGGAAGATCGATCCTGACAGAGTTACCCTATTAAGGACACCCATGAGGTAATCCGCTGTATTTTGACCTGGTCTTATTCCGGGTATAAAGCCACCATACTTCTTAAGGTTATCCGCAATCTCAGTGGGATTAAATCTTAAAGAAGTATAGAAGAAACAAAAGAAAATAACAAGTGCACTATACAATACTATATAAGGAATTTGACCAGGTGTCAACCAATACTGAATCTTGTTAAGATAAACATTTGTACTTACACCAAGCATCCTGACAAGCTGAGATGGGAATACTATTATGGCCGATGCAAAAATTATAGGAATAACCCCGGCAGCATTTACACGCAAAGGAATATATTGAGCTGTTCTCTGCACTGCTGTAGCACCAACCATACGCTTACCATACTGAACAGGAATTCTTCGTGTCCCAAGTGTAAGCAAAATACTTGCAGCAACAACAAGAAAGAAAAGACCTATCAAAATAATTCCCACTATTGGCTCACCAGTGTCCGCAATCTTTTTCATAGTCTCATAAAAAGACTGAGGCAATCTTACAACAATTCCTGCCATGATTATAAGAGAAATACCATTACCGATACCTCTTTCTGTAATGAGTTCTCCAAACCACATGAGAACCATTGTGCCTGTTACTATTGAGATCACCGCCATTATAGTAAAGCCAACGCCACTCCCATCAGGAACAACAGGAGTTCCATCTGCAGTTCTCATTGACCTCATCCAGAAAACAAGACCAAGCCCCTGTATGGTACAGAGTAAAACAGTTCCATATTTGATATACTGATTGAGCTTTTTATAGCCCTCAGCACCTTCCTTTGATAACTCATTGAGATATGGGAAAACGGTCTTGAGCAAATCCACAATAATTGAGGAGGAGATGTAGGGCATAATTCCAAGAGCAAAAATTGTAAATCTCTTTAAAGCCCCTCCAGCGAATAGGTCAAAGAAATCCAAAACCCCAGACTTTTCTGCCTCAACAAAATAGTCCCTCAAGGCCTCTACATTTATTCCAGGCACAGGGATATGTGCACCAATTCTATAAACTATGAGCATAAAAAGGGTAAATAATACCCTTTTTCTTAGATCCGGAATTTTAAATATATTTATTACAGCGCTGGACATTAGCTTTCCTTATCCTCTGAATGTTATTGTTCTTCGCAGCTTAAAATTGCTTCGCCGCCAGCATTTTTTATTTTTTCCATTGCAGAGGCAGAGAAAGCATCAGCAAAAACCTTCTTTGCTTTTGTGAGCTCACCATTTCCCAAAATTTTTACTGGCTCTGTTTTGCTATTTATAAGACCAGCCTTAAAGAGAACTTCCGAATTTATCTCCAGAGCCTCAAGCTTGTCAATGGCAGAAATGTTTACAACTTGATAATAGATTTTGAAAATAGCATTATTAAAGCCTCTTTTGGGGACTCGCCTTTGAAGTGGCATCTGACCACCTTCAAACCATGGACGCCTCTTTGCCCCAGATCTTGCCATCTGCCCCTTATGGCCGCGACATGATGTTTTGCCATGACCAGAAGAAGGCCCTATACCAACTCTCTTTTTTCTTTTGATTGACTCAGGTTTCTTTAATGTATATTGTTCCATAGCTATTCTCTTCCGACGATTTTATTTTTTCTCTGTCACTTCTACAAGATGCTTAACCTTATCTATCATACCTCTTATGACTGCATTATCTGCATGCTCTCTTGTAGCATTTATCTTCCTAAGTCCAAGGGCTCTTAGAGTATCTCTCTGTTTTGGCTTTGTCCCTATGGTACTACGCACCTGTTTAACTATCAACTTCTTTTCCATGTCCAATTACTCCCATAATTTTGAAATAGGAACTTCTCTAACATCAGCAGCCTCTTTCAAGCTTCTAAGCTGTAGGAGTCCATCAAGGGTAGCTTTCACTAAATTCATAGGATTCCTTGACCCCTGAGCTTTGGTCAGTATGTCAGATACTCCTGCTTTTTCAAGAACAGCTCTTACAGAAGGACCAGCAATGATTCCTGTTCCTGGAGCAGCTGGCTTCATTATAACCTTTGCTGATTTAAACTTTCCAACAACCTCATGAGGAATAGTGGTCTTATTGAGATTGATCTTGTATACATTCTTCTTAGCATCTTCCTTGCTTTTGTCTATTGCATCAGGAACATCATTTGCCTTGCCAAAACCTATTCCCACATGACCATCAGAGTCACCAACTACAGACAGAGCATTAAAAGAAAATCTTCTTCCACCCTTAACAACCTTAGCAACCCTGTTTATAACAACAACCTTATCAGAAAGTTCAATGCCGTCTATTTTTACTCTTCTTCTCTTAATTTTCATAATCAACTCCTAAAACTCAAGACCATTTTCTCTTGCTGCATCAGCAAAAGCTTTAATTTTACCATGATAAAGGTAGCCATTCCTGTCAAAGACCACTGTCTTTATACCCTGAGCAACTGCTCTTTCTGCAAGGAGCTTACCGAGCTTTTTTGCAGACTCAATATTTCCGCGATTTTTATCCCCTTCAAACTCCTTTGAAAGGGTAGAAAGAGCAACAAGGGTGTGGCCCTTTCTGTCGTCAATGATCTGAGCATAGAAATTTTTATTACTTCTGGAAATACAGAGACGGAGCCTTTCTGTATTCTTTCTTATTTTATTTTTAATTCTCAGTCTTCGTCTAAAAAATTGCTTCTGCTTTAATGATAACTTATCCATTATTTTTTACCTGTTTTTCCCGCTTTTTTCCTGATATTTTCATTCTTATATCTTATACCCTTGCCTTTATATGGCTCAGGTCCTCTCAGCTTCCTTATATTAGCAGCAACCTGCCCCACAAGCTCTTTGTTATATCCTTTTACTTTAAATTTTGTTGCTTCAGTCACCTCAAGGGTTATACCCTCAGGAGCAGGAAAAAGTATTGGATGAGAGTATCCCAACTGGAATTGAATATCCTTACCTTGCTGAATTGCCCTGTAACCTACACCAACAATCTCCAGTTCTTTAACAAATCCCTGAGATACCCCAACTACCATATTATTGATCAGAGTTCTAAAGAGACCATGATAGGCTCTGTGTTGTCTATTCTCATGATCCTCAACATCAACTTTTAATATTTTATCATTAATTTCAATTTTTACTCCATCAAGCAGGGTGAGCTTATTTTCACCGAGGGGTCCCTTGACGGATAAATTCTTGCCATCAAGTGTTACTGTAACATTTGATGGTATTTCAATCGGTTTTTTCCCTATTCTCGACATAACATTTCCACTCTTCTTAGATTATAGTATTTCGCAAATAACTTCTCCACCAACATTAAGCTTTTTCGCAGCCTTGTTGGTTATAACACCTTTTGGTGTCGATAGAATCCATATTCCCACATTATTATACACTGGATTTAAATCTATAGCCCTTTTATAAACCCTTCTGCCTGGCTTGCTAATTCTCTTTAACTCAAGAATAGCTGGCTGCTTATCTTCTGTATACTTCAGGTATATTCTGAGTATTTTTTGCTTGTTGTCTTCAATAAGCTTATAATTTTTTATAAATCCTTCATCTTTAAGTATCTTAGCGATAGCAACCTTCATCTTGGACGAAGGTATATCAACCTTAAGATGCTCTGCCTTTACAGCATTTCTTATCCTTGTCAGCATATCAGCAATTGGATCACTAGTTGCACTCATCTTTATCGTCTCTCCACTTTATATTCTACCATGATGATTTTGTTACACCGGGGATCTCACCTGTACTGGCAAGCTTTCGAAAACATATTCTGCACATGTCAAATCTTCTCATGTATCCTCTTGGTCTTCCACAAATAGCACATCTGTTATGATGCCTTACTGAAAACTTCTTTGGCTTTTTGTGCTTAGCTATAGTACTTGTCTTTGCCATAAATGATTACCCCTGCTCCTTAAAAGGCATTTTGAATTCTCTTAGAAGAGCTAAAGCCTCTTCCTTTGTCTTAGCTGTTGTTACTATTGTTATATTTATACCATGAATTTTTTCAGTCTTATCAAAATTTATTTCAGGGAATATAATCTGTTCCTTGATAGAAAAGTTATAATTACCATTTGTATCAAAAGACTTAGCAGAAAGCCCCTTGAAGTCCCTTACCCTCGGCAGGGCAATATTAATAAGTCTGTCAAGGAATTCATACATCTTATCCCCTCTAAGAGTTACCCTTGCACCAACCTCATAGCCTTCTCGTATTTTAAAGTTAGCAATAGATTTTCTTGCTTTTGTTTTTACAGCCTTCTGTCCTGTTATGAGGGCAAGCTCTTCTAAGACTGAATTCATATAATTTGGATTGGAATGAGCATCACCCATACCAACATTTAACACTATCTTTTCAAGCTTGGGAACCTGCATTATAGTTTGATATTTAAACTGATTAATGAGGTTCTGCTTATATTTGTTGTTGTATTCCTCTCGTAATCTGACATACATAGCGCTTTACCCTTACTTATCTATACTTTTTCCGCAACCTTTGCACACTCTTGTCTTGTTGTTATCCTTAACCTGAATGCCTATCCTTGTTCCCTTCTTACATCTATCACAAAAATACATAACATTTGATATATGTATAGGGAATTCAATATTCACCTTCCCACCCTGAGGATTAGCTTGAGATGGGCGAAGATACTTATCTCTTTTATTGACTCCCTCAACTACAACTCTGCCTTTTTCTTTATTGATAGCAAGAACCTTACCTCTCTTGCCAGCACTTGCTCCGCTGATAACAACTACATTGTCACCAACTCTTATTTTAGTTTTTAGCAATTTGCCACTTTCCATATTTCTAAACCCCTCTTAGAGAACTTCCGGTGCAAGAGAAACAATTTTCAAGAAATTCTTATCCCTCAACTCTCTGGCAACCGGACCAAAAATACGTGTACCCTTTGGCTCACCCTTGGCATCTATAATTACCACTGCATTATCATCAAATTTAATATATGAACCATCCTTTCTTCTGACAGGCTTTGTTGTCCTCACAACAACAGCTCGCAATACTGATTTGTTGTGGACCTTCTTTCCTGTTGAGTCCTTTAACCCGTAAGAGGGCTGTGCATCCTTGACCGCAACTACAATAATATCTCCAACTGTAGCATAGCGTCTTCTTGTTCCGCCAAGAACTTTAATGCACTGAACCTTTTTTACACCGCTATTATCTGCCACCTCTAACATAGTCTGAACCTGAATCATGACGCACCTCTACTTAACTTTCTCAATGATTTCAACTAATCTATATCTCTTTTCTTTTGATAAAGGTCTTGTTTCCTCAATTCTCACTACATCTCCGATAGAGCACTCATTTCTCTCGTCATGGCTTTTGACCTTTTTTGTTCTCTTGACGGATTTTTTGTAAAGAGGATGCATTACAAGATTCTCCAATTCAACAACAATGGTTTTGTCCATTTTGTTGCTGACTACTTTACCTATAAGCTGTTTCCTGTTTGATTTCATAAGCAATCCCCTTATCTCCCTGGTTTCCTTATCCCGAGTTCGTATTCTCTTTTCAATGTAAGAATTCTTGCAACGTGTTTTTTAAGATTACTGATCTTCTTAGGATCATCAACTTTACTGGTTACAGCCTTAAATCTCTCTTTACGCAACTCAGCCTTTGTGTCCTGAAGGCTTTTCTCTAATTCTTCCATTGTCATCTCTTCAAGTTTACCTTTCATTTCTATGCCTCTATTTCAACAACTTCACGTTAGAATTTATCAATTGATACAAATTTTGTTTTAAGTGGAAGCTTAGAAGCTGCATGCTCCAGTGCCTCACGTGCAAGAGCCTCATCTATGCCAGCAATCTCAAAAAGAATTCGACCTGGAAGAACTCTTGCCACAAATCCCTCTGGATTTCCTTTACCTTTACCCATACGAGTTTCAGCAGGCTTCTTTGTAAAGGGAAAATCCGGGAAGATTCTGATCCAGAGCTTTCCACCTCTTTTTACCTTTCTGTTTATGGCAACCCTTGCTGCTTCTATCTGTCTGCTTGTTATCTTTCCAGACTCAAGAGCTTTAAGTCCGTATTCACCAAAAGCAATTGTTGAACCCCTATAGGCCGTGCCTGTCATACGGCCACGCATTACTTTTCTGTGTTTAACTCTTTTTGGCATTAACATAAGAATTCACCTTTCCTTAGCACATTATCTGGTTTTTCTTTTAACTGAATATTTATCGTCTTCCTCTTCTGCATCCTTGGAAAGAACATCTCCGTTATACAACCAGACCTTTACCCCTATGAGACCAAAAGCTGTAAGAGCCTCAGCAAAACCATAATCTATATCTGCCCTTAGAGTATGCAGAGGAATTCTTCCTTCTTTATAAGCCTCTGTTCGAGCCATCTCTGCATTATTAAGCCTGCCTGATACCATGACTTTTATCCCAAGAGCACCGCTTCTCAGAGCATTAGTCATACCCTGCTTTACAGCTCTTCTGTAAGGAAAACGTCCTTCAATCTGAGTTGCAATTTGCTCTGCAATCAGCTTCGCATTTTTTTCAGGCTTTTTCACTTCAATTATGTTTATATAAACAGTCTTTGAGGCAAGCTTTTGAAGCTGTCCTTTTAGATCCTCAATATCTGCACCTTTTTTTCCTATAAGAACTCCAGGCCTTGAAGCATGTATGTTTACATTAACTCTATCTGGAAATCTTTCAATTATAACCTTTGCTATGCCAGCACTCTTCTTTTCCTTCTCTATGAATCTCTTTATCCTTAGATCCTCATGGAGATTTTTGGCATATTCTTTTTTGTCCTCATACCAGATCGAATCCCAGGTTCTATTGATCCCTACTCTTATTCCTATTGGATTTACCTTCTGACCCATCTTTTTATTCCTTATGCATTAGTTTTCATCAGATAAAATAATTGTCAAATGACTGGTTCTCTTCCTGATTCTCCCTGCTCTTCCTCGTGCCCTTGCCTGGAACCTTTTCATAGTAGGCCCCTCATCAACAGCAATCTTTTTAATATAAAGAGCGTCTTCTATTATATCAGGATTCTTATACTTAGCATTGGCACCTGCAGAATAAAGGGTCTTGAGAACAATCTTTGCGCCTTTCTGAGGCATATTCTTCAAAATATCTACTGCTTCTGGCAATGAGAAACCCTTAACCTCATTTGCCACAAGCCTCATTTTGGAGGCAGATATTCTGTTGAGTTTTGATTTTGCAGATGATTCCATTTTTAATCCTCTTTACTTTTTCTTCTTAGCCACTTTATCGTCTTTACTTGTATGACCCCTATATGTCCTTGTGGGCGAAAACTCTCCCAGCTTATGACCAATCATATTCTCAGTAACATAAACTGGTATAAAAGTCTTTCCGTTATGAACCATAAGTGTATGACCAATCATCTCTGGGAATATGGTTGATCTCCTTGACCATGTTTTGATAGCCTTCTTGTTATTGGTCGAGTTCATCTCTTCAATCTTTTTGAAGAGCTTTGGATCTACATATGGTCCCTTTTTTACAGATCTTGCCATATCAGCCCTTCCTTCTCTTAATTATATACTTATCACTATATTTTTTCTTCTTTCTTGTCTTGTAACCCTTGGTTGGCATACCTGTTGGTGAAACTGGATGCCTACCACCTGAAGATTTACCTTCACCACCACCAAGTGGGTGATCAACAGGGTTCATTGCAACTCCACGAACCTTTGGCCTTTTGTTTAGCCATCTTGAACGTCCTGCCTTACCAATTGTTACATTTATATGATCCTTATTACCAACAGAACCTATTGTGGAATAGCACTCGCTATGGACCTTTCTAATCTCTCCAGAGGGCAGCTTGATCAAGCAATAGTCCTCTTCCCTTGCAGCAAGAATAGCTGTTGTTCCAGCAGAACGAACTAACTGGCCGCCTTTACCTCTGTGCAATTCTATATTATAGATATTAGCGCCCAATGGAATCTTTTTAAGTGGTAAATTATTACCTGGCTTAATCTCTGCATTTTCTCCAGATTCAACCTTATCACCAACCTTGAGCCCTTCTGGAGCAATAATATATCTCTTCTCACCATCAGCATAAGAGATAAGAGCAATATAGGCTGTACGGTTTGGATCATACTCAATTGAAACAACCTTTCCTGGAATACCATATTTGTTTCTTTTAAAATCTATAAGTCTAAGTTTTCTTTTATGACCACCGCCGCGACGCCTGACTGTTACCTGACCCTTAAAGCCGCGTCCTGAATCCCCTGTTTTACCTTTTGTAAGGGGTTTGTAAGGCTTTTCCTCTGTAATTTCCTCTTTATCCAAAACTGTCTTATATCGCAGAGTTGGAGTTATTGGTCTAAATTTTTTGATTCCCATACTAAGTTCCTTTTAGTTACCTTACTCGTTATTGACCTTCAAAGATCTGAATCTTGTCTCCAGCCTTCAATGTAACAATAGCTTTTTTCCAGGCTGCCTTTTTACCTACTCTGTATCGCAACCTTCTATTTTTTCCACGGACATTTATAATATTTACTTTTTCCGGAACAACTCCGAAAATTTCTTTTATTGCCATCTTGACTGTATGCTTATTTGCATTTGTTGCAACCTTGAAGACATATTTATTATCTTCCATCATTAAGGTTGATTTCTCAGAAATTACAGGTCTTATTATGATGTCATTCGGATTCATTTTAATTCGCCCCAGAAAATTTTTCATTAATCTCTTTAACTGCACTTTCAGTGAGAATTACTTCCCTGGAATAAAAAATATCTCGCCCGGACAACCTTTCCACATTATTATACTTAAACCAGGGGATATTTCTTATTGCCCTCTTAAGGAGTGAATCCTCTCCGTCTTTGCGACCTGATATTAGAAGACCCTTTGTAACAGCCAGAGCCTTTCCAATATTGGCAACTTCCTTTGTTTTGCCTCCAACCTGAAAATCCTCTACCACCTTGATGGATCCTGATTTTGCCTTCAGAGAAAATATAGAAACAAAAGCAGCTCTCTTTATTTTCTTTGGAAGCTTTATGGAATAATCCCTTGGAGTTGGTGCAAATATTGTACCACCACCTCTCCATATTGGCGATCTGGAGGAACCAGCTCTTGCACGGCCTGTTCCTTTCTGCCTCCATGGCTTAGCTCCACCACCTCTTACTTCAGCTCTCTCCTTAGCAGAGTGAGTTCCCTGTCTGAGGTTAGCATTTGCTGCCTTTATATATTCATATACTAAAACATCGTTAACTTCAGCACCAAAAACGGCATCTGACAGCTCAACCTGACCTACAACCTTACCGTCGATCGAATATTTGTCTACCTTCATATTTCCCGCCTATTTAACTGTAACTTTTATCAAAGAATTTCTTCTGCCTGGTATTGCACCTGAAATCAATACGATGTTTTTATCCTCAAGAATCTTCACTATTTTTAAATTTTTTACAGTAACCTTCTCGCCACCAAATCTTCCTGGCATTCTTTTTCCTTTCCATACCTCTGCTGGGAAAGTGTACGCTCCTATTGAACCAGGTGCTCTATGGAAATTGGAACCATGGGTCTTACGACCACCACCAAAGCCATGCCTTTTCATTACACCAGCAAAGCCCTTACCTTTTGAAAAACCAGTTACATCAACTGTATCATTCTCCTGGAAAATTGTGCATCTAATCTCGCTACCAACTTCAAGTGACGGATCAAAGGCTTCAATCTCACCAAAATATCGCTTTGGAGCTATATTATTCTTTTTGAGATCCTCTGCGATAGGCTTTGTAAGCCTCTGTATTTTTTGATCTCCAAAGCCAAGCTTTAAAGCCTCATAACCATCTTTTTCAATTGTCTTCTTTTGAACAACAACACATGGCCCTAATTCACATGCTGTTACAGGCACAACTGTCCCGTCTTCTTTCACATACTGAGTCATACCAATCTTTTTTCCGAATAGTGCCTTTCTCATCGCATTAACCTATACTTCATTAAATTAATAATTATAACAAAAGATAAACCCGTTATTAACGGTAAATCAAAATTGCAGGCTTTTTGAATTTACTCAGGACTTAATGTCTACAGATACGCCAGCAGGAAGTTCAAGCTTCATCAATGCCTCAACCGTATCAGAATTAGGATCAATAATATCTATCAATCTCTTATGTGTCCTTATCTCAAACTGTTCCCTTGACTTCTTGTTTACATGAGGGGAACGCAATACACAAAACTTTTCAACTTTTGTTGGCAGAGGTATTGGACCTGCAACCTTTGCACCACTTCTATGAGTAGTAGAAACTATCTTCTCTGCTGATTGATCGAGAAGCTTTGCATCATATGATCTAAGCTTTACCCTTATTCGCTGACCTGTTAATTTAGCCACTTTCTTTCACCTTAATTCTACTAATCTTCTTAAGAGAACAAGATCGTCAGACAGGGCCTGACGATCTTTTATATATTAAAATCTTTTATTCAAGAATCTTTACAACAACACCTGCACCTACAGTTCTACCGCCTTCACGGATTGCAAACCTGAGCTCTTCTTCCATTGCTATAGGAGTGATAAGCTCAACAGTAATATCAATGTCATCGCCAGGCATTACCATTTCAACTCCCTGTGGAAGCTGAATTGTTCCTGTTACGTCTGTAGTTCTAAAATAGAACTGTGGTCTATAGTTTGCAAAGAAAGGAGTATGTCTTCCACCCTCTTCTTTCTTCAATACATAAACCCTGCCCTGGAACTTCTTGTGAGGCTTAATTGAACCTGGTTTAGCAAGAACCTGTCCCCTTTCAACTTCCTCTTTTGCAACACCTCTAAGGAGACATCCAACGTTATCACCAGCCATACCTTCGTCAAGAATCTTTCTAAACATCTCAACGCCAGTACATACAGTCTTCCTTGTTTCAACAAATCCTACGATTTCAACTTCATCCCCAGTCTTGATAACACCTCTTTCAATCCTTCCAGTTACAACTGTTCCACGACCTGTAATAGAGAAAACATCCTCTATAGGCATAAGGAATGGCTTATCAACTGCTCTCACTGGCTCTGGAACATAATTATCAAGAGCCTCTGCAAGCTTAATTACAGACTGGAACCACTCGTCATCTTTTTTGCCAGCTTCAGCTGCCTCAAGAGCTCTCAATGCAGATCCTGGAATTACAGGAACCTCATCTCCAGGGAAGTCATTCTTAGAAAGAAGATCTCTTATCTCCATTTCAACAAGCTCAACCATCTCTGCTCTGTCAGCAGGATCAATCATATCAACCTTATTAAGGAAAACAACTATATAAGGAACGTTTACCTGGTGAGCAAGAAGAACGTGTTCTCTTGTCTGAGGCATAGCTCCATCTGTAGCTGCAACAACAAGGATAGCAGCATCCATCTGAGCAGCACCTGTAATCATGTTTTTAATATAGTCAGCGTGACCCGGACAGTCTACGTGCGCATAATGTCTCTTTGGAGTTTCATACTCCTGGTGAGAAGTAGCAATAGTAACACCTCTCTGTCTTTCCTCTGGCGCATTGTCTATTTCTGCGAAATCAACAGGTTTACCTGTACCATACGCAACATGTAATACCTTAGTTATAGCTGATGTCAAAGTTGTTTTACCATGGTCAATATGTCCTATTGTACCTACGTTAACATGCGGCTTCGTTCTGGTAAATTTTTCCTTAGCCATTTAAATCCTCCTTAAATTATTTAATTTTCACATTATTTCTTTATTTTTAATTAACATGGAACAGATACTATCGCCATGCAACTACACAATTATACCACTACTCAAAATCAAGCGTGAGCTTTTGAAATAAAAAAAAAAGTCGATATTCTGTCAACAAAAATAAGCAAAAATTCGCAAATATCAAAAAAAATAGATAAAAAACAGAGATACCAACCTAAAAAAATTTAAAATTTTCCTAAAAAATATTCAAAATCACCGCCAAGACACTTTCTTAAACAATATAATTTTTGTAAAACAAAAAATTATTTTTTTTAAAATAATCCGCTAATTCTTCCCAAAATTCTGTTCATCACAGATTCTGGCACAAGATCATAATGAGAATACTGCAGAGTATGTGAGGCTCTACCCTGACTCAAGGAGCGAACAGCTGTGGCATAACCAAAGGTCTCTGACAGTGGAACTCTTGCATCTATTACCTTTAGCTCTCCTCTGTAATCTATATTCTCAATTTTTCCTCTTCTCTGATTTATATCATTTATTATCTCCCCAGTATATTCCTCTGGAGAAACAACCTCCAGCTTCATTATTGGCTCCATCAAAAAGGGTTTAGCCCTTCTTGCTCCATCCTTTAAAGCCATATTAGCTGCAATTCTATAAGCCATAGAAGTAGATTTTAATTCGTTATATTTTGCCTCAAGTAGTGTAATTTCCAGATCATCAAGCCTGTATCCTGCAATAACCCCACCCTCAAGGCCATCCCTGAGCCCTGCTTCTATATCCTTTATAAAGATTGCGGGTATTGACTCAGGGGAGACATTATTATGAAAAATAAAGCCCTTACCTCTTTCTGCTGGCGATATTTCAATCTTCACATGACCAAAGTTATCCTTCCCTGCAATCTGGCGATCATAGATATGCTCTTCCACTGCAGTGGAGATAACAGTTTCTTTGTATGTAACCTGAGGCTTCCCAACATTTGCTGGCACATTAAACTCCCGCAAAAGCCTATCTACTATAATCTCAAGATGAAGCTCTCCCATGCCAGATATAAGCATCTGCCCTGTGTCTTCGTTTATGCTATAGCGAAAGGTAGGATCCTCCTCTTCCAGGCGGGATAGAGCCATGTTGAGTTTTTCTTGATCCGCCTTTGATTTCAACTCAATGGCTATGGATATAACAGGATCAGGAAATATCATTTTTTCAAGTAATATTGGATTATCCGGAAGAGTAATCGTGTCCCCTGTGCGCACTGTCTTAAGTCCAACAGCAGCAACTATATCACCGGTGCAGGCCTCCTCTATTTCTTCTCTATGATTGGCATGCATTCTAAGAAAACGGCTTACTCTTTCCTTTTTATTTAATGAAACATTGAGAATCTGCTCCCCGCTTTTTACCACACCGGAGTAAACTCTTATATAAGAAAGTTTTCCAACATGGGGATCTGACATTATCTTAAAGACAAGACCACAAAAGGGCTCCTTGTCATCAGCCTCACGAGAAAGTATAATGTCATGATCCGAAACATCATGCCCTGTAACAGCTGGAATATCCTTTGGCGAAGGGAGATAATCCACAACTGCATCCAGAAGTGGCTGCACCCCTTTATTCTTAAGAGCTGCTCCACAAAAAACAGGGAAAAGCTTACCTGCAATTGTAAGCCGTCTTATTGCCTGCTTTATCTCTCCCTCAGGGATATCCTCACCTGCAAGAAAAAGCTCCATAATATTATCATCATGATCTGCCAGCTTCTCAATGAGCTCTTCCCTTCTCTTTGAGGCCATAGGAAGCAGATCCGAAGAAATTTCCTTTTCGATATAATCTTTACCTGTAGAGTCCTCCCATATGAGCATTTTCATTGTAATTAAATCTACAACTCCCACAAAGGATGACTCGACTCCAACTGGTAGTTGCACAGGCAGAGGCTCTGCATAAAGCTTTTCCTTTATCATTCTGATACACATATCATAATCGGCACCCACACGATCGAGTTTGTTGACAAAGCAAAGCCTTGGCACCCTATATCTGTCAGCCTGCCTCCACACAGTCTCACTCTGAGGCTCAACCCCTGCAACTCCGTCAAAAACAGCAATTGCAGAGTCAAGAACTCTCAGGCTTCGCTCAACCTCTATTGTAAAATCAACATGACCTGGAGTATCTATTATATTAATCATTGTGTTTTTCCACATACAGGTGGTAGAGGCAGCAGTGATGGTAATGCCTCTTTCTTTCTCCTGCTGCATCCAATCCATTTCTGCAGTGCCCTCGTGAACCTCACCCATTTTATGGGTCTTACCTGTATAAAAAAGTATCCTCTCTGTAAGAGTAGTTTTTCCTGCGTCTATATGTGCCATTATTCCTATATTACGAGTTCTGCTTATAGGTAATTTTCGAGCCATTCCTAACCTGTCCAAAAATTTTTTTAATCTATAAAACAACAAATACCAGGATTTCCTGGTATTTGAAATAAAGCAAAATAAAAACTAAAACTAAAACTTAAAATGAGCAAAAGCCTTATTAGCCTCTGCCATTTTATGTGTATCTTCTTTCTTCTTAATTGAGGAGCCTGAATTGTTATAGGCGTCCATTATCTCTCCGGCAAGACGCTGAAACATGGTCTTTTCTGAACGACCCCTTGCATAATTGATAATCCACCTTATGCCAAGAGCCTGACGCCTTTCTGGTCTTATTTCAACAGGAACCTGGTATGTAGCTCCACCTACACGTCTGGATTTTACTTCCACAACAGGCTTCACATTTTCAAGTGCCTGAATAAAAACTTCGATTGCATCTTTTTGAGTTTTTTTAGCAATAATATCCATTGCCTTGTAAAAAATAGTTTCAGAGACTCCCTTCTTGCCGTCATACATCATACAGCTTATAAACTTTGAAACAAGCTTGCTGTTATATTTTGGATCTGGCAATACTTCCCTTTTTACCGGTCTTCTTCTGCGCATAATTTATCCTCTTAAATTATCCATATTTCCTGATTAAGCCTTTGGCCTCTTTGTTCCATATTTAGAACGACCTTTTCTCCTGTCATTTACACCAAGAGAATCAAGTGTTCCCCTTATGATATGATACCTTACACCAGGAAGATCCTTTACCCTTCCACCTCTTATAAGGACAGCTGAGTGCTCCTGTAAATTATGACCTATTCCGGGAATATAAGCAGTTACCTCGATCCCATTTGTAAGCCTTACCCTTGCTACTTTACGCAAGGCTGAGTTTGGCTTTTTTGGTGTGAAAGTCATTACCCTTGTGCACACACCCCTCTTCTGAGGACATGATGTCAGTGCCGGAGATTTAGATTTTTTAACTTTCTGTTCTCTGCCTTTCCTTATTAACTGGTTAATTGTTGGCATTTCTACTCCTGTAAATCTCTTAGAATTCTTTTATTTTAACTATAATTTCTTTGCTTAAGCCTGCATTTTTGATATGCTCAATTGCAGGCTTACTTTGTCAAGAAATTAATAAAGAACTGACTATTTTTCAGCACCATCATAGTCAGCAGATGCCAAATCCGGATTTTCCTGCATAGCCTCAGATTCTATCACATCAGGCGCAACTCCATCCAGGTCACCCGGCTCATTTTGATATACCTCTATATTATCATACATCCTGACACCAGTTCCAGCAGGAATTAAGTGTCCAATGATAACATTCTCTTTTAATCCTCTCAGATGATCTACCTTACCCTTTATTGCAGCATCAGTAAGAACCCTTGTTGTCTCCTGGAAGGATGCTGCTGATATAAAGGACTCAGTATTTAAGGCTGCTTTTGTGATCCCCATTAAAACAGGAACTGCTGTCGCAGGCTTTCCACCCTCTCTAAGAACCCTATCGTTTTCTTCAATAAAGTCAAACTTATCTACGATCTGCTCAATTACAAAATTTGAATCTCCCTGATCTGTAACCTTGACCTTTCTAAGCATCTGACGAACAATGATTTCAATATGCTTGTCATTTATTGATACACCCTGAAGCCTATATACCTCCTGTATCTCATTGACAAGGAATTTCTGCAGCTCCCTTGGACCCTTAATCCTCAATATTTCATGGGGATCTACAGGACCATCATCTATTTTTTCACCCTTTGCAATCCAATCCTTATCCTGAACCCTGAGGAACTTGGAAACTGGTATTGAATACTCCTTTTGAGCTCCGTCTTCAGCAGTGATTATTATCTTACGCTTATTCTTTACAGTATCGCCTATTGTAACTACACCATCTACAGCAGTTAATGTAGCTGCATCCTTTGGAGTCCTTGCCTCAAAGAGATCTGCAACCCTTGGTAAACCACCTGTGATATCCTTAACCTTTTCAGCCCCTCTTGGAATCTTAGCAAGAACTGTTCCTGCAGCAACAACAGCACCATTTTCTACCATAAGATTAGCACCCTTTGGAAGAAGATAAGTGCTTGGCTCAATTCCAGAACCATAGACATTAATTCTTGGTTGAAGCCTCTCTGTCTTATATTCAACAATAATTCTCTTCTTTGCATTAGAGGTTGGATCTACTTCCTCAACCATACTTTTGTTGAGTTCTATGTCCACGAACTCAACACGTCCTGAGATCTCTGTAAGAATTGGTTCAAACCATGGATCAAAGGCTGCTAATATCTCATTGGCTTTATAGGGCTTTGGAACAACCTTGAAAATTCCATTCTTTTTATCAAAGTCAAGCTCTACAAAGACCTCGGTTCCCACATTTATTGGCACAGAGTGAGGCTCTCCAAGTATATAAACCTTCTTCTTGTCAATTTTAAGAAATCCTGTATTGGATGCCCTTAATTCCTCATCTCCATCTTTTGCAAAAACTTTTCCTGTATAAACCTTCTCTCCATCATTGAGTAAAAATTCTGTTTTTGCCCTGGTTTCTACCTCAGAAACAATCCTCTGGACAACAACATATCCTCGTCTGACTGTGATTATCTTATCCTCTTCTGTCTTAATCATTCTTGAGGTTATATCCTTGACAAAAACAGGATAGTTAAATTTTATTTCACTCTCCTCAACAGAACGAGATGCAACACCTCCTATATGGAAAGTCCTCATTGTAAGCTGAGTTCCAGGCTGTCCTATTGATTGAGCTGCAATGATTCCAACAGCCTCGCCAATTTCAACAGGGCGAGATGTGGCAAGATTCCGTCCATAGCACTTTGCACAGACCCCATGCTTTGACTCACATGTCAATACAGAGCGTATCTCTATTGAGTCGATCTCTATTTTATCAATAGTCGCTGCGATGTTCTCATCTATAATATCATCAGCCTTAGCTATGATATCACCTGTAACGGGATTTATAAGATCATACAGAAGCGTTCTCCCCAAAACCCTTGTGCCGAGAGACTCGATCACAGAGTCACCCTCTTTTATTGGGTATATGTCTATTCCAACAGTTGTTCCGCAATCCTCACTTGTAATGACAACATCCTGGGCAATATCAACAAGCCTTCTTGTTAAATACCCTGCGTCAGCAGTCTTAAGAGCTGTATCTGCAAGACCCTTGCGGGCACCATTTGTAGAGATAAAATATTCCAGAACATCCAAACCTTCTTTAAAAGAAGCCCTGATTGGAACCTCAATGATCTCCCCACTTGGCTTGGCCATAAGACCCCTCATACCTGCAAGCTGCCTTATCTGCTGTCTGCTTCCCCTTGCACCAGATTTAGCCATGATCCATATTGGGTTGTGACCATCCATGTGAGTTTCCAGTTCTTTAAAAAGCTCATTGGCAATTCTGTCATTGGCCTCTGTCCAGATGTTAATAACCTTATTATACCTCTCCTCATTGGTCATATAACCATTTCGGTATTCATTTTCTATGCTTTCTACTTTTTTGTTTTCTTTTTCTATGATTTCCTTTTTGCTCTCTGGTATAATAATGTCAGAGATAGATATAGTAGGCCCAAAAATTGTAGCATACTTATACCCTGCATCCTTTATGTCATCAAGCATCTTAACAGTAACATTTGGACCATAGCTTCTAAAAACATCTGCTATAATCTTTGAGAGAAGTTTATCAGTTACAACTGTATTTACAAAGGGATAACCCTCTGGTAAAAGCCTATTAAAAACAAGCCTTCCTGGAGTTGTTTCTATAAATTCATCCCCCATAAGATAATTTATTTTTGATCTGTATCTAATCTGCTTATAATCAACTGCTCTCATGACATCGTCAAAGTCATCAAAATACTTACCCTCTCCTGGACTACCTGCCACAAGATCAGTCAGATAATATATACCAAGGACTATATCCTGAGATGGAGTTGTTGTAGGATGTCCATTTGCTGGCGAAAGCAAATTATTAGTGGAAAGCATCAATGTCCAGCATTCAAGCTGTGCCCTTGGTGAAAGAGGAACGTGCACAGCCATCTGGTCCCCATCAAAGTCTGCATTATAGGCATGACAAACTAATGGATGGAGCTTAATAGCCTTACCCTCAACAAGAACTGGCTCAAAGGCCTGGATGCCAAGTCTGTGAAGCGTCGGGGCACGATTGAGTAACACAGGGTGTTCTCTTATAACCTCCTCAAGAACTTCCCAAACCTCATCTCTCTCATTTTCAACCATCTTTTTGGCTGACTTTATATTCTGGACAAAATCCTTGTCCACAAGTCTCTTCATTATGAATGGCTTAAAAAGCTCAATAGCCATTTTCTTTGGAAGACCGCATTGGTGCAGCTTAAGCTCAGGACCAACCACGATAACAGAACGACCAGAATAGTCTACCCTCTTGCCAAGGAGATTCTGCCTGAACCTTCCCTGTTTCCCTTTGAGCATATCGCTTATTGACTTTAGCGGTCTGTTCCCCTTACCCTTTACAGCTCTCTTTCTTCTACTGTTATCAAAGAGAGCATCCACTGCTTCCTGGAGCATCCTCTTCTCATTGCGGACAATAATCTCTGGAGCTCTAAGGGATAAAAGCCTTCTCAATCTGTTATTTCTGTTTATAACCCTTCTATAAAGATCATTTAGATCTGATGTTGCAAAGCGACCTCCATCCAGCTGAACCATAGGACGAAGTTCTGGAGGAATTACAGGGATAACGTCAAGAATCATCCACTCAGGTCTGTTTCCTGATTCTTTGAAGGCCTCGATTATCTCAAGTCGCTTAATAAGCTTTTTGTCGATCTTGGCATCCTTTGCAGATTTCATGTCAATCTCTGCACGGAGTGCGCGGGATTCCTCGTCCAGATCTATAGCTGCAAGCATCTCCTTGATAGCCTCAGCGCCCATAGATGCAACAAAGGTGTCTCCATATCTTTCATAAAGATCATAGTAGGTATCTTCATCAATGATGTCACCCCTTTTTATATCATCTGCCTCAGCCTCACCTGGATCAAGAACTACATACTTTTCATAGTAAAGTATAGATTTGAGGTTATTAACTGACATATCGAGGATAAGCCCCATTCTTGATGGAACAGATCTGTAGTACCATATATGAGCTACAGGAGCAGCCAGCTCTATATGGCCACCTCGTTCACGCCTCACCTTATAGTGAGTAACCTCAACACCACATCTATCACAAACAACACCCTTATATCGGACAGACTTAAACTTACCACAATAACATTCCCACTCTTTTGTTGTACCGAAAATTCTCTCACAGAAGAGGCCATCTCTTTCGGGCTTAAGAGTTCTGTAATTTATTGTCTCTGGTTTTTTAACCTCGCCATACGACCACTCTCTGATCATATCAGGTGATGCAAGTTTAATCTGAATAGAACTAAAATCGTTAAAGTCCCTCATGATTCATCCTTAGCATTAAAAATTTAATATCTCAATAAAGGCCCGCAAGCGGACGCTCCTTTTAATCATAATCTTCATTTTCTAAAGTTTCAAAGTGAATCTTTCTCTTTGGTTTAGAGAAGCCCTCACTCCACTCAGAAAGGCTTATTTCATTACCATTATCGTCATATATTCTAACATCAAGGGCAAGTCCTCTAAGTTCCTGTATTAAAACATTAAAAGACTCAGGAATACCAGGCGAAGTAGTATTGTGTCCCTTGACTATAGCTTCATAAATCCTTGCTCTTCCAAGCATGTCATCAGATTTTACAGTGAGCAACTCCTGAAGAGTATAAGCAGCTCCATAGGCCTCAAGAGCCCAGACCTCCATCTCTCCAAGTCTTTGGCCACCAAACTGTGCCTTACCTCCCAGTGGCTGCTGAGTAACAAGAGAGTATGGACCTGTTGATCTTGCGTGAATCTTATCATCAACCATATGGGCAAGCTTAAGCATATACATATAGCCCACCATTACTTCATTTTCAAAGGCCTCCCCTGACCGCCCATCATAGAGGATGCTCTTCGATGTCTCTGGAAGCCCTGCCTTTCTTAGAGCCTCTTTAATATCCTCCTCTGTTGCACCGTCAAAAATAGGTGTTTCCATCAAAACATCAAGCTCATGAGCAGCCCATCCCAGCTCTGTCTCAAAAAGCTGTCCAAGGTTCATACGTGAAGGCACACCAAGAGGATTTAAAACTATATCAACAGGAGTCCCATCTGGCAGATATGGCATATCATAAGCAGGACATATCTTTGATATAACACCTTTGTTCCCATGACGTCCTGCCATTTTATCACCAACAGAGATTTTACGTTTATCTGCAATGTATACCTTTACAAGTTCCTCTACCCCTGGAGCAAGCTCATCGCCATTTTCCCTTGAAAATCTCTTAACATCAACAACTATACCTTCTACACCATTGGGCACTCTAAGAGAAGTATCCCTTACCTCTCTGGCCTTTTCACCAAATATGGAATATAGGAGTTTATACTCAGGAGTGAGATCCTGCTCACCCTTTGGAGTTACCTTGCCAACCAAAATATCATCAGGCTGAACATAGGCACCAACTCTCACTATTCCATCAGCATCAAGATCCCTGAAAGCCTTATCATTAAGATTTGGGATATCTCTCGTTATAGTCTCTGGCCCAAGCTTTGTCTCTCTTGCTTCAATCTCAAACTGTTCTATATGAATAGAGGTATAAACATCATCCATTATGAGTCGCTCTGAGATCAAAATTGAATCCTCGAAGTTGTACCCCATCCATGGCATAAATGCCACCAAAACATTCTTGCCCAGAGCAAGCCTTCCTCTGTCAGTTGCTGGTCCATCTGCCAGAATATCTCCAGCCTTAATTTTCTGACCTGTGCGGACTATTGGCTTTTGATTAAAACATGTGCCCTGATTTGTTCTCTTAAACTTCTGAAGTTTGTATGTATCAACCTCCCCATTAGAAGCTTTTATCTTGATAACGCTTGCATCCACATAGGACACCTCTCCACCTCTTTTGGCTATAATTAAAACGCCAGAGTCATAGGCAGCAGCAGGCTCAAGACCTGTTCCAACTAAAGGAGCCTCCTCAGTCAAAAGAGGAACTGCCTGTCGTTGCATATTTGAGCCCATGAGGGCACGGTTAGCATCATCATGCTCAAGGAAAGGAATGAGTCCTGTGGATACAGAAAATACCTGTTCAGGAGATATATCCATGTATTTGATCTCCTTTGGCTTTTTGTATGGGAAATTCCCCCTGTGCCTACATGCTATAAGGTTACCAACAAAGTTGCCGTTTTCATCGATCTCAGCATTTGCCTGAGCAATGGAGTAGTTGTCTTCCATATTCGCTGTGAGATAATCGATTCTATCAGTTAAACGACCACTATCAATATATCTATAGGGAGTCTCAAGGAATCCATATTCATTTATTCGTGCATAAGTACTGAGGGAGACTATAAGTCCAATATTTGGTCCCTCAGGAGTTTCAATAGGACACATCCTTCCATAGTGAGAGTGATGAACGTCCCTGACTTCAAATCCAGCTCTATCTCTGGAAAGACCTCCTGGTCCAAGGGCATTGAGCCTTCTTTTATGAGTGAGCTCTGCCAGTGGATTTGTCTGATCCATAAACTGCGACAACTGACTTGAGCCAAAGAACTCATTGATTACAGCTGTTATTGGTTTGATGCTGATGAGAGCCTGTGGAGTTATTACATCGAGATCCTGAATGGTCATTCTCTCTTTTATAACTCTTTCCATCCTCTGGAAGCCCACCTTGATTTGATTCATTATGAGTTCACCAACAGAACGAACGCGCCTATTTCCTAAATGGTCTATATCATCAACAACAGTATAGACATATTTAGTTTCTTTTTCACCACTTCTGGAGGTGTATTCATATTCATATCCATCTGCCTCAGCAATGAGGTATAGCATATACCTTATGGAATGTAATATATCTTCTTTTGTAAGAGTTTCTGTATCAAAATCAAATCCAAATTTGCTGTTAACTTTATAACGGCCAACAGAACTCAAGCTATATGTTTTGATACTGAAGAAAAGCCTTTCAAACTCAGCCCTGGCATTCTCAAGATTTGTTGGCTCACCTGGTCTAACTACTGAATGAATTGCCAGAAGAGCAATCTCAGAAACACTGTAATCATGAGAAGGATCTAACTTAAGGCTTTTTTTGATGAACTCCCCTTCACTTTGAAAAGTTGTGCAAAGATATGCATCTTCCTTGTTATTTGGGAAATCAATTAACTCAACCTCAGAAACCTTTTCTTCTTTAAGCCTGTCTATAACATCTATATTTATCCTCTCAGAGGCCTCTATGATGATTTCTCCACTTGATTTGCTAAAGACATCTGAAGCGACTCTGCGGCCATTGAGAGATTCATAATCCTCTTCGCTTTTAAGCTTAATCTTTGAGGTATTATAAAACATGCGAACTATTTCTTCGTTGCTTTCAATACCAAGGGCCTTAATTAGCAATGTAACAGGAAATTTTTTCTTGCGGTCAATTCTCCCAACAAGATATCCCTTTGGATCCATTTCAAATTCAAGCCAGGAGCCTCTATCTGGGATAACGCGGACATTGTAGGCCCTCTCCTCTTCTTCATAGAAAAAGAAAATTCCAGGGGATCTATGCAACTGGTTAACAACTACCCTTTCAGCTCCATTTATGATAAAAGTACCCCTTTCTGTCATAAGGGGAATATCCCCCATGTAAACAGACTGCTCCCTTACTTCCATGCTGTCTTTGCGAATGAGCCTTATTGTAGCTTTTAATGGAGCAGCATAGGTTACATCTCTTTCCTTACACTCATACTCTGAATATTTTGGCTCACCAATCTCATAATTAACAAATTCAAGAACTACATCATCATGAGGACTCTCTATTGGGAAAATCTCCTCAAAAACAGCCTGCAACCCCTGCGATTTCCTCTTTGTAGTCTTTGGCTGAAGAAACCATTCATAGGATGTCAACTGAAGCTCAATAAGATTTGGCAGGGGTATCTTTGATTTAATTCTACCGAAATTTACGACTTTTTTTGACTCTTGCATCTATATAACCTTAGCCTTTATTTAATTTTAAGGATATAACTTTCATAGAAAATAGCAACATTGTGGACTTTTAAAAACAAAATTTTTAATAAATTGAATCTCTTTGAGTAAAAAATTGAGCACTTCTAACACCAATAGGTTTGACCCAGACAGATCAAACCTATTGATATTTTTTTCAAACGACAAAAAACAAAAACATAAAATCGAAGGACAGTTTTCTGTTTCCAAAATTAATCTATAGTGCAATAAATTACTTTATCTCAACTGTAGCGCCAGCATCAACGAGTTGCTTTTTAATCGCTTCAGCCTCAGCTTTAGAAACCTTTTCTTTAACTGCCTTTCCGCCAGCCTCAACAAGCTCTTTTGCCTCTTTAAGACCAAGTCCTGTGATCTCTCTAACGACCTTAATAACGTTAACTTTCTGATCGCCAAAACCTGTAAGGATAACGTCAAATTCTGTCTGCTCCTCAACTTCAGCAGCAGCTGCAGCAACAGGACCAGCAGCAACAGCAACAGGTGCAGCAGCTGAAATTCCGAATTTGTCCTCCATTGCTTTTACAAGCTCAGCTGCCTCTAAAAGAGTGAGACTGCCAATTGCATCAAGCAATTCTTCAATACTTAATTTTGCCATTTTTTACTCCTTTATACTTAGTGAATTACTTCAAGTTAATGTGGTCACTGCCACAAAAACCTATAAAGGGTCAGGCATTCATCCCTAATACGCTCTCGCTTATATATGGAACTAACCTAAACCACTTATATTTCAATAATTAATAAAAATTAATTATTTTTTGCCTCTGCAACAGCCTTTATACCCCTTGCCAATGATGCCATAATCTGATTCATACCAGAAGCGATATGCTGTGCTGGACCATTGATAAGAGACATAGTCTGAGATAGGAGAACTTCTTTTGAAGGAAGATCTGCTACCTTTTTAATCTGCTCTTTTCCATAAACTACATTTTCAAGAATTCCTGCAAAGTATGTAAACTTTTCATTCTTTGCTGCAAATTCTTTTAATATCTTTGCAACCTCACCTACCTGCTCACCTGCAAAGGCTACGCCTATAGGTCCCTTAAGGTGCTCATCTATATTCACATAGCCACTCTCTTCAAGAGCTCTTCTGAAAAGAGTATTTTTTACAACTTTATATTTTGCACCCTTTTCTGCCAATTGCCTTCGTAAAAGGGAAATCTCATTTACCTTGACACCAGAGAAATCTGTGAGTATTACATTTCCCTTTTCTTTTAATCTGGCCTTAAGTTCTTCGACCTCGTCTATTTTATATTGCTTAACCATTATCTTTCGATCCCCTTATGATTAATTTTTATGCCAGGACCCATTGTTGAGCTTATATGAACTGATTTTATATAGTTACCCTTGGCATCCGAAGGCTTATCTTTGAGAATCTGGTTGTAAAAAGCCTTAATGTTAGAAGCAATTGCCTCATCAGAAAAAGAAACCTTACCTATGAGCATGTGAATTACGCCAGTCTTATCCGCACGATATTCAACACGACCGCCCTTAAGCTCTTTAACAATCTCCTTAACATTATCAGTAACTGTTCCAGCCTTTGGCTTTGGCATGAGCCCCTTGCGACCTAAAACAGCACCCAGTTTACCAACCTCTTTCATCATATCAGGAGTGGCAACAACAGCCTGAAAATCAATCCAGCCTTCTTTAATCTTTTCGATTACATCCTCTGCTCCAACATAATCAGCTCCTGCCTCAAGAGCCTCTTTTTGCTTGTCACCTTTGCAAATAACAAGGACCTTTTTGGTTTTACCAGTCCCTGCAGGTAGTACAGCGGAACCTCGGATATTCTGCATACTCTTGTGCACAACCTTGATTGACATATCAACAGACTCATCAAAATTTGCCCACTTTGTTTCCTTCATGAGCTTTATAGCCTCTTCAACGCTATAGAGATTAGTCTTGTCAACCTGTGCACGGGCATTCCTTATCTTTTTTCCTCTTTTCATTCCTTCTACCTCTAATATATCTACTGACAATTATCAGTCAACTACCTCAACTCCCATAGATCTCGCAGTTCCTGCTACAATATTTACAGCAGCATTCAAATCATTGGCGTTCAAATCTGGCATTTTTATCTGAGCTATTTCCTCAAGCTGTTTTCTTGTGATTTTTCCAGCCTTTGTCTTATTTGGCTCACTTGAGCCTTTATCAAGCTTCAGATACTTTTTGATGAGAACTGACGCAGGAGGAGTTTTTGTTATAAAAGTATAAGACTTATCTTCATACACTGTTATTATAACAGGAATGATAGTCCCCATTTGATCTTTTGTTCTTTCATTAAAATTCTTGCAGAAATCCATTATATTAACACCAGCCTGTCCAAGAGCAGGACCTACTGGAGGTGCAGGATTTGCCTGTCCACCTGTTATCTGCAATTTGATAATCTTAGTTATTTTTTTCTTCTTAGGTGCCATCTCTCTATCCTATATTCCTTTATATTCTTACTTAAAATAATATTTAAGAAAAATTTCCAAAATCAAAGCTTCCCAACCTGCATAAAATCAAGATCCACAGGAGTTCCTCTGCCAAAAATTTCAACACGAACCTTAAGCCTTCCCTTTTCAGGGTAAACCTCTTCTACAACCCCAGTAAAGTTATTAAATGGTCCATCAATAACCCTAACTGGCTCACCAACAGAAAATTCAATATTTGTTGCAGTCTTTTCGCCAGCTTTACTCTCTCCCCCAAGGGATTCAAAAAGGGAAGCCGCTTCACTATCAGTAAGAGGCTTTGGCTTATTAGAGCCATAGGCTCCAACAAAGTTAGTTACACCAGGAACACCCTTGACAACGCTCCAGGTATGATCATTAAGTTCCATGCGAACAAGCACATAGCCAGGAAAAACCTTCCTTGACTTAGTCTTCTTCTGCCCATCTTTAACTTCCTGATACTCCACTGTGGGGATTTTAACATCAACTATAAGATCAGAAAGCCCAAGATTTTCTACCTTTTTCTCAAGGGTGGCCTTTACCTTATTTTCATGACCAGAGTAAGTATGGATTATATACCATCGCTTTGTCATAATTATTTCATCACTGCCTTTATTATTGCCATAAGACCAGAGTCAACCAGCCACAAAAACAAAGAAAAAACAACCAGAGAAACAACAACCACAACTGTAAAACTTGTGACCTCGTCCCTGTCTGGCCAGGTAACCTTGCGCAACTCTTCCCTTGAGTCTTTAAAAAACTGTATTAATTCCCTAACTTTCGCTACCAATTGATTAACTCACGCTTTGGTTTCTTTATGTATAGTATGCTTTCTATCATGCTTGCAGTATTTTTTAATCTCAAGCTTTCCTGTTTGACCCTTTTTGTTCTTTGTAAAAGAATAATTTTTATTCTTACACTCCTGACATATCAGTAAAACAACATCTCTCATACTAACCCCACACTTTTATAGTAAATATAGTAATTAAAAAGCAAGCTAATAGCTGCCCCTTTTCAGTCAAGCATTTTTATGATAAAATTTTTGAAATGTTTACATAAATAGCCCACGACCAGAATCGAACTGGTGACCTTTTGCTTACCATGCAAATGCTCTGCCGACTGAGCTACGTGGGCACTTGCCATAGCCACGAAAAACAGGTTGAAATCATAAAAATAGCCTATCCTATGTCAAGAATTAATTTAAAAGTTAAAGAAATTGCCAGAAAAATGTGCATTCCAACAGGAAGGATTATCACAATTTCACCCTCAATGGTAAAGATGAAAATAAAGATGAGTCTTCAAATAGCAGCAGTAAAATCCATGATTTTTTGTATTTTTTATATGTCACTCTTGTCTTTGATAGTTATTTCTGCATTTTTATTAGTAGAAATTCCCGGCGCTTTTTTTAGTGTAAAGTATAGCATGTTATAAAACTTAAAAAGAGAAATTATGAATCAACTAATCAAAAAAAAAGTCCATGATGCTTAAGACAAAAATATCCATAGCCATTTTTGTCTTCACCTCTGTTATTTATTTCCTGATTTCAGCATACTCATACAAAGTGGTAAAAACTGAACTCTTTGGAGAGTTAAAAGAAAGACTGAAAAATATATCATACACAGGTGCATTTATAATAAATAATAAAGATCTACAGCCCCTTGTTGCTCTTTTATTGCCAGATTTAGATTTTTCAAAGATTTCAGTAGAAGGGGATTTTGCCATTGACGAAGAAAAAATCGCTGCTATAGAAAATTCCACTGAGTATTTAAAAATATGTGAAGACCTTAACAAAATACGGGATGCTCAGCCTGATTTAATTCTCTATGCCTACATATCAAAAGCAGCCAGCGAGCAGATAAACTGCGTCGAAAGGGACTTTGTCTTTGACGAAGAAAGCAAACATAACATAATCTCTGGATATGCCCCTTTGATTGAGGATGGAAAATTCTTAGGGCTTTTAGGCCTTGATATCTCTGATAAAAATGCAGCAGCTATTTTAGAAAAGACCTTTAAAACTTATATAGCTATATATATCTTTGCTCTCATTTCTTCTATATTACTTTCCTTCAGCATAAGCAGAATGCTAAGCAGGCCTCTTAAAAAACTCATGACAAGCCTTAAAGATATGGCAGATGGCGGTGGAGATCTTAGCAGAAAGCTAAAAGTCGAGTCCAGGGATGAACTGGGTCAAAGCGCTCTGGAGTTTAATAGATTTGTGGAAAAACTAAAAAATGTAATAAGAGTCATACTGGAAATAGCTAAAAATTTAAACAGTTCAACAGAAAACATACAAGGTGCAATTTCATCACTTATGCACAACCTAAACAAGCAGACAGACCTTGAAAATGAGGCAAATTTGCAAAGCAGAAAAGTTAATGAAAGCGTAGAAATGCTTGGCATCAATGCAGATATTCAATCAAAGGCCTTTATTCTTCTTTCCAACAGGCTAAGGGAACTTTCGCAATCTATCTCTGAACTTACAAAAGAATCTGAACATGCCAGAGAACTACTCAACGCTGTTGCTGGGAATATCTCTGAAGGTAAAAACTCCCTTGAGGCTGCAAAAAATATTATGGAAAATATAGGTAAAAGCTCAGAAGAACTCACTGGCATTGCCTCACTTATTAATGATATTTCAGATCAAATAAACCTCTTGTCACTAAATGCATCAATTGAATCAGCAAGAGCTGGAGATGCTGGGAGAGGTTTTGCAGTTGTTGCAGAAGAAATATCAAAACTTGCTGACAAGACAGCATTAAACGTAAAGGATATAGACAGAATTATAAAATCAAACTCTCTTCTTATAAATGAAGGCACTCAAAAAGTGACATTCATGGTTGAATTGTTTACAAAAATAATCTATGATGTAGATCACATATCTAACATGCTGGATGATTTCTTCACTAAAATGAAGGAACAGTCGCTGCAAGATAGAGATGTAACAGATGAGACAGAAAGCATGAAGGATATAATGAAGCAAATTAAGGATCTCATGGAAGAACACAAAAAGTCTGTGGAAGTAATTGCCTCCTCTATTCAATCTATCAACCAGATATCACAGGATAACAGTTATTCAGTTGAATCCATACAGGAAGCTGCAGAGGCTATTTCTTCTCAGGCAAGCATTTTAGTGAAACAAATTAAATACTTTAAGACAGAGGAACTTTAAAAAAATAATTTTTTTCTTTATTTTAAAAAAAATGTTTGACAGACTTTGAAGTCGGAAGTATTAGCTCTCTTCATTAGAGTAAAGACCCATGAAGAATATTACAAAACATACCAGAAATTCCTTCGTGCTTGCCCAGCCAAAGGCATTTTCCTTTGGCTTTTGCTATTTCTATTTTTATTTTTACGGATATTACATATCGGCGTAGCACGAGTTTTATCGGTATTATATACAGAAAGACCCTTCGATAAAACTCGAAGGGTCTTTTTTTTTAGGGTCAAAAGGCTCATATCACTAAGGAGTTAAAGAGATGAAAAACCTGAAACTTGTTAAATCTGATGAATCAGGCAAAAGAAGTACTTTTAAAGTAGGAAATTGCGAAGTTGGGAAGGATTTTATAATTGTAGGAGGGCCCTGCAGTGTTGAAAGTGAAGAACAAACCATTCAAACTGCCATTGCTGTAAAAAAGGCTGGGGGTAATATGCTTAGAGGTGGGGCTTTTAAACCACGGACCTCTCCTTATGACTTTCAGGGGCTTGGACTTAAAGGATTAAAGATTCTGGAAAAGGCAAAACAAAAGACAGGGCTTCCCATTATAACAGAGGTAATAGATCCAAGAGACGTTTCATGGGTCTGTGAATATGCAGATATTCTGCAAATTGGCGCAAGGAACATGCAAAACTTTTCCCTTCTAAAAGAAGTTGGCAAATCAAGCAAACCTGTGCTTCTTAAACGGGGCATGTACTCAACTTTAAGAGAATGGCTTAATTGTGCCGAGTATATTCTGGCCGAGGGCAATCCAAATGTAATACTTTGTGAAAGAGGGATCAGAACCTTTGAAACCTACACAAGGAATACACTTGATCTGAGCATTGTTCCTGCGATTAAAGAGCTAACTCATCTTCCTATCATGGTTGATCCATCCCATGGGACAGGCAAAATTAGCCTCATTGAACCCATGAGCCTTGCAGCAGTTGCAGCAGGTGCAGATGGACTTTTAATTGAGGTGCACATAAATCCCCAGGAGGCTCTAAGTGATGCAGAACAACAGTTAACCCCTGAGCAGTTTTCAAAACTCACTGCAAAGGTCCTCAAGCTTAAGGAATTTATGAACACTTCTATTAATCAGGAGAGCAAGGAGGCCTGATGCAAAGGGAAATTAAAATTACTCTTGAAAATAAGGTATCAAGAGTTTTTTGCGGTGGTAGCCTGTCATCTATTGTTGACTTTGCTCATCCCTCTAAAAGCGTGATTGTAACTGATACAAATATCTATAGATACTATGGAGATAAATTTTCATCATACCCTGTGATTATCCTTGGCACTGGGGAGGAAATTAAAAATCTTTCCACTGTGGAATATATTCTAAAAAAAATGATAGAACTGCACTGCACTCGCAAAACTACTTTGATTGGAATTGGTGGTGGAATTGTATCTGATATTGCTGGATTTTCTGCCTCAATTTTTATGAGGGGCATCCCCTTTGGCTTTGTGTCTACCTCTCTTCTATCGCAGGTGGATGCAAGCGTTGGCGGTAAAAACGGAGTCAATATTGACATGACAAAAAACATGGCAGGGGTATTTGCTCAGCCTGAATTTGTTATATGCGATCACTCTATGCTTGCAACTCTTCCCAAGGAAGAATACGTCAATGGTCTGGCTGAGCTTGTTAAGAGTGCTTTACTTGAAGGAGGAGATTTTTACTCCTTTATTACCTCCTGTAAAGAAAAAATAAAATCCATGGATATGGAAACCATATCTGAGGCTATTTATAAATCTATTCTATTTAAAGCTAAAATTGTTGAGCTGGATGAAAGGGAAACTGACTTAAGAAGAATTCTAAACCTTGGTCATACACTTGGTCATGCCATAGAAAAAGTAAAGGGAATTAAACACGGATTAGCTGTTTCCCTTGGAATAAGCTTTAGCATTTCTCTTTCTTTACACCTTGCAGGAATGAATGCTACTTGCGCAAAGGAGATAATAGCTCTTTTAAAATTCTTTAATCTCCCTGTTGACCTGAAATCTGCAATATCCAAAGAAGATATACCTTTAATTATGGAGGCTGTGCAGGCAGATAAAAAAGGTCATAGCTCCAGCGTTAGTTTTATTCTACTTAATGAGCCTGGGAGACCAGAGATTAAAGGGATTGACTTTGTAGATTTTGAGAAATTGCTAAAAAATGAACTAAAAGGTGGCCATCTATGATTTGTGTAAGCATAGCTGATGTATCTATTGAAGAGGCCTGTAACATTGCTTCCAGAGCCGAGATCTGTGAAATACGCCTTGATAGATTAAACTTTGAAGAGAGTCATCTTCCAGAGCTATTTGGCTGTGGAAACACAGTAGCAACTTTCAGGCCCTGTAAAAAGGCAGATGATGAGCTCAGAATGAAAACACTTGCCAGGGCCATTGAATGCGGCGCAACTTATGTAGACGTTGAAGTAGAAAATAGCGACTCCTTCAAAAAATACATAAAGGATTGCGCCTCCACTCATAAATGCAAAACGATAGTATCCTATCACGATTATGAAAAGACCCCTTCTATGAGAGAGCTTGAATTGCTCATAAACTGGTGCTTTGATAGTGGTGCTGACATTGCTAAAATTGCATGTTTCAATTCATCTTACTGTGATGCTGCAAGGATTCTATCGCTCTATTCCTTTGATAGACCAATAATTTCCATAGGAATGGGAGAGGCTGGAAAAATAACAAGGGTTGCTGCAATACTTCTTGGTGCTCCCTTTACATACGCCTCTATTGATGAAGGAAAAGGCACTGCTCCTGGACAGATTGATTCAGTCACTCTCACAAAAATAATTGATCTCATAAGAGGTTCCAATGGAAAATGAGATTCTCCTTGGTGTAGCTGGCCTCCCTGTTTTGCACAGCAAGAGCCCTTTGATGTTTGAGGCAATTTTTAAAACTTTAAAACTAAAGGGTAGTTATATCAGACTCTGTGCAAAAAATGCTGAAGAGATTGCAAGGATTTTCAGGGAGCTCAAATTTAATGGAATGAATATCACTGCTCCATTTAAAGAAAAGATATTCCACCATATAAATTTCCCATCCAATGATGCAAAGGCTCTTGGCAGTGTAAACACTGTTATTGCTGACAATGAGGCTCTCCGTGGAGAAAATACTGATATTTTTGGTGTGACAGAACCTCTGCTATTGCGATTAAAATCTCTCAAAGGCAAAAATTGCCTTGTCCTTGGTGCTGGAGGTGCTGGAATTGCTGCAGCATACGGCTTAAGGCAAAATGGGGCTGATGTTATTATTCTTAATAAATTTCAGGAGGAAGGGCAAGGTGCAGCAAAAAAAACAGACTCTCGCTTTGCAAATCTATATATGCTTTCATCTTTGATTAAAGATGCAGATGTAGTTATAAACACAATCCCCTATGAGGCAGGCAGCCTTGATATTTCCAATATTAAAAAAGGTGCCATATTTTTCGATGCCACTTACAAAAAATCTCACTACCGTAATCTTGCTGAAGGGCTTCAATTTTCTTTTATTGGAGGAGAGGAATGGCTCATTCACCAGGGGATTCATGCCTGCAGACATTTTTTGAACTTCTGCCCAGAAAGGCAATTGCTTGAGAATGCTCTTAATCAGCAAAAAGAAAATCCTTCCATAATATCTCTCGTTGGATTTATGGCCTCAGGGAAAAGCTCCACTGGAGTTGCACTTGCACAAAGACTCAATTTTGATTTTGTAGATACAGACGCTATAATTGAAAATAAGATGAATATGACCATAAGAGAAATCTTTGAAAAATTTGGTGAAGAAAAATTCAGAGAGATCGAAAGCTCAGTGCTCCTTGAACTATCTGATAGAAAAAATCTTGTCCTCTCTTGCGGAGGAGGAATTATCCTTAGGGAGGAAAATCGAAAATTTCTAAAGGAAAAAACAATCCCCTTCTGGCTATATACCTCCATGGAAGAAACATTAAAAAGAGTAAATGATGACTCACGACCTCTTCTAAAAAACATATCCTCGTCAGAGGAACTTAATGTTATGTTTGAAAGAAGAAAAAATTTATACGCCTCTCTTTACGGGACGCTCATTGTCTCAACAGAGGATCCTACAAAAACTGCGGAGTTAATATATGAAGAAATTCGTCTCTCCCTCTAAAATTAAAGGAAGCCTCAAAGCTCCTGCTTCAAAAAGTGCAATGCAAAGAGCCATTGCGGCAGCCTTACTTAGCAAAGGGGAATCCCTTATTACAAACCCTACCTTTTGTGACGATTCCATCTCTGCTATGAGAGTAGCTCAGGGGCTTGGGGCAAAGATAACAAAAAAATCTGATTACGTCTCAATCTATGGAGGGCTCAATCCTCAGGAGGAAATATTAAACTGCGGAGAATCAGGTCTTTGTATCAGAATGTTCACTCCCATTGCTGCTCTCACAGGCAAAAGGCTTATCCTCACAGGAGAAAGATCTCTAATGGAAAGACCAGTATCTTCCATTGAAGAATCAATCAAAGCATTGGGCGCTAACATCAAATCTAACAACAGCAAGCTGCCAATTGAAGTATGGGGGACATTAAAAGGTGGAACAGTTACTGTAGATGGCAGCATAAGCTCTCAGTTCATAACAGGACTTCTCATGGCTTTGCCAAAGTGCAGTGAGGATTCAACCCTCTATGTTAAAAATCTTAAAAGCGCTCAATACGTTGACCTCACCATTGAGATTTTAAAAAACTTTGGTGTTCTAATAGAAAAGGAAAATCATGAAAAATTCACAATAAAGGGCAATCAAGAATTTGTCCCTGGAATAATCAATATTGAAGGAGACTGGAGTGGTGCTGCATTTTTGCTATGTGCTGGCGCCATTGCTGGAGAGATTACAGTTCATGGAATAGCAGAGGAATCAACTCAGCCAGACAGAGCAATAATCACAGCCCTTAAAAAGGCAAGAGCCAATCTCCATATAAATGGAGACTGCATTCATGTATCAAGAAGCGAGCTAAAGGGTTTTGAATTTGACGCATCAGATTGCCCTGACCTTTTTCCTCCTCTTGCAGCTCTTGCCCTTTATTGCAAAGGAGAGACTATTTTACATGGAACAGATCGCTTAACACACAAGGAAAGCAACAGAGCAATGACCATCAAAAGTGAGCTGGAAAAGTTAGGGGCAAGGGTAAGACTTTTTGGAGATTCTATGATAATAGAATCCTCAGAGATCTCCGGCGGAGAGGTTGATTCCCATGGGGATCACAGAATTGCCATGGCATGTGCTATTGCTGCACTGGGAGCAACTTCTCCCGTGGTTATAAATAATGCGGAGTGCGTGAGCAAATCATATAGCGAGTTTTTTGAAGATCTAAAGCTCATAGGAGGTCAGGTTAGATGAATAGCTTTGGGAGAATATTCAGGATCTCCATATTTGGAGAATCCCATGGAGAGGGGATAGGAGTTGTAATTGATGGCTGCCCTCCTGGCATACCTTTCCCCTTGGAAGATCTCACAACAGATCTAAGCAGAAGAAAAAGTGGAGCCAGGGGGACTACTCCACGGATTGAAGATGACAATCCAGAAATTTTAAGTGGAGTCTATAATGGTAAAACAACAGGATCACCTCTGACTATATTTTTTAAAAATAAAAATACAAGGTCTGGTGACTATGAGTCACTGAAAAATATACCAAGGCCAGGACATGCTGACTTTGTTGCATTAAAAAAATTCAAGGGCTTTGCAGATCCACGAGGTGGGGGTCATTTTTCTGGAAGACTTACCCTTGCAATAGTTGCAGCTGGTTGCATTGCAAAAAAAATACTTCCCCATGATGTTTTGTTTCAATCAGAAATTCTTGAGATTGGAGGCTCTAAGGATTATGAGTCTATTCTCAATGAGGCAATTGAAGAAGGTGAATCCCTTGGTGGAATTGTAGAGGTAAAGGTTTCCAATCTCCCATGTGGACTTGGTGAGCCGTTCTTTGATTCCTTTGAGTCTCTCTTGAGCCACCTTGTTTTTTCTGTGCCAGCTGTTAAGGCCATAGAATTTGGCTCAGGTTTTAAATCTGCTACCATGAAGGGCAGCATTCACAATGATCCAATAATTTCAGGTGATGGCAAGACTCTAAGCAATAACTCAGGTGGCATAAATGGAGGGATAACCAATGGCAATGATCTCCTTTTCAGAGTTGCTATCAAACCTACTGCAAGCATTGCAAAAAGCCAAAAGTCATTGAACCTGAAAACAGGGCAGATTGAAGAGTTTACCATAAAAGGCAGGCACGACTCAGCAATAGTGCTACGCACCCCTGTCATATTTGAAGCATGCGCTGCAATTGTTGCAGCTGATATGTATTTAATATATAAATCATATAATACGGAGAGATAATATGAAATTAGAAGAGATCAGAAACATAATTGATCAGATTGATTCCAAAATACTCAAACTCTTAAATGAGAGAATGGAGCAGGCACTCCTTGCAAATAAATTTAAAAAGGCCATTGAGGATACAGCAAGAGAAAAGGAAATTCTGGAAAAGATAAAACACACTCCCAACCTCCTGCTGGAGCCATCTTTTACAGAGCCTCTTTATAAGCTAATTATCTCATGGAGCAAAGAGCTTCAGGGAAGGAATTATCAAGTTGTTGGATTTCAGGGAGAACATGGCGCCTATAGCGAAGAGGCTGCAAGAAGATGGAATAGAGAACTGCTCACTATACCATGCACCACTTTTAATGGGGTTTTTGAAGGAGTAACCTCCGGTATGTTTGATTATGGCATTGTCCCTGTTGAAAATACCTTAGGTGGAATTGTTGGTCCTGTAAATGAATTGCTGATCAACACTGAACTTGTTGTTGTTGGTGCCGTTGATATGCCTATACACCACAATCTCATGATGCTCCCAGGGGCAGATCACAGAGAGATAAGAGAGGTATATTCTCATACACAAGCCCTCTCTCAGTGCAGAAGGTTTATATCCAGAAACAATCTTGTCCCTGTTCCTTTTTATGACACAGCAGGTGCCGCAAGAATGCTTACAGAAATGAAACCACGTCAGGCAGCCTGTATTGCAAGTAAACTGGCAGCTGAGCTTTATAGCCTTGAGATACTAAAAGAGAATATTGAAGACTCAAATATAAACAGAACAAGATTTATAATTCTTGCAAAAGAAAGAAAATTTGATCATGGGAATAAATGCTCCATAACATTCACCACAGAGCATAAATCTGGAACTCTATTTAATACTCTCGAGATCTTTGCACGGGCTGGAATAAATCTCACAAGGATTGAATCAATACCCACAGAGCCAGGGCAATATTCATTCCTTCTGGACTTTGACGGTTCTGATTCTGACCCTGTAGTCATTGATGCTCTCAAACAGGCAGAGGGTGTAACATCGGGGCTAAAGCTACTGGGCTGTTATAATGAAATTTTTGTAACTGAAGATATGATGAAAGGAGAACTATAATGAAAATATTAATACTTGGCGCAGGGAAGATGGGAAGCTGGCTTACTGAGGAGTTATGCTTTGATCATGATGTTGCTGTATTTGATATAAATCCAAGAAACCTGAAGCACTTTATAAATATAAAGCGCTTCATGAAGATCGAAGAGGCTAAGGATTTTAATCCAGATATGGTTATAAACTGTGTAAACCTTCAAAAGACAGAAGAGGCCTTTGATGAGATAATGCCCTATATATCCGACAATTGTATAATCTCGGATATTGCCTCAGTTAAAAATGGCCTTGCAGATTATTACAAAAAATCCGGAAAAAGGTTTGCCTCTACTCACCCAATGTTTGGCCCTACCTTTGGCAATGTGAGAGATCTTAGCAAAGAAAATGCCATAATAATATCTGAATCAGATCCTGAGGGGAAACAATTCTTCCATGATCTCTTCAATCGAGTTAAACTCAACATTTATGAATATACATTCCAGGAGCATGATCAGATAACTGCTTATTCTCTAAGCACTCCCTTTGCCTCATCCCTTGTATTTGCAGCCTGCATGAAAAAAATTGATGCACCTGGAACAACCTTTAGAAAGCATATGGAAATTGCAAAGGGACTTCTCTCTGAAGATGACTACTTAGTATCTGAGATTCTTTTCAATCCCTATACCTTAAAACAAATTGAGAGCATAAATCAACAGCTCTCATATCTAACTCATATTATAAAAGACAGAGACTATGATGAGATGGTAAAATTTTTGAGAAAACTCAGGGAAAACATCAAAAGCTAAAGAAGTTATACCTTAAAGAAATCAACCTTACTCTTTAGCTTAGCTGCAAGTTCTGCTAAGCTTTCTGAACTTGCAGCCATTTCCTCTGCCCCTGATGCGGTATCCTGATTTATAGAACTAATACTTGTTATTGATTGAAGAATTTCTTTCATGGCTTCATTTTGTTCTGCAAGAGAAATTTTTACCTCCTCTGTTCTGTCCCTCAAGGTATGAATTTCTCTATTAACCTCTCCATTACTTTCCTTTTGCTGTGTCATATAGTCATTCAAAGTTGTTATCATAGATGAGATTGATGTCACTCCCTCAAGCAATGAACCTATAGTTTTCATCGTAATCTCAGCATTGCTGAGCCCTGAGGTAACCTCCTCCTCACTGCTACGAATAAGTCGTGTTATATCATTAAGACTTGAGGCTGTTTGATCTGCCAGTTTTGAAATTTCATCTGCAACAACAGCAAATCCACGACCAGCCTCGCCAGCCCTTGCTGCTTCTATAGCAGCATTTAAAGAAAGAAGATTTATCTTCTCTGAAATTTCATTTATTATGTTTACTATATTTATCATCTCCTTTGAACTCTGACTTATCTTTTCCATGCTCTGAGACATTACTTTTATTGTGCTCCACTCTGCGTTAGCCTCATTATACATTCTTTTTGAAAGTTCAAATGTATCAGAGAGTTTAATCCCCATCTCATCAATAACTTTCCCAAGATCCATAAGTTTTGAAAAAAGACTTTTCATACTCTCATATTGCTGATCAGAACGCTCTGCAATTAAACTTACGCTTGCTGATATCTCTTCAACTGATGCAGAGATTTCCTCAGCAAAAGCTGCCTGAGATTGTGCATTGTCAGAGAAATGCGTGATTGTTGATGAAATCTCAGAGGAAGAAGCGGAGACTAAATTTGCCGACTCTTTTACATCTTTTATAATCTCATGCATTTTTTCCACAAAAATATTAAAATACTTCGACATCATTCCAACTTCATCGTTACTTCTAACCTCTATGCGAACTGTCAGATCTCCATCTCCTTGAGACACCTCTTTTAAAATTTTGGCTAATCTCTTTATAGGAAAAACAATAAAACCAGAGATAATCATAGAAAAAATTGCTGTTATTACCAGCGAACTTACAATGAGTATTACAGTAAGAGCAGACAAAAAAAGCATACCACTTTTAGCTTCTTTAATTTTGGAGTCTATTCTTGAATTCTGAAGTTCTGAAAGCTTAGTTAAGTTATCGCTTAAAACTTTATATTGATCATCACAAATCTGCATCAAAACCATACCTGTATTTATATCATAACCAGCAGTTGTCACAGATTCATAGGCCTTTTCTTTGTATTCCTTCATGCTGGAAAAAGACTCTTCTATTATTTTTTTTTCCTCTGGAGAAAGTTCTTTTAATTTCCCCATATTTTCAAGAGAAGAAAGACATTTATCTAAAATAGTCCATTGCTCAGGTAGCTTTTCTTCTGCAGACTTTGAGTCATAGTTTGCAAGACGCATCATAAAATATCTATAGATATTGGCATTTACTGTATTAACTGAATTTACAATATAACCACTTTCTTGAACAAGAGGCATTCTATCAGAAAAAATTTCGTTTGAGATATTGTTCTGTTTTATTACGCCACTGGTTATTATTATTCCAGACAACAGAATACATATAATGGCAATTGCCGGTAAAATCATAACCTTGTATTTTATTGGCAGATTTTTAATCTTATTTTTGAAAAATACAAACATCTACTAACTCTCCCCTTTGTTATTCTCTGATAGAATGCCTAAAAATTTTATTCCCAGATACCACAGCTTAAGACAAAATCATCGACCTTCAAAAAATATCCATGCTTGAGGCCTATTTTTTTTGTCTCAGGATTATTCCATTTATAGTCAATCCAGCATTCCTTTTGGGTTTTAAGCTTATCCAGTGCTTCCTTTATAAAAAATTTACCATCTGCATCTTTTAAATTTATAAAGCTCTTACCAACCCAACTGGGCAACTTAGGGTGAGCAAGCACTGTGGCATTCATGTCAAAGATATAGACATACAATTCTCCTTTCTCAAACTGCCCCTTATCCTTTTGGACTTCAGCAAAAGTCTTTTCTCTACCATTAGCTTTATAATAAGCTTCAACCTTTTTCACCATAGCCTTTACTTCATCCTTTGAGGCGGCAGAAAGCTCAACCATTGAAAAAAACAGTGCACAAAACAATAAAAAAGCTCCCCATTTTACAAAAAAATTTTTCATAAAACCTCCCAAAAATAATATTGTTTTTGAATAATTTAAAATTTATGTTCACTTTTAATATATAAAAAATTTTTACAAAGGTCAAATGTAGAGAAAAAAATCCTCCTAAATCAGGGAGGATTTTTTAAATTTAAAATCTATCTTCAATCAATCATTCAACAGTAAAAGAAGAAATATTTTCACTGCTTAAGGAGTCTTTGATTCTATTCATTTCAGATTTATTTCTTATGCCCTCAACTCTGACTTTATAGAAATCTCCATCCTGAACTATGCGCACAGGCCTATCTGTAATTGACTCTATTCTCTTTTTAAGACTTTCTGCATTATTTCGAGAATAGAAGGCTCCGGCCTGAAGTTTGTAATCACCACTTGAATAGTTATCTGAATAGTCAGAGCTTTTTACTCTTCTCTCTGGATATTCCTCCTCTGAGACAGGTTCAACATATTTTGATCTCACCTGAGCTTCATTGCTTCCCATCTTAATGACATTAATTCCAACAGCTGCCTCGCCAGCATTTACCATATCCAATTTTTTTGCAGCGCCATAAGAAACATCTATGATCCTATTGCCTCTGTAAGGGCCTCTATCATTTATCTTGAGTCTCACTGTTTTCCCATTTTCAAGATTTTTTACTTCAACTATAGATCCAAAGGGTAGAGTTTTATGAGCTGCTGTCATATCATACATATCAAAGGTTTCGCCAGAGGCTGTTACCTTACCGTGGAATTCCCTTCCATACCAGGAAGCCATCCCCTTCTGATAAAAGTTTTCAGAAATGCCATAAGAATCATTTGAAGACTTTCCACGCCCTCTTTCATTTTCATAATCAGAATAAGAATCTTCCCTGTCATAGTCTCTTTTTATCTTTGCGATATTGTTGTCATAATCTTTTCTTGCAGGAGATTTTTCTGTGGAAGAAACCTTTTTGTTATATGATGGGATTTCATCCTCTCCATTGTCAAAAGCCTCGAATTCCTCAGTTTCAAAACTCCCCTTATAGTCATTACCCTTGGTTTGCGCCTTACCTGGTGTGCATCCAGAAAGAATCACTGCAATAATTGCAAAAATAACAGGAATAGTTATGCCCTTGAACATCTTTCTCATTTTCAAACCTCCGAATATACAAACACCTGTTTATTATATCGGAATATTTATCTTTTTGCTTTATCTTTATTTTTTTATGTCACAAAAATCCTTGACCTATCAGAGTAATTTTTCGTAATTTACAGAAGATAAATTCTCAAAGTCTGAGGCACTAATGAAGATTGTATCAAGCAAACCAACCATAACCAGAAAAGAGCTCGAAAGTGTTCTTGACTGTATGATCCATGATGAACTTGCAACAGGAAGCACTGTTAAAAGCTTTGAAGCAATGCTCAGCGAAATAACTTCAATAAAATATTCCCTTGCGCTAAATTCTCTTGTCTCATGCTACATACTCATTTTTAAGGCCCTTGAGATTCAAGAGGAGGATGAAATAATAATACCATCATTTTTTGACCACGCCCCTGTAAGTGCACTAACACTAACAGGAGGGAAGCCCATTATTATCGACACTGAAGAAAACTCAATATTTCCATCAGCAGCAAAAATTAAAGAAAGAATTTCCGAAAAGACAAAGGCAATAGTCCTTGGAGATATTGCTGGCTTTCATATTGACAGTGAGGAATTCAAGGATATCAATATTCCTATTATTGCTGATATATCTCACTCAATTGGGACAGAGTATAATGAAAAGCCTGCGGGCTCTCATTTTACCTTTGCAGTAGCTTCCTTTGCGCCATCAATGATAATAACCACAGGCAATGGAGGAGCTATCTGGACAAATAACTCAAGGTATTTTTCTACAATGAGAGATCTCCGGGGCAATTCAACGGACAATATTAACTTTGATTTTACTCTTACAGATCTACAGGCTGCCATGGGAATATCCCAGATCCTTAAGCTAAAAGATTTCATAAAGCGAAGAAGAGAAATAGCGCTTAAATATTATGAAGCCATAAGGATCACGACTCACAAGCCATTTATGCCCTATAGTGAGACTGCTGCATATCAATCTTTTCCTGTCATATTCGATGCACCCTCTGACAGGGTAGAAAAATACTGGAAAAAAAATGCTATAGAAATAGAAAAACTCATTGCCAGGCCAAATCACGAGATGCTTGGCCTTAAGGGATTTGATTATCCAAATTCCGATAGGCTTTCTAAAAAACTTTATTCTATTCCAATATACCCTTCTCTCTCAAAAAAAGAGATTGAAAGAATAACAAAAACACTGGCTGCATTCATTTAGGAGGATATATGTTTATACTTACAATTGAAGATACCTTTGCCTCTGCTCATCAATTACGGGGATATAGAGGCAAATGTGAAAATATCCATGGTCATAACTGGAGAGTAGTTTTAAGTGTTGAAGGCAATACCCTTGATGATATTGGTCTGCTTATAGACTTTCAGGATCTAAAAAAAACACTCAAAGAAATAACTACCTATCTTGATCATAAAAATCTAAATGATATAGCGCCCTTTGATAAAGAAAACCCCAGCTCCGAAAATATAGCAAAATTCATCGCAACAGAAGCTCAGACAAAACTCAACAATCTTAGAGAGGGCCTCAGGGTTCAATCTGTAACAGTCTGGGAATCAGACACATCCAGGTGCACCTATCTTCCTTGAGACTTTTTTGCTGCAAGCAACTCCTCAATTTTTGCCTTAAGCTCATCAAGATTCGACGACTTTGTCAGATAGGCATCCGCTGTCCATGTCATAAAATTGCTCTTATAATTTGAATAGGCTGTATAGATTATAACAGGTATTTTCTTTTCCATGGTAATTATCTTGCCGAGAGTCTCTATGCCGTCCATCTCTGGCATCCTTATATCCATGAGAACAATATCAAAATCCTTCTTGTTTATGAGATTAAGAGCATCCTTTCCATTATGAGCTTTTTCAACCTCATAACCTGACTCAGCTAATTCCTCTGCATAAAGCTCCCTCAAATTTTCTTCATCTTCTACTATCAGTATTCTTGCCATCAAAAAACCTCCTTTGCTTCATTAATTTTATTCTCAAGTGAAGGAATAGGCAATCTTATTGAAAACTCAGCACCTCCCTCATCTTTATTTTTTGCCCAGATCTTCCCTCTATGATCCTTAATTATTTTTTTGACATTTGCAAGTCCAAGACCAACACCTGTTATCTTTGTTGTAAAGAAAGGCTCAAATATTACCTCAACATCCTCAGCCTGTATACCTGTGCCAGAATCAGCAACTTTTATGTATATGTTTTTCTCATCAAAGTCAGTGCTTACTGTAATGTTACCTCCAGATGGAGTTGCATCAATTGCATTCTGGAAGAGATTCAACAATACCTGCTTCATCTGATTGAAATCACACTGGACCTCGGGCAAATTCTCATCAAGGTTGAGCTCAACCTGAATATTCTTTTCAAGGAGTAAATTCTTTAAAAGCCTGTGAGTATCCTTGATTATTATATTTATGTTATGAAACTCTTTTATGTATTTAGCAGGTTTTGTAAAATCCATTACATTGGAAAGAATCTTTTCAAGCCTCTCAGATTCCTTGAGAATTATATCAGCTGACTTCTCAATTTTACCTAAGTCCACCTCATCACCTTCAATATTTTTTAGTATTCGCTTGGCATAGCCCCCCATGGTCACAAGGGGATTGCGTATTTCGTGAGCTATGTGAGAGGCTATTCTACCAACAGCAGCCATTTTTTCTGATTCAACAATTGCCTCCTGCCTCTCTTCAAGCCTTTTCATCTCTCTTTTTACGGATATAAGATTTAAATAGTTTTCCACAAGGAAAGCCGCCTGATATGCAAATATGGCCAATAATTCTATGCTTTGCTGAGAAATGCTTGTCATGTTATACTTATTGTCTGCCACAATAATTCCTATTGCCTTACCAGAAGAGACCATTGGCATAACAATAAACTCATCAACTTCCAAAAAATGCCTTATGGTATCATCAACTCTTGGGTCATTCCAGGCATTTTTTATGTGACATCTCTCTTTATTTTTAACAGCATTGGTAAATATATTCTCTTCTGATAATTTTACATTATAATCCAGAACCCTCCTGAGCAGCTCACCCCTTTTAATTTCCATTGGATATTGGATAAGCAAATCACTATCACTTGAACCAAGGGAATTCCAGATCTCAATAGCCTCATCAAAGGAGTCTGGACCTACAGCCATTTTTCCTTTTAAGGAATCATCCTCAACCATAAAGAGCATAGCTCTGTTAAATCCAAGGCCAGAGCCAGAGGTTACACCAACAAGAATGTTATAATAAGTAGTTTCTATGCCAGTTTCATCCCCAAGGGTCTCAGAAAGATGAGATAAAATCGAAGCATGATAATCCTTGCTGAATCTGTCTGTTATATCATCTATTATGACTATTATCTGAAAATCATCACCCACCTTCATATAAGAGATCTTTATGTCAGAGATTATTGATTTTCTATGAATAGACATAAGGTGGACATTTTTTAAGATAACATCCTCTTTGCTATTGCCCTGCAATATCTGAGAAATTCCCATCTTAAGTCTTGTGTTTACAAAATAAAAAACAGAATTCAGACTTTTGCCTATTATTCTTTCCTGATCCACATGAAACTTTTTGCAAAAACCTTCATTGGCATATACTATCTTTTCTTCTCGATCAAGAACTATGAAGGATGAATTCATGGAATTGATAATATTGCTATAGATCTCATGGAATTTTTTCAACTCTGCATCCTGCGATGAAAGCAAGAGATCAAACTGCTTGCCAATACCAAGAAGATCCTGGAGCACTGGAGAAATATTGACAGAGTTATTTATGGTTTCATTTACGGTAAATCTACCCTTTTTAAACTCATTTATTACTTCCCGTAAATTTTGAACATTATTCCATAGAAAAAAACCAATTTTGTAATAATAAAAATAAAGCCTTACAAAAAAATAAACAAGCATACCTATAATAATAAGCAGGCAACTTGAGCCAGAAACATCTTCTCTAAAACATATAATTGATAATATATATATAGCAAGAATTAGGTTTGGAATAAATATCTTCCACGCCCAATATAAAAGATTGCGAGACCAGATTATTTTACCTTTTTCCATAACTTTACAATAATATTTATATTAAATTTGTAACATCTATATTTAATAAGTTAATAGTTTTTAAAAAAAATTCAACATAAAATAAAATGTTATTTTCAAAAATATTATCTCAAAAAAACTATCAGCATCGAGAATAACAAAGCAAATACTTTCACTAAAGAGGTAAAATGAAGCTTGTAATTGCCACATCTAACAAAAACAAAATAGCAGAGATTAAAGAAAAATTCTCCTCTGTTGAGAACCTTGAAATAATTCCAGCTCATGAGCTTATTGATATTCCAGAAATTATTGAAGATGCTGATACCTTCTCTGGCAACGCTCTTAAAAAAGCAAAGACTATAAGGGATTTAACAAAGCTACCTGCCCTTGCTGATGATTCTGGTCTTGTTATAGATGCACTTAATGGAGAGCCAGGTGTCCTTTCTGCAAGATACGGCGGCAAAGATGCAACAGACAATGATAGGAATATGCTTATTTTAAAAAAACTATTGGAAGTGCCAGATGATGAGAGAAGAGCCAGATTTGTATGCTCCATAGCGATAGCCCTGCCAGATGGAAGAGATTTTACAGTAGAAGGAACATGCGAAGGCTCAATTGCCCGTGAACCATCGGGAGAATATGGTTTTGGATATGATCCTATATTTTTTCTGCCACAATTTAATAAGACAATGGCAGAGATAACCATGAAAGAAAAAAATCAGATAAGTCACAGAGGTAAGGCTCTTGATAGGGCTCTTGAAATACTCAGGGTAATTGCCAATGAACAAAGATAAAAAGGCTCTTTCAATTTTAGCAAAATTAGAAAAGTTTTATGGGAAAGTTTCCCCAGATCTGCACTTTGAAAACCTATACCAGTTATCAATAGCCGTGGTGCTTTCTGCTCAAACCACTGATAAACAGGTAAATTCTGTAACACCTGAGCTATTTAGCAAATTTCCTGACTTTAAAACACTTGCCAGTGCCTCAATATCTGACATAGAAAAAATTATCAAAAGCACAGGTTTTTATCACACAAAGGCAAAAAATATTGTTCATTTAGCCAGAGAGGTGGTGAATAAATATAATTGTCTCCTGCCAGAAAAAGAAGAGGATTTGATAAAGCTACCTGGAGTTGGACGCAAATCTGCAAATGTTATTCTCTCCATTGGTTTTGGTATCCCTGCAATTGCAGTTGATACACATGTGTCAAGAATTTCCCAGAGGCTTGGACTTACAGAACATACAAAACCAGATCATATAGAGTCTGATCTACAAAAGATAATTCCCAAAGATAAATGGCTAAAAACTCATCTCCTATTTATAAAACACGGCAGGGTGCTATGCAAAGCAAGGGAGCCTCTTTGCGAGCAATGCCCTGTCTCTTCTCTTTGCTCTTACTCTAAAAGCCTTTAGACTTAATCTTTGAGGCATAAGATCTAAAGCTTTCTATAACATCTACATCATAATAAGGCTTCCCATATTCTCTGGCAGGATTATAACCTGTAATTTTTTTAAGAGAGTCATAGGCTCTTTCTGCCAATGCTACATTAACATCTGTTAACTTGTCTATGAGAAATATCAACGACCTATAATCTTTTATGTATGCCAGTGAATCTATTATGAATTTCTTAAGATGGATATTCCCATTTTTATATAAGCTATAAAAATCGTTTTCATGGATATCATAATAATTAGAAAAATAACTTTTGAACTTTTTACTATTTAATAAAATCTCTGGCGACTCCTCTGAAAAACCTCTAACTACATCTGCCACAAGATTAAAGTCTAAAAAAATCTTCCTGTCCAACAGATAAGAAACAACATCCTCGCTGTAGGTCCCTTTGCCATATAAAATAAAATCAATCCAGAGATTATCTGGCATATTTATCTCATAGCCAAACTTTTTTGAAAAAACTATAAGATCAGAAATATCACTGTAAAACTTGTGGTTTTTTACTGAAGTCTCATAATCCGTAAAGATAGAGCTAAAGCCATATTTAAGCAGTGTCCGTGCTGAAAAGGAATAGCTTTTGGTAGATTTATCACTAAAATAAAATACTGAGAAAAAAATACCTACTATAAAAGTAAAAGATACAAGACCTGAGATCATGCCAGCCATTAGTGCATGAATTGTTCGTAACCTGTTTTTAGAATAACCATATATAAGTATACAAAAAAAGACCATAAACTTAGCTGTCTTTATGACAGATATGCCAAAACCAGGATCGAATATATTATACAAAAGCTTATCTGTATAAAAATATAGCATGGAAACAGAAAGAAAAAGTGGAATTGAGATCCCAGGGGGTATTTTAAGCCTTAAGATTATAAAAAGAAAAAGAGCATATATGACTGTATTGGAGTATCTTCCATCAAGCAATCTAAGCAATGTATCATAGGGCCAATCTGTTGAACCTGCATAATTAATTAAAGCAAAAATCAAAGTCATTATATAAATAAAAAAGAAAGGGAAAAATCTCACCAGGATAAAAAGATAGATTACTCCCAATGTCCCATATTGTTCTCGATATAGCTCTTTTTCATGCTCCACATCTATCTGGGAAAAATTATATACAACATAGCAAGAAAGAACCATTATATACACCCGGACAATTACAGAAACTCCACCCCAATCATACATCATATTAAAAATAAAATTTACGATGTAAAGCCCAGCAAGTATTACAAGAAAATGGCTAATCTTTTTTAATTCTTCCCTGACAAGTTCCATAGGCTATCCTCTGTAAAATTGAATTTACTTGACTATTTCTTGCTACTTAATTACTATCAACAAAGGCAATAAATATTTGCAAGTAATTAAATCTACAAAAAATATTAAAGAGGTTTTTATGCCAGTTGCTGAAGGGCGAATTTTTGAATTTGAAGATGAATCATCCATAAGGACTGATTTTCTTGAAGCCATTGAATATGAAGGATTGCCACAAAAAATAAAATACGAAACTGACGAGTTCAGTGCTGTATGCCCATTCTCAGGTCTTCCTGATATTGCTCATGTTGAAATAGACTATATCCCAAATAAAAAAATTGTAGAGCTTAAGTCATTGAAATACTATTTTATGTCCTTTAGAAATGTTGGCATATATCAGGAACAGGCAACTGATAGAATATACAGAGATCTGCACAATCTATTAAATCCAGAATTCCTCTCTGTAAAAACTATTTATAATATAAGAGGTGGCATACTTGCCACATGTATTATGGATTCAGAAACCGTTAATAAAAACAGGATAGTTCCATGATAAAAAAGATTCTAATTGCTCCTGCCAGATTTATTGAGGCTTTTCTGGATAGAGTCATTGCTTTTGCAGGTGGACTCGTATTTATGCAGCTTCCCTCCTTTATGGTTCAATACACTCAAAGGTTAGGAGGCCATCTTGAGGAACTGGGACTTATTATAAAAAAATATAAGCTGGCAGCAGAGGAAAGCGGCAAAAGCCTTAATGAATATATAAGTCTTCACCTGAACTCAGGGGTAAAGGAATTTATATCTTCTGGTAAGCTCATGGAGGAGAATCTTGAGAGATTTGACTATCTCAATCAGGCATATAACAGCCTGCATAACTCATCAGGCATCAATAAACTTCTGACATTCATAAAGAATATAGATATAACAATAGCAAAAGAAACATGGAAGGACTTCACAGCATCAATCTCATTAAGCTATGAATCAATTATTTATTGTCTTGCGGGGATAGTGTTTTTTATGACTATATATCTTTTAGTAAAAAAATTAATTATTTTTTCCGTGAAACATATAAAAAGAAGATGACACAAAATATTAGACATGATAATAAAAATAATAACTCTTCTGCTTTATATAGACTAATTTAAAATTGCAACATAACGGGAAACTCTAAAATGAAAAGATTTTGTTGGATTTTATATATTTTTATTCATCTATTTTTACTGATATCCTGTAGCAGCACAGATGTTGATACAAAAAATACTGTTTCTCCTGTTCCCGAAATTTTTATTAAGCAAGAAGGGCTTCTTCTTCCTGTTTCAGAGTCCACAGTTGAATTGAGGAAAATGCCCTTTTCCATTGTGGTGAGATTTTCTAAACCTGGCAGTATTATGCTAAATGCCTCTCTTTCATCAGAGACATTTAACAATGCACTAAGCGGACACCAGGTGAACTCCTTAAGGGGATTTAAAAAGACAGCAATTGACGAAGAACCATTCAACAAGTCAAAGGCGCTTTATATATCTACAGAAACCCCACAGGTCTGGTATTATACAGATGATTCTGATCATAGCTTTAACACTACAGAGAAAATTGAAAATTATACTATATGCACAAGAGAGATCTCTTTTTTAATAGATTATGACTCAGGGAATAAACAAATAGAGATTACAAAACTCAAAGAGAACTTTATTTACCTTGTCATAATATCCTTTGACTGGAATGAGGATTTTACTCAGATTAGAGAAAAAGACCGCAAACTCTTAAGATTAAAGTTTATATTTTAATTTTTGTTTCAAGGAAAAATCATGGAAGAAAATTTAATCCCCTTTGAGAGGATGAAAGAAATAGTAGAATCAGAGATTAATAAATTTATAGAAAGATCAAATAGCTCTTTTAATCTCTCCATCGAATTTTTAAAGGCCTGCACAAAAATAAAATTTTCAATTCCCCCTCTTACAGATTACATGCTCTTTGACTCATTGGAACTTCTTAAGCGGCATATTGAAAATTTTAGAATAATTTCCTTTGAAAAGGGGCATTACTCTTTCCAGAGCCTCAACCGCAATATATTCAAGACAGAAAATATAACTGACAATTTTAAGGTGGATTTTTTTTCTCTAATAAACCCCTTTGTTGAATTTTCCAAAAAGGGTGATCTAACAATGGAAGAAATAAATTCCGTAACAGGAATTTTTAAATGCCTCCATAAAGACTCATCATTCAATCCAGATAAAAGACTCCTTGAGCTTGGAGCTTCCATACTTGAAAGCCTCAATACTCCTGACTGGAACTACATCGCAGGATACAATGAGGTTAAAAGAAAAATTAAGGAGTCCATAATTTTACCACTTAAAAATCCAGAGATATATAAATCAATAGCTCACCTGACCCGTAAGACCTATGAAAATAATCTGCCAAAGGCTGTGCTATTTGAAGGGCCTCCTGGAGTTGGTAAGACAACAGCTGCAAAGATCATAGCCCATGAAAGCAATGTTCCTCTGGTTTATGTTCCTGTTGAGTCTATAATGTCAAAATGGTATGGCGAATCATCAAAGAATATGTCAGAGATATTTGATCTCTGCGAGATGCTTGGTGGTGCAATAATATTTTTAGATGAGATAGATTCTCTTGCTGGATCAAGGGACAACAATATGTTTGAGGCTACCAGAAGAATTCTGTCAGTTTTACTTAGAAAGCTTGATGGAATTAACAGCATAGAAAAAACCATTGTTATAGGTGCAACAAACCGGATGGAGGACTTAGACAGAGCACTTATAAGCAGATTCGATCAGATAATTCAATTCCCTTACCCGGATGAAAAAGAGCGGTCATCAATATTTTCTAACTATGCAAAACATCTCTCAGACGAAGAATGTAATCACCTTGGAATAAGATCTTCTGGGCTTACAGGAAGAAATATAAAAGATATATGTGAACAGACAGAAAGGCGATGGGTTAGAAAGGTTCTTGTTGGGGATATGGAATTAACACCACCGCCTTTTGATTACTATCGCCAATCACTTCAGATGTGGAAAAATTCTCAAAAGAAACAGGAAAAAGAGTAGTTTACAATTACAACCTTTTCAGGAGAAAATCTATTTCTTCTTTTTTGTCCCCCTCACTTAGTTTCTTTTTTTGAAGGGAATCTCTGATTTTATCAACACACTTCCTTGTGCAATCCTCTTTTTCTATATAGCTCTGATCCATAATTCACCCTGAGAAATAAAGTCAATCCCTTTAATTTAAAAATAACTATAATTCAACAACAGTCATATCTATAGAGTCAAAAAGAAGAAACGACAGCTTAACTGTCGTTACTTATGGCAAGAATGTAAAAACATTTATAAAATCTTTTTAAAATAAGTCAAACATATTTAAATATTTTTTTTCAGTATTTATTCCTTAACTTTTTTTAAAATAAAAATACTCTATTATCCCCGCCGCAGAAGGCTTCGGGATAATATTTTTTTAATTTTACACCAAAAATTATATTTAGGAGTAATTACTGTATTTTTTTCCCAATTTTAAATCTCTATGCCCATGTAATAGGAAGCTCAGGATCAAACTTTCTTGGTGCATTTTTATTAAATGGAATAATCCTTACACTGTATCCAAAACGTCCTGACTGTAAACATAACATCTGACCTGTATATGTCCATATACCATTTCCCTCTGAAGAGACTGGAGACATAGGTGTAGATGCACCATCGGAAATATCTCCATATTGATTAACAGAGCCAAAGTAAAGCTCAACAAGGACATCTGCTGGATCAAGTCTGCCTAAATTGATTTTTGCAGTAACTTTCATTGTTTTTCCAACAGTCACCTCCTGATTTGCCTCCATGTTCATGTCAATGACTTTTGCATCTGACCATACCTTTTTAATTCTTTCCTTCCAATGACTAACCTCTCTGGAAATATGAAAATCATCCTTGAGATAGTTAATAAAATTTTTATGAGCAGTAAAATAATACTTTTCAGCATAATCCTTTACCATACGATTTGTGTTGAACTCAGGGATTATTGTCTTCATTGATTCTCTTATTCTTCCAAGCCAGCCATAGGGAAGGCCATCCTCTCCTCTGGAATAAAACAATGGAATAATTTCTTCCTCAAGGAGATTATAAATAGCAAGGCTTTCTACCTCATCCTGATAGGACTGATCTTCATAAACCTCTCCGTTTCCTATGGCCCATCCATTTGCTGAATTATAAGCCTCATCCCACCAGCCATCAAGAACACTTACATTAATGCCACCATTGACAACCACCTTCATACCACTTGTTCCAGAGGCCTCTTTTGGCCTTATGGGAGTGTTAAGCCAGAGGTCAACACCCTGAATCATGTAGCGTGCAGTGTTGATATCGTAATCCTCCAGAAAGACAATTTTTTTTCTGAGTCTTTCATCTCTGGAGACATGTATAATCTCTTTTATAAATTCCTTACCTTGTGTATCACGTGGATGAGCCTTACCTGAGAACACAATCTGCACAGGTTTTTTTGTGTTAAGTAATATAGACATGAGTCTATCTAAATTCTTAAATAGCAAGGTTGCCCTTTTATAAGTTGCAAATCTCCTTGCAAATCCAATTGTCAAAGCCTCTGGATCTAAAACGGAACTTGCAACTGAAGCCTGTTTAAGAGGAACCCCTCGAGCAATAAGCTGAGCATGAAGTCTTTTCCTTGCAAAGCTAACTAACCTCTCCCGTAATCTTTCTCTGCATCTCCACAACTCAGAATCTGGAATATTATCAATTCCTTTCCATATATCACGGGATGCAGGATTATCAATCCATCCTGGGCCTAAATACCTATTAAAAAGCCTCATCATCTCATCTGATGTCCATGATAGAGTCTGCACACCATTTGTTATATGTCCAATTGGCACCTCATGGGATGGGAGCTTGGGCCAGATTCTATTCCACATTTTTCTTGAAACATCACCGTGAAGTTTAGAAACACCATTACATGCAAAGGCTGTTTTGATGGCAAGGACAGTCATGCAAAAGTCCTCTTCTTCATCAAAAGGGTTCTCCCTTCCAAGAGCCATAAAGCGCTTGCTGTCTATTCCAAATTCACTGTAAAAATGAGAAAAATATTTATCTATAAGCGCAGGGCTAAATCTATCGTTCCCTGCAGGCACAGGGGTATGGGTTGTAAAAATATTTGTTGCAGTTACAAATGTATGCGCCTCATCAAAGGTCATTCCATGTTCTTTCATCTCATTTCTAATTCTCTCAATTGCAAGAAATGCAGCATGTCCCTCATTCATATGATAAACTGTTATATTTATGCCAAGAGCTCTAAAGGCCCTCACCCCTCCAATGCCAAGCATGATCTCCTGCTTGACCCTCATCTCCGAGTCTCCTCCATAAAGCTGATCTGTAATAGCCCGATCCTCTGGAGAATTTTTATCTATATTAGTATCAAGCAAAAAGAGAGTAACCTTACCAACTACAACCTTCCAGATCTGAGCATAAACAGTTCGTCCCGGGTATTCCACTCCAATTACCACAGGACCACCACCGCTGCCCTTTACAAGGCTTATGGGTATATTGTAAAAATCAGTTTCTGGATATCGCTCCTGCTGCCAGCCATCAAGATTAAGATACTGGCGGAAATAGCCTAACCTATATAGAAGGCCCATACCATAGAGAGGAACTCCAAGCTCACTTGCTGACTTGAGATGATCTCCAGCTAAAATTCCAAGACCCCCTGAATAAATGGGAATGCACTCGTGAATTCCAAACTCTGCAGAAAAATATGCAGTTACAAAATTTTCTATATCACCCTTATTCTGCTCATACCATGTTATTCTTGAAAGATGCCTATCCAGTTCAGCCTCAACCCTATTCATATGAGATATAAAGCTTTCTGATGCGGCTGCTGCATCAAGAGCCTTCTGTGGAAGAGAGCCTAAGAAGTTAATTGGATTATGCCCAAGCTCTCTCCAGAGATCTACATCAATTCGTCTGAATAAATCAATTGCCTCAAAATTCCATACCCACCATAAATTTTCTGCAATCTTAAGAAGAGGTTTTAATTTATCTGGAAGATATGGAACGACCTTGAATTCCTGTATCTTTTTCATTTCTCACTCCCATTTAATCTAAATTTTGTTATATCCTGTGTAATAACTTTTACAGTGATCTTAGTGCAAGCTTAATTAAAAAATAAAAGTATTTGAGAGATTTTCAAGCAGGATTTAAATAAAATCCAGCAATAATTGCAAATTCCTAAAAATACTTTTTATTATAAGATAATAATAAACATAAATCTTCAGCAGGGTAAAAAGCATTTTTTGAATGAAAAAATTATGGAATCAATAGTGAATAAAATCAGAAAAGAGGAATAAAGACATTAAAAACTGAACCGCCGCTTTTTCCTTGTTGAGAAACAATATAGCCCCTGTGGCGTTTTAAAACCGCATAAGCAAAGGCAAGGCCAAAACCATCTCTATTTTCTTTAGTTGTATAAAATGGCTCGCAGAGTTTATTAGCGTCATTTTTATCAAAGCCAATCCCATTATCAACTATAGATATTTGCACATAGTCTCCCTCTGCTATTGTACTGCAAAAGGGATTTTCCTTATTTATATCTATCTTTACAACTGATAGAGCTATGTCTCTATTTTCCTTTGATGTTGCCTCAAAGGCATTTTCGATGATCTCGGACAAAGCCTCTATGAGCATTTCTCTATCGCCAGAGATATTATAGTCCTCATGAATATCAACCTTAATCTCATATCCATATTTCATATTAAACAGCGAAAGGAGAACTACAATAATCTCTTTAACACTACAGGTTTCTTTTTCTATCTTTTCTGCTCTTGAAAAGAGAGATATTTTTTCTGTTATTTCTCTTATTCTTAAAGATCCCTTTTCAGCTTCTTTAAGAAGCTCCAGCAAATCTCTATTGCCTGATCCATCAAGTTTTGCAAGAGAGATGTTTCCCATAACTGCAGTAAGGGCATTATTAAAATCGTGAACAGCTCCTCCAGAAAAAATACAGCAGGCCTTTAGCTTTCTCATTTTTTTTTCCATGGTTATTCCCATGTTATCATGCAAAACACAGAATATAACCTCATCACCATCTCTATCAAGAGAAAGCAATGTTCCATTAAAAATCATGGGGCTGCTATTTATTTTAATACATATACTGTCAGAAGAAAAGCTTTTTCCACTTTCAAAAAAGTCCTTAAAAATTTCAAGAGTTGGATCATCCAATAAAAAGGAATCTTTTTTATTATCACAAAGTAATTGTTTAAGGAAAGATGTCTGGTAAACCACAGAAAGAGATTTATCAACTGCAAATCCATTCAAGTTGAGAATTTCTGCTACAGAAAAAAAATCAGACTTTAGCTTTGCAGATAAAAAATTGCTCATAAATTTCACTCTTCAAATCGTTTCTTTAATTTTTCCATAACTGCCACAGGATCGCTTACAATTACCCTTGCACCAGCCAGAACATCAAGAAAACCGACTTCGTTTTCATATCGCGGAACAATATGCTGATGAATATGATCTATACTTGCACCACTACCTTTTCCCAGATTATAACCTACATTATATCCAGAAGGAGCAAACTCATTATCCAGAATATTAACAGCCCTCACAAGAACATTGTGCATATGAGACACCTCCTGAGCAGTAAGCTCTGCTATTGAGGTAATATGCCTTAAAGGAAATATCATAAGATGACCGGGATTAAACGGAAAGAGGTTTAATGCTGCACAGACAAGATCGTCTTTATAAACAGTGAGATTTTTAACAGCAGGATCATCTTCTATGATAGCACAAAGGATACAGGGGACAGAGGGCTTTTCTCCTTTGACATATTTAATCTTTTCAGTATTAAAGAGATAATTTCTTTCCAAGCTATTTTTTTCTCCTTAGATACATGTAAATAGAGTATATTACCATAAATATAATAATCCCAAGGCCTGAGAATACCATGGTCGTGTATAATATCTCCATTTTTCTTATGGATACATACTTTAGTCTGACCTTTTCCTCAAGTATAGAGAGTTTAGATTCCAGAAGTTCCTTTGCAAGGGCAACATCTCCAACATCAGGGGAGGTTTTAAAATCGCGGAAGAGTTTATCCGCCTCTGTGTATAATTTGAGTATCTCATTATACTCCACAGCTCTGTCATTAAAAAAATCAAGATGCCCTTTAATGTCTTTAAATCTATTTTCAAAGAGTTGAATGTCCTCTTGCGAAAAGGTCTTTTGAGCTAAATTTAGATTTTCCTCTTTGGCAGAAAATGCATAAAAAGGCAAAAACAAAAGAAAAACTAAAATAAAAAATTTTGTTTTATTCATCAAACCCCTCGCACAAAGCTTTTATGGAAGAAGTATATTGTAGTAATCAAAAAAATATACAGCTATGTGCATTAAAACACAAGCATAAAAACCCGCAATAACATCGTCAATAACTATACCAAGCCCACCACTTAGCGATTGAAGCTGATTAGCAGGAAAAGGCTTTACTATATCAAAAATACGGAAAAGCACAAAGGCGAGTAACGCTGCCGATATAGAAAATGGAACAAAGAGAAGAGATATCCAGTAGCCAATAATTTCATCAATGACAACATGCTGAGGATCCTTAACCTTGCAATTCTTTTCTGCATAATCTCCAAGTCGAACTGATGGAAATATGGCAGCCATTACAAAGACAAAATAGCCAAGCTGAAATATTTCTGGATCTATCCCTTCAAATAAAAAGTTTATCAAAATGTATATGGCCATTGCAACAAGAGTCCCAGCTGTTCCAGGAGCCACAGGTGAATACCCGGAATAAAAGCCTGTATATAAAAATTCCCTGATATTCACTCAATCCTCCTTAACTTTTTTCTGAGGGAAAAACAATTGCCAGTTTGTAACAATATATCTTACACCGGAGAGGGCTGTCATTATTGTCACTGCAAACATAATCCAGTAAGGCACTGACGGATGAGTTTCCAGTATGCCAAGTTTTTTTACCATGTATATCATTATTATGATTACAATGGACATCATCTGAAAAGCAGTTTTGAACTTACCAAATCTACTTGTTCTTAAGGGTTTGCCTCTTTTTATTGCAAGCCATCGCATAAAGGTTATCAATACATCTCTGGCTACAATTATCAGAATCATCCAGGAATCAAAGAGCTCAAAATAAGGGTCTATGGCAATAATTGCAATAAGAGCAGATATTACTAAAAATTTATCTGCCAGTGGATCAATAAACTTCCCAAACTCAGACTCCTGCTTTAATTTACGGGCAAGCCAGCCATCAATGAAATCTGTTAGGGAAGCTATAGCGAAAATAATGAGCGCCCACATCCATGCTGAAGCTGTCTTTATTGTGAGCAAATAAATAAAAAGAGGAATTAAAACAATCCTGAGGTAAGATATTATGTTAGGCCAACTAAATTTATCACCTGTGAGCTTCAAATTATTTCTCCAAAAAGATCATATTCTATAGAATCTGTAACTCTTGACTTCACTATTTTATTAATAACATTTTCTCTGGAGGTCAAGTAAAAAACTCCATCAACCTCTGGAGCATCATATTTTGTTCTGCCAATATATGTATTATCATCCAATTTCTCTTCAATCAAAACATCCAGTTCTGTCCCTACATAGGAAGACATCTTCTCTTCAGAAATCTCAACCTGCAGAGCCATAAGCTCATTCATTCTACGTTCTTTTTCTCTTTCAGAGACGTTATCCTTTAAAAAAAAGGCTCTGGTTCCTTCTTCATGGGAATAAGTAAAACAGCCCACCTTATCAAGGCGAGCCTTTTGCAAAAAAGCAAGAAGTTCGTGGAAATGCTTATCCTTTTCGCCAGGAAAGCCTACCATAAAGGTAGACCTTATGCTTATACCAGGAATCCTATCCCTGAGTCTTGATATGAGATCAAGGTATTTTGTAGAATCACCCTCTCTGCCCATAGCATGAAGAATTTCTTCACTGACATGTTGAAAAGGAATATCAATATAAGGAACAACCTTGCTATTGGAGGCAATTAGATCTATTATATCATCTGTAATATGATCAGGGTGACAATAAAGAAGTCTTATCCACATAAGATCTGAGATTTCAGAAATTCTGTTTACAAGTTCTGGCAGCTTTGTATTCCCCCATCTGTATACTGCAATGTCCTGAGCTATAACATTTAACTCAAGAGCACCACTTGCAACAGCATCAGCGGCTTCCTTAAGTAGTATTTCAGGATCAAATGATCTATGGGCTCCCCTGATTAAAGGTATAGCACAATAGCTACAGTCGTTTGAACAACCCTCAGATATTTTAAGATATGAATAAGCTGTTGGGGTATATAATCTTACTCTTGAGTTTTTTGGCTGACTGATATGTATATTAAATCTCTTTGCCATTGATGGAACAAAATTTTCATCTGGCAGGCCATATAAAAAATCTATCTCTGGAATATCATTTTCAATTTCTTTTGAATACCTTGAGGAGAGACATCCCAAAACAACAACCTTTCTGGAAAACTCATCCTCTTCTCTTAGTGGGATAAAGCCCTCTTCGGACTTAAGGGATATGGCATCAAATATTACCTCAATGGACTCTTCTTTTGCAGGCTCAATAAATCCGCAGGTGTTTATTATTACAATATCTGCCTCTTCAGAATTATCGGCAGGTTTAAATCCTGCCGATATCATAGCTCCATTTATGCGTTCTGAATCAACAAGATTCTTGGAGCAACCAAGGGAAATTATATAAAACGAAATTTTTCTTGAATCAAACACATCTCACCAGTCTTTAACATCTATATGATATAGATTAGGATTTGTTACATCCTTCTTCCATGTAATAGTCTTATTGGCAACCTGGCCTTCACGTCCAAAAACATATTCCTTACCATTTATCGTTGCTTTAATTCCACCGGCATTGCCTATCTTGAGCTGAATATTCTCATTAGCCTCCCATCTCTGGAAAGTCCCTGCTGGCATAAATCCCCTTTGTTTTCTATTGCCATCTAAATATACTTCTATAAAGGACTTTTGCACAAACTTTACTTCCAGAACTATCTTAAGGCTCTTATTACTCTGAGCAATAACCTGAGTATTATCTCCATCTACTGGCTTAACATCAGAGCCAAGCTGTTGCTCCGCAGGGGCCTCTTTTGCTATCTGGTTGCCCAGCTCTATCATAACCTTTGCCCTGCTTTCTGTGAGACCTTTAAGTGTAAGCAAAATTTCCCTTGGTGAATCCTTTGCCACAACAGTCACAGGCTTTTCAAGAGGGAGTTCTATATCCTTATCCTCATTAAGAAAAGATATAACAATTTTATCACCGCTTACACTTTTGAGGAAAAAGACAACCTCTTTATTATCAACAAGAAACTGCACAGCTTCTCCTGCATAGATCAAAGCAAAACCTTTATCATTTAGTAGTTGAAGGCTCTTTATATTTTTTATGCTGACATTTTTATTTTCTTCATATTCCTTTTTTATCTTATTAACAGAGTCTGATTGATCTATAACAACATCCGTTGAAAAAACCTTCCAGATACCCCATATAACCAGAAGAGAAATTAAGGCTATGCCTGCAAAGAAAAGATAGTTTTTATATGAATCATAGTAATTTCTCAGTTTCAAAATAACTGGAGATGTGGTTGGTCGTGTCAATTCCTCAAGAGGAGTCGCAGACTCTCCAATTTTGTAGCCCTTATATAGCTGGATCATCTCTTCTGGATCAAGCTTTAGAAATTCAGCATAATTTCTCAAAAAACCAAGAATATAAGTCTCGCTTGGAAATTTTTCAAAATCCTCTTTTTCAAGAGCCTCAATAAATGTTGGAGCAAGATTTGTCTCCACAGAAACATCTTTGTATGTAAGCTTTTTAGCCTCTCTGGCCTGTCTGAGTTTTTCACCAATACTTTCCACCTGAACTACTCCTCGGATATCATAGGATTTTTTATTACCCTTGCAGATGCTGGGATATCAAATTTAAAAATTCCATTTGGGAGATCTACATTTGTTTTTATATCAGAGAGAGTGATCTCTACCCTCTTTCCACTTGAAGTAAAGCCCTCAGCCTTTACTATGAAATAATCCTCTCTGATCCATAGATTTATTGTTCGATAGCCGCTGCGGCTTTCCTTTTGCTTTAAAACAAGAGTATACATTTTTGAGCCGTCCTTCATAAGTTCTGGCTCTTCCTTTGATGCAAAACGATAATGGTATTTTGAAAAAAGTCTATTAAGGCCTGCCTGAGAGCCGCTGGAAAAAAGTCCAGAATCTGACATTAAATCCTGCTCTGCAACAACATTGAGAGAAGGGATATAAATCCACATCATCTCTCCATTGGAGACAATCTTCTGCCTTGCAGGCTGAGTAAACTCCATCAAAAGCTTATCTGTAGCCTTAAACCTCAGAACACCACTTTGGACTGTTTTTTTACCGTCCTTTTCGGACACTATCTGAAAATTAGCCTGGTAGGACTTTAGATCATTATAAGTCTTCTTTATATTACGGACAACATCTGTCACTGTCACAAAGTCAAATTTATAAGCAAAGGAATCTACAATAAAGCAGGCTACAAAAATTGTAAAAATTATAAATATAAAACTCTTTTTTTTCATATTATATCCTAAGAGGAAAATATTTATCTTATTAAGAGACTCTTCATTTAAAATAGAGCTTAATAAAAAGTCAATACTAAAAATAATATAAAGATGTAAACGAAAATTTTGACTTTTGGATAGTATTTGTTACTTAATTTTTTAAGGCAGTAAAAGCTATAGTTCCACCCCCGCAAGGGCTCTTTACCAAAAAATCAAATTAAAGTCCTTAAAATAGTGGACAAATTTCAAATATTTTGTCATATTGAATTTAGAATATTTACCTCCGCCAGATTAACAGGATAAAAAATGAAAGCAATATTTATAACAAATAAAAAATTTCGTGAAACAGATTTACTTGATCCTAAGCTCGAAAAAGAGCTCTTTGCCAGGATAAATGAGTTTTCTATACTTGAATCTCATATAGTTTATTTTTCTGCAGGGGATTCAAAAATAAAAGAGATCCTTATAAAAAAGGAGCCTATTTATTCTGCTGAATAAAACTAAACAATCTGTAATATTATATCAACAATAGCTGGATCGAGTTTTTTACCTCTTTCCTGCTTTAAAATCTCCTTAGCCTCCTCTACAGACATGCCCTTTCTATAAGGCCTATCTGATACAAGGGAATCAAAAACATCTGCAACTGCAATTATCCTACCCATTAAGGGAATCTCTTCTTCTTTAAGGCCAAAGGGATAGCCATTGCCATCATAATGCTCGTGATGATAAATTATGCCAGATATAAACTTCTCATAACCTGGAATAACCTCAAGGATTTCTGCTCCTTCCACTGGATGATTCTTTATTGCTCCAAACTCCTCTGATGTCAAAGTTCCTCGTTTATCAAGTATATTCTCTGACACTCCAATCTTGCCTATATCGTGAAGACTTGCAGAGATTGTAATATTATGAATAAACTCATCATTGAGATTCATTGCCCTCGCAATGGCTTCGGAATACTTAGCAACTCTTTCACTATGACCATAGGTCCATTTTGACTTTGCGTCAATTGTCTTTGACAGAGCCTTCAATATACCAAGAAACAGACTTTCTATTCTTTCAATATAACGAAGGCTCTTCATAGCAACTCCCACCTGATCTGCAATAGCAATGGATGTATCTGTTTCAAAATCAGTAAAAGGGACATCCTTCTCTCTTCCAAGAACCAGAGAGGCAACATAGGTTTCTTCTATATAAATAGGAATGTTCATCATGTAAAAATACTCTGTCCCAAAGAGAGAATTAAGCTCAGACAAAACATCTTCATTCTCTTCATGGCTTAAGGAATAAAAATAATAATTCCCTGCAATAATCTCCTCCCCTAATTTTTCAAAATCCACATAGAATGAATTTACAGATTCTGATCTTCTTGCAAGATTATTACCAACAAGAACATGATACCTTTTGTTATCCTCATCTGCCATTGCCAGAAAAACTTCCAGATCAGTAAAAAGCTCTGACACAATAGCTGTAACATTCTCCACAAGAGAAAACCTCGATAGGGAGGATAAAACAGCTCTGTCTATTTTATTCATAGTAGATATTGCATTCATTCTTGAATTTAACTCATCGATCATGAGTTTAATCTCTTCAGCCATAGTATTTATGGCAAGAGAAAGCTCCCCTATTTCATCTCTGGACCTTATATCTATCCTCAAATCAAAATTTCCACTTGCAATACTTGAAGCCTGAGACTTTAACTTCAAAATAGGAATAGCCATATAATAAGAAAATATCCTTGCAGATAAAAATGAGGCAATAAATATAATAAAAGATCCAGCTATAAGAAAAATGCCTCCTATCTCTACAATGCCTTTTCTTTGAACTATGATTGAAAGCAAATAAAAATTCCTGTCTGCAGAACCTGTGAGATTAAACCACAAAGAGTAGCTGTCATTATTCCCCCAGTATAGATAATCCTTGAAAGAAGTCTTTTTCTTTAGTGCCTCATTCAATACAAAAAGTTCTGCTTTGTCAGTAACTTCTTCTTTGATGAGAATATCATTTTTATCAAAAAAGATCATATACCATGCATCCTTAGAAGGCTCAAATAAATAGAAAGAAATCGATTTAATATTAAGTAAATCCCCCTCGTGGTAACCCTCAAGAGCAAGGAATGGAATAGCACTTATCATAGCTCTGTTATATTTTTTCCCTATAAAGCTTTCAATAACATCAGGGGAAGAATTTCTTGAAACCAATTTCTCTACTGTTGAGAAGGCAGCTGACCTCAACTCAATTGATGCAGTTATAACCGAAAGAATAAAGGTGAGATAAGCTATAAAAAAACCAAAGATCATAAAAAGCAATAAAAGCTTTGTTCTGATCCTCATTGTGCTATAAAAATCCTTTATTCTATTGAATATTTTCATCTCAACAAAACTCACACTTTAGATCTAAATTCTCTACAAGTTCCTTCAGATCCTCTGTTAAAGGAGCCAATAGATTATAGCTGCATGAGTTAAAGCGGTCAAAAAACTCAAGCCTCAAAGAATGAAGTGCACACCTTGTAAAACCAGCTCGAAGTGCAAGCTCATTGCTGTTTCCATGCCTTACAAAATCAATATATATAGTTTCATCAAAGGAATACATTTTATCGCCAAGAATTGGATATCCACTATAGAGAAGATGAACCCTTATTTGATGCATTCTTCCTGTTACTGGATTTGCTCTCACAAGGGAAAATTCCCCATTGGTAGATAACCTTTTAAAATGAGTAAGAGCCTCTTCAAAAGCACCGGGGTATGCCTCTCGCTTTTTCTGTATGAGCGAATTGCGAGCATTGCCTATGGGCACCTCCACTGCCCATTCCTCTGGAGTGCAGCCCCTTACAACTGCTATATATTCCTTTGATACAGAGGAAAAATCACTCTGCACAGCAGATGCAGCAGCAGCATTTTTGCCAAAGAGAACAACTCCTGAAGTTTCTCTATCAAGCCTGTGAAGAGGATAAAGCTTTGTAGCAAATCTGCTTTCAAGCTCAGAGAGTAGTGTATTGCGATAAAAAATTCCAGAAGGATGAACTGGGATATTACCACTTTTATTTACTGCAATATAATTTTCATTTTCAAATATTATTGTAAAATTAAAATCAACCTCTGGCTCCTTAAGAGATGATGGAACATAGAATACAATGTCTCCACGAGAAACCTTTTTATTGCGAACTTTAATTTTAGCTCCATTGAGCAAAACCCTTCCTTCTTCAATTTCTTTCTGCCATGCACTTCTGCTTAAATAACTAAACCTCTTTGCAAGATACTGATCTATTCTAAGACCATGATATATATCAAGAACTGATGATTCCAGAATTCTATCTTCCCTCATCGCATCACCTTACCTTAGCACAGAGATTAAGCCTTCTTTAAGGTGACCCTTTCTGTCAAGATCCTTTTCCTGAATAATTAAATCCTCTCTCTTAAGGAAAGCCACATGACCATGCTCTCCGTCTGCTGCCTGAGTCATTATCTTCTTAGCCATCTCTATGTTGTGGTAAACATTGGTTCCCTTTCTCTCTGTGTAAAGTCCCCCATAGATCAATGGCTCTGGCTTAACAGTAATATCTCCGGCAATCACTGATGCCATTACCTTTCTATAGATTGAATAGAGAATATCAATAGCCTCTATCCTCTCACAATCCATAATAAAACCTACAATTACAGCATCTTTGTCTCGTAATGCAACATTGCCCTTGCCCCTGACTGAAAGCTTCTCAATAGCTACATCTACTAACTTTTTAAAAATTTTATCCCCTTCAGTCTTACCTGATATTCTATTTATATCCTGAAGGTTTGCAATGGACAAAGCAAAGACATATCTCTTTGTGTCATACTTATACTTAAATTCATCATTATAATAAGCAGGCCTAATAATATCCTCAAAATAAGCCCAATTCTTTACACCGGAAAGGCTATCTCTATACATTGGCTCAATTTCTTCATCCTGTGATTTATCTTTTTCAGAAAGAGAGTCTACCTGTTCACTGGAGATATATTTTTTTGACTCCTCTTTTAAATTGTCCATCTCTTTAAACAAAGCTGCTATGCCAGGATGATAAAGAGATTCTGCAATATATTCAGAAAGTCCACGCCCACCCTCCATGGCATCTGCAAGTGTGACATCTCTTTTATTCAAAAGGAGTTCAAGATTACGGCATTTGGGATGAACAATTTTTGCATTTATAAAAAAATCAAAATTGTCCATAAAATTTGAAGACTGCAGCTTGCTATTCCTTTTATAAAAATTTATTATATCATTAAACCTCATGCAGAGATTATAACTTGAAGCTGAAAGATCCCGCAAAGTTTCTCTCATGTTGCGAGCATTTGGGATCTTTGGAGGATCAATCTCGTTATTCACAAGCCTTTTTATAAAACTCTCAAGGCTTGAATCTATCTGTGAGTCAAATCTAAAAGCAGTGACTTCCTTTTCCCTTGTGCCCTGAACCTCATTGGTAAAAGTAATAAAATCATCTATGGCTTTCAAAAGCTCAGATCTTGTTTCAAGATAAGATACATAATCCTTATCATCATAGGATAAAATAAAATTTTCACTATCCCTTAATATCTCAAGTATATACTTCTTGAGGCCATCCATAACCTTAAATATCTTAAAAAAAGGACGGGATTGCGATTCCTTTACCCATGCACCTTTTGATTCAAGGCTCATAATTCTATTTGATAATTTAACACCAAGATCTCTACCTGTACCAAGGAGTTCAGTTATCTCATCAAGCCTTGCAGATATCCTTGCAACCTCACTATGCTCCTGACTCTCCTTTGTTTCCATATCCTTAAGAGCCTCCTCTGTAAGCTCCTTAACAGTTCCATCAAGGCTTCCATCATCTCCAACAAGATATATAAGTTGATTCATAGTTGTGACAGGGGTCCCTGCATAAACCGTATAATAAGAAAAGAGAAAGCCCTTAATGCTTTTTTTCATAAAATCACTTTCGTCATAACGAACTATCTTGCCATTTAACATTGGCCTATCTGTAAGCAACCCAATAAATCCCCAGAAACCATGAGGTGGAGTTATGCTCTTGTAGATTTTTTGCAAGCCACTGTCTATATACTTGAGATTGGCAATCATAGATATATAAAGCTGAGCAAAGGTAGTAACAGTATCGTGTAATTCTATTTCTGAATAGGAAAGCATTTTTTTAATTCCCATCATTGAAGAAATTGGCTCTCCAAGCATAAAGATTCTCTTTATGGCATTATACTCATATACGCTGAGATAAAAATAATATTTATCCAGAATGTCTTTTAGGGGATCCCTCACTTCATTAAACCAGGCGGATAAATTGTTTCTAAAAGTTTCAAAAACATCTCCACTAAGTCTATGAGAAAAAATAGTTATAGTTCCGTAAGAAAGAGCAAATTTAAATAATCTATACCAGTTTATTATAAAAATTGAAGATTTCTTTAAGCCTTCAATTTCTCTTTTACGTTTTTCCTCCTCAATCTTCATTTCAATCTCAGCAGCATGTCTCTCACGAACAGAATGAATTAAATCCTCAACCATTCTCTTTTTTGCCATATTGCCAAGACCTGATGCAGCTATTACAGTGAGTCGATCCTTTTCCTGTGGGGTGAGCTTTATGTTTTTTTCTTTGAGAAAATTTTCAAAAGAGCGGACTGTTTCATTAAAGGAGGGATAGAGTTTACGCTCAGCACTGTTTGAGGAATTTTTCATATCCTCAAGGACTCTATTAAGCTTTTCAAGATAGGTGAGATGCTCGCTTGAATAGACCCCAACCTCATCAAGAAAGGAATTCACCTGTTTTTCTATAGGATTGTTCTTTCTACTCATAAAACATTCAATTATAGCCATATAATTTTAAATCCACCACCAACTCAATCTGACAATGCAATTGATGGGGTAAAAAAATAACTTTAAAACAATGAACATTCTCCTAAGTATTGTCCAGAAGAAATTCAACCTGAGGGAAAACTCCTCTATGCTAAAATAGCAAATAGCTTTAAAAAAGTCTACTCACAAATTTCTTAACAATGGGAAGATTAAAATAACTCGATTCTGTCATTATAAGTTTTCCATATATTTTAATAAAATAATATACTTGTTGTTTGTCTTAAAATAAAACCGAATTAGAAATAAAGTCAAGAAGATATTCAGGGAGACTTGAGGAGGTTTAACATTACTTAAGGCTGAAAGCATTTCTCTTGACAATGAAAATTTTATATTTATAATAAATGCTCAAAGTTGATAGGATTATGCCTGGCACTGCAGAAAATATAAACTATATCGATGATGACAGGGAACTGCTTGGTGAGAATATTGAAAGCTGTGATGCTGTTAGCGTTAGCAATATTCCACAACTCCCCGAGGGGCACAGACCCAGGGCTATTCTCCTGAGGTTGGCTAAAAACTCCCGCATGTCTGAAGGGCAGTGTTCAGCTTTTCTTGCCTATGTGGAACTTGACCTCCTTAGACAGCCTGAGGAGAGGCTTAATCTGCAGCCTCTGTTTGAGGCATGTTGCCGTAACAGCAGCAAAGCATGGCTGAACCCTGTGCCATTTATAAACAGACTCGACATTATACTTGAAAAGTTTCTATGCTCTGCTAAAGAAAGAAGCAGGGCACTCTCTCCGTTGACTGCCCTGCTTACAGAAATTGCAGAGCATGGGATCGACCCTGCGGCTTTTCTTCAGTATGTTATACTCCCCAGTATTGAAGATGACAATGACTGGCGAAGATGGAATGAAAAGCACATTGATGCACTGAAGCTAATAGGTGAGTTGCTTGTATCTATGAATGGAGTCCCTCCATTTGATAAAGAGCACATCGGCAGCGGAGATAGCCGCCTTGTAAGGGACGTTGTTCTTGTTAAATACATCGGCAGACCACTTGCTGGTTTCTCTTACAATGAACTTGCAAAAGATGGGCTTCTGGAAAGATACCGAAAAGCGTGGCAAATGCTGAGCCTGGATAATCCATTTACTATACTATTTATGAAAACAAACCTCCTCCATTTTATGTACACAATGTCAGGCCGTATAGATCTTATACAGCTTGTGGCCATTATTGAAAGCATGCCTGCCATTGAAAGTGGTTTCAGGGAAAACTTTCCTGAGAAGTCATTTAAACTTGATATGAAAGCCCTTAAGATGAGCTTGTATAACTATGACATCTCACGCTCTGTTTATGAAAGAAAAAATAAGGGATTCAGCAGCTACGATTTTGTAGTGGAACTCAGAGCTTACCTTTCAATAATTATTGCTCTCCTTGGTACTGGCTCAGGAGTTTACCTCTGTGGATACTTTGCTGCAAGGCTTTCAGCCCTAAAGGACCCTGATGCAGCAAAGCTCTTTGAACGCCTTATTCGTGCCATTGAGGACAATGGAGGCAAGAATATATATATATGGCATACACGCCGCATGCTCTCACTCCCATCTGAATATCGCGCGGGATATATAGACTTGATCGAAGCCAACGGTGGAGTTGATCCATCTTACCCTGTAATGGATAGATACTTCAACGGCAATGGGCTTGAACAGCTTAGCGAAAAAGAATTTAACAAAAAACTAAAAGCCCTCGGTATTACAATTGAGGATTTCGAAAGTTCATCAATCATCCAGACGTCCGGAGAGAATGGTGAAATAAGAATCCCACATCACGCATGGATTACAGCTTATCTTAAGCATTATCCAGAACGTAAAGTAGAGATTGACAGATACAAAAACGAGATTGTAAGCGGAATGGACCGCCTCTGGAACAATGACAGGGTGAAAGAGATAGATGAGCTTGGGATACCGCTGCACAGGCCACTGCTGCATTCTGTTATACCAGGTCTTTCCGGATCTGCTTTATATAAATCAAACAGCTTTGCAGGCCTTATGTTTCAGTATGGAGAAGTGGCAGAAAAAAGCTCACTCCAGCACAGCCACGAGTTCAAAATGCCAGTCCATGAAACTTCTTCCTTTGATAAATTTCAAACTGCGGAGATCCGTTCGCAGGTGAATATGATTGTGATAAAGAATGTATGGAGCTGTATCGAAAATAAGGAGACCGTGCATGCTGATAATGTAACATATTATCTGAACATGGAATATACCAGGCTTAAAAATGCCTATGCTCTGAAAGAGGGTGAGCTTCTTGAAGCAGGAAGACTTATGTCTTCACTTCCAGAAGATGACGAAAGGGGAAAGATCGAAAAACAATTGAAATCCCTTGAAAAAGGTGCAGGTTATATAAAAGCACAGATAGGGCTCTATGAATCGCTTCTAAGAGAAGTTGATTTCATGAACAGCCACGAGAAAACTATAACAGCACTCATCGTTGCAGGGAAAGAGGCTTCTACCGGAGATGATTTTACACGTTTTATAGTCTCCCTCTTACTTGAACGCTACACTTCTGACGCAACATTGCAGGGAAGGCTTGAAGCTTTGCGGAGCGATGTTGCCATTGATCTCATTCACCTCAGACAACTGGAGATGCTTATTGAGACCATCGACACACTTGGAAGAACTCTTGCAGCAGATAAAGATCTTGCAAATGCCATTGGGTCTATTGTTTCACATAAAGAAGAAGTGAATGAACTTCTATCACACTTTATTGTTATTAAATCAAATAAACTCACCATGGAGGCCCTTGACGCAGCTCTGCGAAAGATTACAAGCTTTGCACGCCTCACTGCAGAGAGGGCCAAATGGCAGGAGATTCTGGAGTCCTTTAATGATCAGGGAAAAAGATTCTTTGAACCTTACAGGATATACGCTTCAAGGTCCATTGTTGACGCATATTACGGCGACATGGGAAGTATATGCCTCTCTGCAATGCCGGAAGCTGTAAAAGATCCTGCGCTGCAGGTCTTCAGGCTTGCTTCAGACTCTGACAAAAAAATTAAGGGAATTATGCTTATGTACAGGTCCAATGGGGGGTTATCCTCCTATATAAAAAAAAGGATCCCCTTCTGGCATAGTTTTGCCTTTAATCCCATACCATCATTACTTCATAAGATGACAAGGCGACAGCAGCTATACCTCTATCTTAACTTCAGGCGAATTCTTGAAATCGTATGCAGGGATAGCGGTTTACCAGTTGTAATCTCAGGGATATACTCCTGGGGCATTGTTTCTAATGACTCATCTTTTGCTGAACTCATACTTGCCTTTGAAAGGAGATTTAACGGTATTGAAGTGAACGATACAGCGGGCCTCTCACTCCTGTATCCTGAAACAGCATATAGTGAGGCCATTGTTATTGTTGACCCTAAAAGAAGTGAAACATTTATAGCGGATAAACTGCTGGAGAATTTTTATAAAGAATGATGAAAGCATTAACTCTCATCTGTGGGAGACTTTACATGCTGCCCTTCTTCACAGAAGAAGAATACCTGTTATAATAATCTATAAAGATGAAGTACCGGACATTGTAATTAAATACAAGAAGCGGGGAGGATAAACCAGAGGCAATAACAAAACAAGCTAACAAAATGACAGAAAAATTGTTGCAGAGGTAAACTATTCCCATAAAACATTTCCCATAAAAAGAGCATAAAAAATTCTGGACAAAAGCTCTAAGCTGAGAGATATTACTAACAGAGTTATTAGAAATAAAACCAAAGCAGGAAAAGATAAATGAAAAAACTACCAATAGGCATACAGAGCTTTGTAGGGATACGAACCGAAAATTATTACTATACAGATAAAACTCCATTTGTGAAGAAGCTATCCGATTCAGGGAAATACTTTTTTTTAAGCAGACCACGGAGGTTTGGGAAGTCATTATTTCTGGATACCCTGCGCCAGGCATTTTTAGGTAAAAGAGAACTCTTTGAAGGACTATATCTTCAGGATAACTGGGATTGGGACAAAAAATATCCAGTGATTAGCATAAGCTTTGGGAAAGGAGTTCATAGAACACCTGAGGATTTAAAATTAAGTATAGAAGAAATATTTTTAGATATTCAAAAGGAATATCAGATAACCCTATCATACCCTACTTTTAAAGGTAAATTTCAGGAGGCAATAAAAACGCTATATGAGAAATATCAGGAGAAGGTAGTGGTATTGGTAGATGAATATGACAAGCCAATACTTGACAGGATAGAGGAGCCAGAAATAGCAAGGGAAAACAGGGAGATACTGAAGGACTTTTATTCAGTGCTAAAGGATACAGACATTTACCTGAAGCTTGTATTTTTAACAGGGGTTTCAAGGTTTTCCAAGGTTTCAATATTCAGTGG
>MWCI01000001.1 GCA_002069965.1 Spirochaetes bacterium ADurb.Bin218 | reverse complement strand
TTACCAGAAGTATTTATCCAGTGGCAGGGACATATATCTGGTAGGCATAGTCTTTGACAGAGAAAAGAGAAATATTAAAAACTTTATCTGGGAAAAAATATAGTATACCCATACCAGCAGCCCAATCTTGAAAAAGATAAAAAAGGAGCTTACAATGAAAAAATTTTTTATAAAAATAAAAAAATTTTGTTCTTTGATTATCAGCAACTATGTGTCAACAAACTTGCTAAATTTTTGGTCAACCACTATGTTTAATGGTTGACACATGACGTTGTCTTAGCAATAATCTAACTGTAATTTGGTGTTTTATTTTTAATTGGAATAATAATTCCACCTAATGGCTAAAAATTTATTAAGGAAAAATTTCTTAGCCATTAAAGCTTGTGGAATTTTTTATTAAATAAAAAAATATGAATAGGAGACTACCATGAAAAAGCTCACTTTTGTAGCTGCGATGCTGCTTTGTGCAGTTTCCCCTCTTATGGCTGGAGGCATTTTTTACAACAGCAATCAGAGTGCAGAGTATTTCCGCACATTTGCAAGAAATGCTGCAACAGATAATGCTGACATTGTCTATTACAACATGGCTGGAACTGTCAAAATGGAAGATGGCCTATATGTAAATGCCAGCAATCAGTTTTTTTTCCAGAAGGCAACAGTGGAAACACAGAACAATCTCCTGCTTGGAGAGAAAACTTACACCTCTGACAATCCAGTGTTTTTTTGTCCAAACTTGTATGTTCTCTACAAGCAATCTAACTGGTCAATATTTACAGGTCTTGAGACAATTGGAGCAACCGCAATAAGGGAATGGAAAGATGGACTCCCGACTTTAGATCTATTGAGCCTTCAGTCAGGTGGATCCGGGAATTCCTATCTTAAAGGTTCATCTTACTATTTTGCCTGGAGAGTCGGTGGAGCCTACCAGATGAATGATCTATTCTCAGTGGCATGGCAGTTGCAGGAAGAGTTGTAACATCACAGCAGGCTGTTGAGGGTTATATTGACACAGCCTATGGAAAGGCCGAATTTGATTATACTGATAAGGCCTTAGGATATTCAGGCGAGATTGGTTTTGATTTATTTCCAATGAAAAATTTAGTTTTAAGTCTTACATACGAAATGGCCACACCTTTAAAATTTGAAAGAAATATTAATGATGGAAAAGATATGGGAGGCCAATTCAAAGATGGAGAGAAGAAAAATTTAGATCTCCCACAGGCTCTGCGCTTTGGAGTTTCTTATAATGTAACAGAAGCCTTTCGTGTCGAATTCAATTTTGACACCTATTTCGAAAAATATGTTAACTTCAATAGACTTGATGATCCTGTTGCAGGGATTGATGCTGATGATGCTTATGAAAATACCTATGCGCAGGGACTTGCCTTTGAATATAAATTCAATGAAATGTTCCTTGCAAGTATTGGTTTTAACCTCACTCAAATTGGCCAGAAGAAATCCTCCACTGTTGATATAAGCATACCTGGAGGTCATGCAGATTATTGGTCTGTTGGTATTGGAGGTCAGGTTACTCCTATAAAGGATCTAAAAATCAATATGGCTGTGGAATATACAGGCTTCCAGAAGACCTATAGCAATTCAGATTTTTATGACAAGCAGGTTTATTCTCTTACAGGAACTATGCCCTCCAAGAAATACAATAAAGAATATATCAATATGGCCATTGGAGTGGAATATAAATTTATGTAAACTTCTCTTATGCAGACACCGGTTTTTCCGATGTCTGCTATTTTAATAATTTTCTTCTTATAATTCTCTGCAGTGGTTTTTCAAAAAGATAGTGAGAAAATGCTGCCAGTGTTAGGGTAATTGCTACATAAATTAAAAGAGAACCTATTTTTGTGTAATCAAGAATAATACCTGTCATTGGTAAAAATGTTACCATAAGAAGTTGCACAGGAAAATGGAGAAGATAAATTGAGTAAGAAAGATCTCCTAAAACAGTAAATGGTTTTAACGAAAAAAATCTTCCAAGAATAGAAACATTAAGCAGCAGCAAAATCATTAGAGGATATACAAGGAGAGGCATTACTCTTTCCCAGTGACCAAAAACTGCAGAATATCCAGTTTTCGCAATGAGCCCTGCTACAAGAAGACTATAAAGACTTAGGGAAATAAGAACCGCTCTCCATGCCTTTTTTGATAGCTTTGAGAGATGGCTATTTATATAAAAAAGAAGGCATCCAGCAAAAAAGGCCATAAGCATTCTTCCTATTTGTGCATTTAAAACAGGATAATTAAGCCTCATCTGAAGTATGGAAATACCTGCAAACATGTAAAAGAGAAAAACAAAGAGTGGCCTTTTTGCTTTTTTCATTGTATAAAAAAACATAATATATGCAAGAGCTTCACAGGTGAGAGACCATGATGGTCCATTAAAAGAAAAGCTGTCATTAAAAAAACCAGCCTGTAGAAAGAAAACATTGAGCATAAAATGATATATGTCATTATATTGACAGTCAAAGTATCCCTGTCCTGTAAATATCCTAAAATATTGAATAGCTGCCACAAGCAGCAGAGTGGCTATATGAAGAGGATAAAGCCTGCTGAACCTCAGTATAAAAAAATTTTCCTCTGTTATTTTATTTTCAGCTATCCTCTTGCCATAAACATACATAAAAATAAATCCCGAAAGGACAAAAAAGAAATCCACAAGATTCCATCCACAGTAATAAAACCACTTCAAATAATTAAACAGAGGCATTTTTTCTGGATTTGCTGTAAAGACCTCTGTGTTAAAGTGGCTGTAATGGAAAAAAAAGGCAACTCCTGCTGCAGCAAAGCCTCTGAGGGAGTCAAGAGAAGAAAGCCTATTTACTTCTTCCTTAGCATCTGCTTCTACAACTACATTCACAATTTTTTACCTTTTTTATTCAATAAAATTTTATATATAGTGTCATAAAGGACATATGCTTTCTTATATCAAGAGTTTTTCTTAATTTTTTCAATAATACAATAGAGTTTTATTGAATTCTGAATTCCCTGTAAGATGATAAATTTCACCACTTTGTAGTAAAAAGCATTTTAACTATTGGCTGTGATTTACTTTTATTTTTTTATTTATAAAAAATAAATTCTTGATAAAATGACCAATAATCTGTTTTATGTTCTATTAAAAAGATTTTATTTTGGACATTTATAATAAATCAAAAAACTTCTCTAAAACTTTTAAAAACCTCTAATCAGGATAAAATTATGCTGGAAAAAATACTTAACCTTGTTTTTGGAACAAAACCTGAAAGGGACAGGAAAAAGCTGCAGCCCTATGCTGACAGAATAAATTCCCTTGAGCCTATTTTTAAAAATATGACTCCCGAGGAAATGCTTTCCAAAACATGGGAATTTAAATCAAGAATAGAAAAAGGTGAATCTCTGGATTCAATACTTCCTGAGGCATTTGCTCTTGTGAGAGAGGCCTCTGTGCGAACTCTGGGTATGAGACACTTTGATGTACAGCTAATGGGAGGCGTTGTTCTTCACAAAGGTCAGATCGCAGAGATGAAAACAGGTGAGGGTAAAACTCTTGTTGCAACACTTCCTGTATACTTAAATGCCCTAACAGGAAAAGGGGTTCATGTTGTTACTGTCAACGATTATCTCGCCAGACGTGATGCTGAGTGGATGGGGCCAATCTATAAATATCTTGGTCTTACTGTTGGTGTAATTCAACACAATATGGGACATATTGAAAGACAAAAAGCCTATGCAGCGGATATTACATATGGAACAAATAATGAATTTGGTTTTGATTATCTCCGTGATAACATGGTGGAACACAAGAGCCTCAGAGTGCAGCGTGGACTCAATTACTGCATAGTTGACGAGGTTGACTCAATTCTCATAGATGAAGCCAGAACTCCTCTTATTATATCCGGTTCAGTTGAAGAGTCCACAAAGAAATACATACTCATAAATAAAATAATACCTCAGCTTAAAGAGGGTGTTGATTATGAGGTGAACGAAAAGGAAAAAAATGCAATCCTTACAGAAGCTGGGGTTGCTCATGTTGAAAAAATACTCAAGATTGATAATCTCTACGACAATAAGCACATAGACATAATTCATCACATCCATCAGGCTCTAAAGGCTCATACTGTATTTCATAGAGATGTTGATTACATAGTAAAAGATGGTGAGGTAATAATTGTTGATGAGTTTACAGGAAGGCTTATGCCTGGAAGGAGATTTTCTGATGGCCTTCATCAGGCGCTTGAGGCAAAGGAGAATGTAACTGTTGCAAGGGAGAGTCAGACTCTGGCATCAATAACTTTTCAGAATTATTTCAGAATGTATAACAAGCTCGCAGGTATGACAGGAACTGCAGAAACAGAATCTGTTGAGTTTAAAAAGATATATGGTCTGGATGTTGCAGTTATTCCTACAAATCTTCCACTTATCAGAAAGGATCATCCTGATAGAGTTTACAGAACTGAACGCGAAAAATTTAATGCAATTGTAAATGAAATTGTTGAGTATTCTCAAAAAGGCAGACCTGTTCTTGTTGGAACTATCTCAATAGAAAAATCAGAAAAACTTTCTCAGCTTTTAAAATCCAGAGGGATTATTCATAATGTTCTCAATGCAAAATATCACGAAAAGGAAGCTCAGATAATAGCAGAAGCGGGCCGGCCTGGCACTGTTACAATTGCTACAAACATGGCAGGTCGTGGAACTGACATTGTCCTTGGAGGTAAGAGATCTTACATTGATGACGTGGATAATCACAGACCTGTTCATGACCTTAAGCTATGGGAAGATTTTAGATATAAGATAATCAATTCTGAATTTGATGAAGCAGAAAAGCTAATTGAACAGATGCAGGGTCAGGATAAAAATAAAGCTCTGGCAATAGTAAAGAATGGAAGGGAATGGATTAAAAATCATAATATAGTTGTAGAGGCTGGAGGATTGCATATCCTTGGCACAGAAAGACATGAGTCCAGACGTATCGATAATCAGTTACGAGGACGTTCTGGACGACAGGGGGATCCTGGTTCCTCTCGCTTTTATCTCTCCCTGGAAGACGATCTCATGAGGCTCTTTGGCTCTGACAGGATTAGCAGAGTTATGGATAGACTGGGCATGGAAGAAGGTCAGGAAATAGAAAGTCCAATGGTTTCAAAGGCTATCGCCACAGCTCAAAAGCGAGTTGAGGGGAGGAACTTTGAAATAAGAAAGCATCTCCTTGAATATGATGACGTAATGAATGCACAGAGAACCTTTATCTACAAAGAAAGAAATGAGATTCTTGATGGGGCTGATCTTTCTGTAAAGATCTCTGGTTATTTTGCAGAGGTGCTTTCTGAGAGAATTGAATACTTCACCTTAGGAGAGCGTCACCCTGATCAATGGGATCTGGAAGGATTAAAGCTCTGGCTTAAGCAAAAATTTCTCTTTGACATCAATTATGATGAGATCAATCCCTTTGAGCTTTCTTTTGATGAGTTCAAAGATTTGATTATTGAAAATCTTTTACTTAAATATAAGGAAAAAGAAGAGCGAATAGGAACTGAAGATATAAGGATTCTTGAAAGGCTCATATCATTACAGGTTATTGACAATAAATGGCGAGAACATTTGCTGGCAATGGATCATCTCCGTGATGGAATCTGGACAATGGGATACGGAGAGAGAAATCCTCTGGTTGAGTATAAAATAGAGGGGTCAAGAATTTTTTCTAATATGTTGCTCAACATGAAAGAGGAGATCATAGAATACATGATGAAGGTAGAGGTGAGAAAAGTAGAAGTAGATGATACCCCTCAAAATGATATACCTTTTAAAAATGCAGAGGTTTTCCATCCAGAGGTTGATCAATTTGGAACTGGAGGAATTCCTGCAGGTCTTTCTTTAAAGGCGAAGAATACTACAGAAGAAAAATCTACAGAGGGTGGAGTTAAGCGCAAAAAAACAAGAAGGAGTAGAAGATAATGTCTGCACCACTTATGAAAAGTGTATCTGGTATAAGAGGAATAGTGGGAGAAACCTTTACCCCTGATTTGATTATAACCGTTTCATCTGCTTTTGCAGAATTTGTCAAATATGGCACAGTTGTTGTTGGGAGAGATTCACGCCCTACAGGTGAGGCCTTAAGTATGAATATAATATCCACCCTTGCCCTTTGTGGATGTAATGTAATCGATATTGGACTGGTGCCTACACCTACTGTGCAGATTATGGTGGAAGAATTAAAGGCGGATGGGGGTATTGTAATCTCGGCATCTCATAATCCAATTGAATGGAATGCCTTTAAGCTTATAAATAAAGAGGGCAGATTTCTCAATTCAAGTCAGATAAAAAAAGTGTTTTCTCTTATGGGAAAAAAGCCAAAATTCAGGAACTGGGATAAAGTTGGTAGAATAAGCTTCAACAGGGATTCATTTAGAGTCCATATAGAGAAAGTGTTATCAGTTGTTGATGTTGAATTAATAAGAAGCAAAAATTTTAGAGTTGTTATTGACTCTGTTAATGGTGCCGGAAGTGAGATTACAATTGAACTCTTAAAAAGGCTCAATTGCGAGATTATTCCAATTAACTGTTCTCCCAATGGCATCTTTCCGAGAGGGGCAGAGCCTCTTCCAGAAAATCTCTCAGCCCTATCTGCAAAGGTTAAAGAGGTGAAAGCCCATATTGGATTTGCACAGGATCCTGATGCAGACAGACTTGCTCTTATTGACGAGAAGGGTTTGCCCTGTGGAGAGGAATATACTATTGCTTTGGTCTCTGACCATTTACTTTCCAAAAAGAAAGGAAGGGTAGTTGTAAACCTTTCAACAACAAAAGCTGTGGAGGATATAGCACTAAGACATGGAGTTCTCTTTAAGAGAACAAAAGTTGGTGAGATTAATGTTGTTGAGGAGATGGTTAAAAATGGTGCAAGGATAGGAGGAGAAGGCAATGGGGGGATTATCTCCCCAGAAATTCACTATGGCAGAGATTCACTGGCTGGCATAGCCTATATACTTGAGATGATGGCTGAACGTGAGGAGTTTATCTCTCAAATACTATCAAAGCTTCCACAATACTATATGAAGAAAGGAAAGGTAACATTAAAAGCTGGCATAGATACCAACAAAATCTTTGATAAGATACGCTCAAATTTCCCTGGGGATAAAATCTCTACTATTGATGGTCTGCGAATAGATTTTGTTAAAAATCAGGACTTTAAAGGTGGATGGGTTCATCTCAGAGCATCAAATACTGAACCTATTTTTAGGATTATATCTGAGGCAGAAACTGTTCAAAAAAGCGAATCTATATATAAATATTTCAGCAAAATAATTACAGCTTAATTTAGATTGACTCAAATTTTTTACTTTTAAGAGATCTATAAGCTGCATCGACAATTTTAAATTCCATAATAATCCTATCAAGGGAAGGCTCCCATGGCCTTCCTGTTACGTAGGAGTCGATAAAGGACTTGATCATGGCTTTATATCCAAGAAAATCTCTTAGATCTGTAAAGATTTTTTTATTCTTTTTGCCATAGACAGAAGTAAGCAATCCATTGCTTTCAAAGGTTATTACTCCTTCTGTTCCATAGTATTTTGAAAGAGCCATACCTTTGAATTTATTAGGAATTCTCCATGAATGGAAGAGTTTACCTGTCATTCCATTTTCAAATTTTACAAGTAATGTGATTGTGTCTTCAAAGGGAATATTAGTCTCGTATTCCACCTCTGGTTTTACTGCCATTACCTCTGTTGGTTTTGAGTCTACCAGAGAAACAAGAAGATTGATCCAATGGACCCCACCTTCAAGGAGAGCACCACCACCCATCAAATCCTTGTTGGTTCTCCAACCAGAGATATTATCCTTATTGTATTTATTTATTTCCAGAGCAAGTGGCTTGCCTATGTCACCTTCACGCACCGCTGAAAGTATTTTTGGCACAAAGGATTTAAACATATAGTTTTCTGCTACTGTGCACCTGACTTTATATTTCGAGACAGCAGTTGCAATTCTTTTTATTTCATGGAGATTTCGAGCTATTGGCTTTTCGATGATTATATGCTTTCCAGCCTTTGCAGCAGCAACAGCAATCTCTTCATGAAAAGCATGGGGAGTTGTTATAAATACTATATCAACCTTTTCGCTGTCAAAAATATGCTCAGGTTCAGGGAAGATATTTTCTCCCCTGAACTGAGATTTAAAGGCAAGTGCTTTTGCAACATCTGTATCATTAAAAAAAAGCGGTATAACCCCGTATATCTTACGAAGATTTTTTGCATGGGTTTGAGCTATGTTTCCACATCCTACAAAACAAATTCCCGGTAATCTGGTTGCCATAGCATCAAATTCCTGTCAAAGTTTTTTAACATCCGCAGCAGTCATCACCGCAGCTGCATCCGCCTCCGCATGAACCACCACTGTTGAGACCAAACATAAGCTCCTCTTGTGTTGCTTCTCTTATGCCTATAACCTCAACATCAAAATGGAGTGTTTCACCTGCAAGGGGGTGATTTCCATCAAGTGTTACCTGGGCATCATCTATATCAACTATTGTGAGAATTTGCATTCCCTCTTCATCATAGGCCTGCAATTGCATTCCAACCTCAATCCCTTCAATATGAGAGAGTTTGCTTCTATCAATTTTTTGAACAAGTTCTTCATATCTTGGACCATAAGCATCTTCCGGTGCTATTACAGCATGAAACTTATCTCCAATTTTTTTGCCTTCCAGTTCTGTCTCAAGTCCTGGAATAATTGTTCCTGTACCATGAATATAGGCCAGTGGAGCATGATTTGCAGAAGAATCAAGAACATCCCCATTGTCATTTTTGAGCGTATATTCGAAGGTTACCACCTTGCTGTCTTCAACTTTAAGCATCTTATACCTCTTTTGTTAAAATTTAAACTTTAAAACATATCTAGATTTATTCCAAATCATTTTATTGATATGCCTTTTATACATTTTATATGTATACTTATATTATTAAAAGTTAATCTAAAAAATATGGTAAAATAATTCAAGAAAATATATTTATTTTTTGAGAAAAATAGCTAATTTAATTGCAATTTTGTCCTAAAATAGGCTTCATTATAAAAAAAATTATGGACAACCAGTGCTCTTTATTTAAAAAATCCCCTCATGGAGAGGTCTATGGTAGAAAATAAATCAAAGCACAGAATTGAAGTTTTTTATAAAGAGGAAGATCCGAGAGGCTATGCAGTAGCAGAAAAATTTAAAAAAATAGGTTTCAATGTCAATAAAGTTCAGCTTACAGACAATTATCTCATTAATATAGATTTTACTCCTGAGGAAATTCAGGAGGCTGGAGCTCTTCTTATTCAGCCAGTTACTCAATCCTTTACAGTTGACAGTCCCTATATTCCAGAGTTTAAATTTGACTATTGCATAGAAGTTGGATTTTTGCCTGGTGTTACAGATAATGTTGCTCATACTGTTCGTGAATCTCTTGAGGATAAATTCAAAAAAACCTTTGATAAAGAGAAATCAGTTTTCTATACAATATCTTATTTTTTTGCAGGCATTGCTAACTATGATGAAGCACAACAAATTGCCAGAGAGTTATACAATCCCTTAATTCAGCGAATAAAAATTTTATCCCATGATGAATATCTAAAAAATGCTGGGATGGGATATGACATTCCTGTAGTTCATCTTTCCAGCAAAAACACTATAAAAAAAGTTGATCTCAATGTCCCTGAAGAAGAATTGCAGCAGATAGGTCGCGAAGGTATAAAGGATGACGATGGAACTCCCCGTGGTCCCCTTGCCCTTGATATGCTCTCGATGCAAGTTATAAGAAGTTATTTCCTTGAAAAAGAAAGGCGCAACCCTACAGATATTGAGCTTGAGTCAATTGCTCAGACATGGAGTGAGCATTGCAAACATACTATATTTGCAGCTGCCCTTGATGATGATGTACCAGAGGGTATTTTTAAAGCATATATAAGAGAAGCAACTATAAGAATATGTAGAGAAAAGGGAGATAAAAATATCTGCGAATCTGTTTTTACTGATAATTCTGGCGGTATTACATTCGACGAAAACTGGATCATTTCTGACAAGGTGGAGACTCATAATAGTCCAAGTGCACTTGATCCCTTTGGTGGTGCAATTACAGGAATTGTTGGTGTAAATAGAGACTCAATAGGCTTTGGGCTTGGTGCAAAACCTATTGCAAATCGTTATGGATTTTGTTTTGCCTATCCTGAGGATGACAAACCTCTTTATAGAGATAGAGATCCTCAGTCGCGACTGCTCTCTCCAAGAAGGATAATGGAGGGGGTTATTCAGGGGGTAAATGCCGGTGGCAACACCTCGGGAATTCCAACTCCTCAAGGATTTATATACTTTGATGAAAGATATAAAGGCAAGCCCCTTGTCTTTGTAGGAACAGTAGGACTCTTGCCAAAGGTATCAGCTGGTAGGAGCTCTGTTAATAAAAAAGCAATGCCCGGTGATTTAATAGTTGTTGCTGGTGGAAGAGTTGGTAAAGATGGAATTCATGGGGCTACATTTTCTTCTGAGGCATTGAGCTCTGGCAGTCCAGCTACTGCAGTGCAAATTGGAGATCCTATAACTCAAAAAAAATTGTCAGATGCAGTAGTAAAAGAGGCAAGAGACGCAGGGCTTTACAATTCCATAACTGATAATGGTGCAGGTGGAATATCCTGCTCTGTCGCAGAAATGGCAAAGGAATGCGGCGGATTTGAGGTGGATCTGGAAAAAGTTCCTCTTAAGTATCCTGGTCTTTCTCCATGGGAAATATGGATAAGTGAATCACAGGAACGGATGACTTTTTCTGTACCTGAAGATAAAGTTGAAAGTTTTATTTCTCTCTTAAATAAAAGAGGAGTAGAGGCTACCATCATTGGGAAGTTTACAAATAGTGGTCGTGGCATTGTAAGGTATAATGGTGAGGTCATTTATGACCTCGATATGAATTTTCTCCATGATGGTCTCCCAAAAAAGCAACTGAAAACAGAAAAGTTTGATTGCGCCATTGAAAAGGTTAACTTCCATGAACCATCAGATCAAAAAGAGATTTTTCTCAAGATGATAAGCAGCCACAATCTCTGTAGCTTTGAGTTTATATCCACACAATACGATCATGAGGTGCAGGGGAATTCTGTAACAAAACCTTTACAGGGCAGAGGGAAGGTAAACTCCAATGTAACTGTAATCAGGCCTCTCCTTGATTCATGGAAAGGTGTTGTCCTTTCTCAAGGATTATACCCCTCATACAGCGATGTTGATACCTACAGAATGGCTGCCTGCTCAATTGATACTGCCATCAGAAATTGTATATCTGCTGGAGGTTCTCTTGACCATCTTGCCATACTTGATAACTTTTGTTGGTGTGATTCCAACAATGCCCATAGGCTATGGCAATTAAAGAATGCCGCAAAAGCCTGTTATGATTATGCAGTTGCCTATGGCACTCCTTTTATCTCTGGTAAGGATAGCATGTTTAACGATTTTAAGGGCTATGATGAAAATTTTAACAAAGTAGAAATCTCAATTCCTCCAACTCTTCTTATATCCTCAATTGGCGTGGTTAATGACATAAGAAAAGCTCAGACAATTGACTTTAAGTTTGCTGGAGATTTAATATATCTCATTGGCATAACATCTGATGAAACAGGTTGCAGCCAATACAATGCCTTAATGGGAAATTTAATTAAGGGAAAAGCCTTTACTGGAGAGAATGTCCCAGAGGTTGATGCTCTTCTCTTTAAGAAGATATATTATGCAACAGAAAAGGCAATTTCCGATGAACTCATAAGCTCATCCATAAGCCTTGAGAAAGGAGGACTTGCTATAGCTCTGGCAAAATCAGCAATTGCAGGGATAGTTGGATGTGAGATCCGTTTAAAAGATGTCCAGACTAAAAATGTGCTTCGCAATGACATAATTTTATATTCAGAGTCCCAGGGCCGATTACTGGTTTCAGTGAATCCTTCTTTAAAAGATAAATTTGAAGGCTATTTTAAAGATCTGCCCATATCTCTAATTGGAACTGTGAGAGATGATTCTGAATTTATAATTTATGGCCAGAAAGATGAACTCCTTATTCACAGTAATGTAGATGAGTTGAATTTAAATTATCGTAAAACTTTAAATATATATTGAGGTTAAAATGGCTATTCCCTTAACATTACTTCTTACAGGTTATGGAATTAATTGCGAAGAGGAAACTGCTTTTGCTTTCCAGAAATCTGGTAGCAGAACAAAAATTATTCATATAAACGATCTCATAGAGGATCGCAAACTTTTAAACGAAGCTCAGATTCTTGTATTTCCAGGGGGATTTTCATATGGAGATGATACTGGAAGCGGTAAGGCTCTGGCAAATAGAATAAAAAATAATCTCTTTGATGAAATCATAAATTTTGTGGCCAGAGATACATTGATTCTTGGTATATGCAATGGATTTCAGGTGATCACAAATCTCGGGCTTGTGCCAGCCTTATGTGGTTTTACAGGTATGGCTGAGGTTGCTCTTGAGCATAATAAGACATTTAGATATCAATGCAGATGGGTAGATTTGGAAATAAATAGCAAATCGCAATGTATTTTTACAAAAGGGATAAATCGTATTCACATACCAGTTGCCCATGGTGAAGGTAATTTTTTTGCAACTCCAAAAGTTTTACAGCAGCTTGAGGAACTAAATCTTGTAACCATGAGATATATTAAGCCCTCAGGGGAGCCAGCTAATCAAGAATTTCCCTTTAACCCCAATGGCTCTGTAAATGATATAGCATCTATTTGCGATAAAACTGGAAGAATAATGGGGATGATGCCTCATCCTGAAAGAGGAATGTTTTTCACACAGAGAGATGACTGGACATATCTGAAAGAAAAATATAAAAGGGAAGGCAAAGAACTTCCAGAATATAGTGATGGAATTGCCATATTCAAAAATGCTGTTGAATACTTTTTATAAAACAGGTGAATCAAGATGAATAAATTTAAAATCGCTTTACTTTTTTCGATATTTGCTTTAGTATCTTTCTCTTCTCTTTCATGTTCAAATTTTTTTGTTAATTCCTTAAGCTCAAAAAAGATTGCAGAACTTAAAAGCGGTGAGGGGCCAGGTGAAGTCTTAATTGTAAGAGATGAATACACTTTGAATGAATTGACCTTTAAAGTTGAGGTTGTGGATAATAAAATTTTAATTGCAGACAATAGCTTAAAGAGATTTCAAGTTCTTGATAGCGATGGAAAGCCTGAATTGATTATTGGAGTAAAAACTACTCAACAATTTAATGAATATAAAAATTTCAACTTTGGAGTTATAGGAGCCTTTACCATGGATTCGTCAAAGAATCTTTATGTCCAGAATAGGCTCGAAACAAGGCTAAATTCATCTTCCGCTGAGGGCTCTAATTTTTCACCTTCTTATATACTTGTTTTTGATGCTAATGGAGATTTGCAATATACCATGGGGAAACTTGGAACACCAGAATTTCCATTCTTTTATATTGAAAAGCTCTTTGTAGATGAAGATGACAGGCTGCATGTTATTTCCAGAAGTTTTAATTCCTGGGAACTTTATAGATTTAACAAGAAAAAGAGAGAAAGATTTATTGATTTTTCTAAATTTGAATTTAAAGAAAAAGATGACAATAACACATATAATGGAATTATCGAAAATCTGCTTCTATTTAGAAATGGGAATGAGATCATAATATCAGTTGCCTTTTATCACGATGTGAGGTTTAAATACAGGAAACTATATATATATTCTCTTGAAAAGGAAAAGTTCATAAGGGAAATAGGTAGCTTCCCAGATCCGAAGAATGTTCCCTTTGGCATATCAGATGATAAAATTGTATATTTCTGGAATATTGAAGGCAAGGATATAAAATTTATGCTAACAAGCCTGGATGGAGACATCATAAATAATGTTCGCCTCAAGCTTGATCCTAAGATTATTTTTTCAAAAATAATACCTGACAATGAAGGGGATCTCTATTCCTACCAGGTATCTGGAAATACATTGCAAATTTTTAAATGGAATTAGATTTTAATTAAGTTTATGCAAGCCATAGGATAAATAAAGAATGAAAGTTGTCACATCTGATATCATGAGAGAAATTGATCGCAGAGCAATTGAGGAGTTTTCAATACCTGCTGTTGTACTCATGAACAATGCAGGTAAATCTGTTGCTGACTTTATAATATCAAGATTCAAAAAATCCACTGTTTATATTTTTTGTGGCACAGGCAATAATGGAGGTGATGGCTTTACTGCTGCTTTTTATCTTTTTAATGCAGGATTTAATCCAGTGATCTATATATCCGGCAAAAAAGAAAAGATAAGTTCTGTTTCTCTCATATTTCTTGATATATGCGAAAAGCATAAGATTCCAATTACTTATATAACAGAAGAGAATTTTTCATCAATTGAGATCAAAACAAATTCACTAATCATTGACGCCCTGACAGGAACTGGATTCAATGGAAGACTCACTGGAGTTATGAGCCATCTTGTAAATTTCATAAACACCTCTGACTCTCCTATTATTTCTGTGGATATACCCAGTGGCATACCCTCTGATGGTCACACTCCGGAAGGAGATTTTGTTCGTAGTGATTACACAATAACTATGGGGTTACCCAAAATTTCACTTGTTACCTATCCATGCAAAAATTTTTGTGGAGAGCTCATAGTTGCAGATATTGGGTTCCCTGCTCAGCTAACTTCTGACAGAGAGATAAAAACAAGTCTCATAGAAAAAGACTTTGTTAAATCTTCAATGTCTAAATATCCAGATGATGACATACACAAGGGGAATAAAGGGATTTCTCTAATAGTTGGAGGTTTTGATGGCATGGAGGGAGCAGCTTTGCTTTCTGCAACTGCTATGTTTAGAACTGGTACAGGACTTGTTACAATTGCAACAAGCGAATCAGCTCGCCACAATATTGCAGGTAAAATTCCGGAGGTTATGACTTTTGCTATAAACAAAGAGGGTAGCAATATTGATAATCTTTTTTCCAAGGGCATTGACACTTTGTTGATAGGTCCTGGTCTTGGTAGAGGTGATTTCTCTGAGAAAATTTTTTATGAAGTTATGAATTCCGCATCTATATGTGGAGTAAAAAATATAATTATCGATGGAGATGGACTCTTCTTTTTTGCCTCTTATATTAAAAACAATGGGCTCAGCAAAGATATTGATTATATAATTACACCACATTTTATGGAAGCATCCCGAATTATGTCTATCCCTGTGGAAGAAATTAGATCAAATAGATACCGCTTTGCCATTGAGCTTGCACAAAAGACTGGCTGTATAACTCTTCTAAAGGGTCCAGCTTCAATAGTTACAGATGGTGAGTTCACTTTTATAAATACCTCAGGGAATAGAGCCCTTGCCACAGCTGGCTCTGGTGATGTTTTGTCTGGTATAATTGCAGCCCTGGTAAACAGGGTAGAAGAACCATTACATGCTGTATGTGATGCTGTTTTTATTCATGGACTGTGTGCTTCTCTGTGGTCGGAGGAATTTCCTAAAGATTCAATGAGCTCAAGCGATATAATTCATAATATACCCAAAGCTATTAAAAAAATTTTAAATAATCAGTAATAGTTACCTATGAATAAGAAGTATAAAGCTCCATGTAATTTATGTGGTGGTAAATGTTGTGAGTATATTGCCATAGAGATTGATAAACCAAAAAATAAAAAAGATTATGATGTGATTCGTTGGTATCTTTCCCATAAAAATGTTAATGTCTTTATTGATCATGATAATAAATGGTATGTGGAATTTAGGACTCCATGCGAATTCCAAAAACCCAACAAAAAATGCGGGATATATGCAAATAGGCCTGATATATGCAGAAGACATGGAGTCTCCCATGGTGACTGTGAGTATTATGATCTTCCATATAGAATGATTTTTAGAAATACCAAGGAATTTGAAGATCACCTTGACCAAAAAACTATAGACTGGCGATTCAAATATAATGATTAGAAACATAAGTCTAAAGATCTGGAGCTAATTTCCGATATTTTTACTATGAGGAAATTGTTATTTATCATATTCTGCACTATTATTGCGCTATTGATTGTATCTTTCAAAAGCCACATAGAAAAAAAAGATCCAATTGATAATTCCTTTATAATAGAAAATCTCAAAATGGAAACAGATTCTGCACCTATTGCGGAAGGATCCGATAGCGATGGTGATATAATATTCGATGATTCCTTCTATAAAAGTATAAGTGGTGATAAAACAGAAAAACTAAAACCTGTAGCAAGTGGTATTTATCATGAAATGAAAAGCAAAGATAGCCGCTGGCATATAGTTAACTATAAAATAAAAAGGAATGACACACTATCTCAAATAGCAAAACGTTATGGTATAAGCATAGATGTTATTCTGGAATTAAATAATATTACCAAAAACACTTCATTAAAAAAAGGGGATATTTTATCAATTCCATCAAGAGAGGGGGTCTTCCATAAAATCTCGAGAGGGGACACCTTAAGCAAAATTGCAAAAAATTATTCGGTTGATGTGGAATCAATTGCAAAGCATAACAATATTGAAGCCAATAACATAATTGCAGGCACTGAGATATTTATACCAGATGGGAAAAAAACAGAAATTGTAAATAAGAAATCTATCAGTGAAAAGAGAGATAGTGCCATTGCAAAGGCTGACAGAAAAAAAAGAGAAGAAAAAAATATAGCCTCGTCTTCTAAAATACAGCCAAGCAACAAGCTCAAACTTTCGTGGCCGCTCCACGGTTCAATAACCTCTTCTTTTGGGTATAGAAAGCATCCTCTTACTGGAGAGAAAAACTTTCACTGTGGTCTTGATATAGGAGCTGATGTTGGGACACCTGTTTATGCTGCTGCTGATGGAGTGGTAATATTCAGTGGCTGGAAAGAGGCCTATGGTAAACTAATTGTCATACAACATAAAAATAATTATATAACAGTATATGGTCACAACAGTCAGCTCTTTGTTGAAGAAAATGAAACTGTTGAGCGAGGACAAAAAATTGCCTTAAGCGGAATGACTGGCGGAGTTACAGGTCCTCATCTACATTTTGAAATAAGGCGAGGTATAGTTCCACTGAATCCTCTGAGGTTTTTAAAATGAAGTTGGTAATCCGCAGTTTTTCCATGGTGCTTTTAATTTGCCTGCTAAATGGCAACTCACTTTTTGCCATATATAAATATGAAGGCGACAGTAAGGCAATTACAATTTTTTTTAACAGAGATGACCGCAAAGGCAAAAAAGCTGTTGTAAAGGGCAAAATAGTTTCTCTATCAACCAGTGAAGAGCTCACAGAAGATGATCTCACCGGATCTGCTCATATAAAGACCAAGGCTACGGTTAGACTTTTTGAACGGGACAATGTCTATCCAACATCTATACTTTATGTTATTGATCCAAACAACATAGTTGTTTCCAAATTTGAAGTAAAATATTTGTTTAACAGTATAGGAATGGGGGATATGCTTGTGGGCTATGGTAATTTTAAACTGAGCAATCCCGGATACAGGGTCATTCAGTTGAATGATTTTCCTGACAGGAATGATTCTGCGATCCTTAAATCACGAGGTGATTATTTTGCCAGAACAGGGGATTTGGGGCAGGCCATTGACTATTATAAAAAAGCTATTGCCAGCGATCCAACAGATCCAGCTGCTCATCTTGGGCTTGGACTGATTTATTACAAGGATTCAGTTTTTAACTTTGCAGCTGCCGAACTGCTCAAGGCACATAAGTATATTGACCGGCTCTATGATAATGAAGATCGCTTTGTTTTACTAAAAACACTTGCAGAGATCAGATTTATAGAGGCATACGAGAGCTATAACACTCAAGAAAATAAAATCAAATTTAGAAAAGAGGGCATAGCTTACTGCAAAGAGGCTCTTCGTGTAAATCAAGCCTCTGTGGACATAAATTTCTTGCTTGGAGAGTTTTATTACAGAGATTTTAAAGATAATACAACTGATGAGGACTTGGCAAAGGAATATTACCAGCGAGTTATTGAATATCAGCCATTGCACAGTAAAGCAAACTTGAGGCTTGCCCAAATTGCAGTGAAAAACAACCACAAGAAAATTGCGCTTTTCTATGCTAAAAAAGCTGTTGATGGCGATCCATCAAATCAGGAGGCACTGGAGCTTCTGAAAAGGCTCCAGTGATAAAGACTACAAGCTTTTTCTTTACCTCTTAAGTTATCTTTCTTGACAGAGAGATTGTTTTATTTTAAAATACCTTGCCGGTTGTAAGAAATATGCTAATAACACTATTACTTTTAACACTTGCCTTTGCTTTTTGCTTTCAATTTCTGCTTATTATTCTTTATGTTTCCAATAAATCTGATAACTACTTCAAGTCTCTTCTTGGCACTTTTATCATCAACACAACTTTGATGATTCTTATAAGCATTGTTGCAATAGGCAATCCAGAGGACGTCTACTCCATAAATATTAAATTTGTAAGCTGGGTTGTTTCTGGGATTATATGCTTTTTTGTACTCATACTAAAAATAAGTATTACAATCAGAATTGTAAAAAGAACCAAAGATCCACAATATTATGATATTAATTTTTTTGGCAAAAAAGTATACAAACCGGGGCTTGTCAGGCCAAAGGAATTTTTGGCATTAATAGCTTCAGTTCCTATTTTTTTGCTAATTGGAGCATACTTCGTTGCAAGGTTGATAAATTTAATTTTATATGGCCATATTTGATTTTTTGAGAAGCGATATAATCTCTATGTGATGAGTTCCTGGAAACATGTCAATGAAAATCAAATCTGACAGTCTGTAGCTATTGCTTATAAAATCTTTTAGATCTCTTGCAAAGGTAGCTGGATTACAGGATATATATACAATCAATTCTGGATTTATGGCATTTATTGTTTTTCGGCCTTTTTTTGATATGCCAGCTCTCGGCGGATCTATGACTACAACATCTGCACTATACCTAAAAGGATTTATATTTGACTCTGCCTCAGCAATAAAATCTAAATTAGTGACGTTATTTAAGCCACAATTCACTTTACCATAGCGAAGGCTATCTCTATTTATTTCAAAGGCAGCCCCACGTTGAAAGTGTTTTGCCAGAGGCAGTGAGAAAAAGCCACAACCACAGCATATATCAAGAAAGAATTCTCTTTTCCTTGCAAAGGTGGCAAATCTTTCCACAGCAAGCATCATATCTTTGCGAAGAAATCTATTTGCCTGGAAAAAGCCATGTATATCTCTTTTGTATAAAATTTCATTTTCCCTTTCAGTTATTTCAATTTTAGATTTCTCTGTGGCAAAAAAAACCTTTCCTTCAAAATCAAGGGCAGCTGTAACCTCACCATCAAAAAAGCGTTGAGTGTTATTGATCTCCTCTATAATTTCCTCCGCAAGGAGTAAGCATCCATCTCCTGGAAAGGTAGCTATATCATTGGAATTCTTGCGATAAAATCCAATTTTAGCGTCACTTACAAAAAATCTTGTATGGCTTCTATAGTTAAACCTCTTTGAATTAATTGTTTTAATTTCTGGAATATCCTCATCTACAAAAGCAGCAATTCTTTTAATCTGTTCTTTGATAATTTGCTTTTTAAATAAAAGCTCATTTTCATAATCAACCTGTAAATAAGAACATCCCCCACATATATCAAATAGCTGGCACTGAGGAGTAATTCTTAATGGAGAGGCTTCCTGTAGATGAGATATTTTTGCTGTGATAAAATCTGATTTTTCAGAAATTACCTTATATTCAACAACATCACCTGGAATAGCATTTTCAACAAAAACAATTTTTCCATTAGATTTTCCTATTCCATATCCGCCAAAGGCAATTTTGTCGATTTTCAAATAATTATTGACTTGCATTCCTATTAGTGTTATTTAATAAATATTTGAGTCAATTAAAAAACAGGAACAGATTCTATGAAGCTATATAATGTGTCAATATTTTCACTGTTTATAATTTTATTTTCCCTGAACAATTTTCAATGCACTAAAAAAAAGGTTTTTGAAGAACTTGAGCCTAACAATACCTTCACAACAGCAACACCTCTTGAGATTAATCAATCCTGTCAGGGAACTTTGGCAACAGATGACGATATTGATAACTACATAATAAGGCCAAGGGAAGATCTCATTGTTAAAATTGAACTTAGCCCAGTTAAGGGGGTGAACCATGCCTTTGATATTTGGGAGATTAATTCTGGAGTGCCAAAACTTTACAAATCTGTGGATGATAATAGAAAATCCTCCCCAGAGATGATTGCAAATCTCTTTGTTACATCAGGGGATTATATAATAACAGTTCGCCATGGAGAGCTTGATGCAAAAAAGGGGAATTCTGAAGATAAGTATACTCTCCGAGCAACTGCTGTGAGTTATACTCAGCATGAAGAAAAGGAACCAAATGACTCCATGAATTTTGCAAATCAAATCGTAGATGGTGAAACAATCTCAGGATATTTTTCTCCATCAAGAAACAGAAATAATGAAAACCAGGCCAATGCTTTCAGAGAGGAGGACTGGTTTAGAACAGAGATTATAGCTACAGAAGAATCTCCTGTCACAGTGGATGTAATTTTATCTGGCGTTAACGGGGTTGACTCAATACTCTGTCTTTATGACTCTGAGATGAACCTTCTTTACAGTGCAGATAACTCCGGTGAGGGAGCAGCAGAAAGCATTAAGGGTTTTGGTATAAATAAAAGCAATTCCTATTATATCATGGTTGCGGCAAAATCATATCAATATAATAATACAGAAAAGTATTCCTTATCCCTTAAAGTCAATGCCTTTGATAAAACCTCTGAATTTGAACCAAACAATTCCTTTGAAACTGCCAGCAAAATATTCAATAATTCGATCAATGGGAATATTCATAATTCAGGAGACGTGGATTTTTTTATGTATTCAGCTGCAGAGTCTTATCTAAATATTAAGCTAATCCCGGATAAGAGCTTAGATGCGGTTTTGACTATTTTTGATTCTTCAAAGAATAAAACTATGGAAATAAACAATAAAGGAGTTGGAGAAGCGGAAATTATTCCATCTGTTTATTGTGATGGACTTATATACATTAAAGTTAATGCTGTAAACTCAGTGGTGGATGCACCCTATGAAATTGTAATAGAGCAAATGCAATATGATTCTGATATTGAACGAGAGCCTAATAATAGTTTGAAAGATGCTAATGCTCTGCATGAGCAAATATCAGGATTCTCTTCATATAAAGGTGACAGGGACTATTATATTGTAAAGACAAATGGAAAAGTTCGCTATAAGATAAATGTAGAAGCTCCTCTTAATGGGACAATTAAAATTTCTACTACAGATCAGATGGGCTATATTATAAAAACAAAAACAATTTCAAAAGGTGAAAAGTATTCAATGAGAGAACTCTTTGATAAAAAAGGGTATATTATAGTTGAATCAGTGATAGAGGATTATGAAAATCCATATACAATCGAACTTGAGGAGGTGCAATGAAAGATAAACTTGTATTGATATTGACCCTGCTTTTAATTTTTAGTTTAGCATGTTCAAAAGATCAAATAAAGAAAGAAGAAAAACCGAAAAAACCTGAAGAAATAACTGATAATAATTTTATTCTGATAATCTCTGACATTGATATAAGCAATCCAGAAAATGATAGGCGATGTTACTACAACGTTTATATAGATAAAATTGATTCTGGGAGAACCACAATTGCCCTTGAGTCTCAAAAAAAGATTTTTGAAACCAGGCTTGAGCCAGACAGGCATCTTGTAAAAATAGAAAAATGGGTACTGGATGAGGATCAGGGGAAGTATGTTAAGTTAAATAATATACTTCAGCCAAAACCTGATTTTATATATGTTGATATAAAAGAGGGGGTAGTTTATAAAATTATTATTGAATCTACATCAAAGGGAACAACGCTTTATAATGTTCTTATGGAATAAAGCTCTATCCAACAAAAGAGGATAGAGCTTAGATAGTAGCTAATTTTTTGCAATATTGGATTTTTTGTTGTTAAAATTGATCACTACTTTTATTGGCACTTCATAATCTTGACGGGCATTCCACATATAAAATCCTTTAATATCTGACTCATATACAGCCCTTAGCTGGTCCTCAATATACTTTTCATAAGGAATATCATAGAGCTTCATTCTGAACGCTTGTATCCAGGTTACAATTTGTGCATTTTTAGCTCTTTCCTTTGCTTTTTTTGATGTCTGAAGCACTGTAAAATATGGATCCTTCATCAACTTTTTGCTCCATGTGTAGTGAGAGGGATAAGCCATAGGGCAGATTATATCAACGACCTTATCCATGCTTTCCATTTTCTGGCCTATTATATCATCCTGATTAAGAGGAATTCTTCCAAAAATATCAGCCTGATAGCGAACATTATATGCCTTAAGCTCTTTTTTTACCCGTAATATAAAATTTTCTATAAAGGCGTATCTCTCTTTTATTGTCACATGTTTGTTTTTATTGGAATCGTTAAATCTTATATAATCAAATTGAATTTCTTTGAATCCGTTTTTACATGCACTTTCTGCAATATCAATTTTATCCTTTATATATTCCTCACTAACAGGCCACTCTTTAAGCCCATCAGGGAAAATAACAATTCTTGCAACTGGATGCAAGCCATTATCCTTAACATATTGAACATGTTCTGCAGGCACAATGCATTTTGCAAATTTTGAGCTCTGGACATCAATCACAAGAGTGTTTAAATCTGCCATTTTAGCCTTTTCCACAAAGCCCTTGAGCTTCTGGAAGTTTAAAGCTGAATCAACTGTGAGATATATCCCTTTATAAAAGCTGGGATAGCTATATTCCCTTTCTTTTTGTGTTTCTGCCACTGCATTTTCAGCTTTATTTGGAGTATTCGTAGCATTGGTAAAATTAAAAATCCAGCCTCCGACCAAAAGGAGCACTACTACTGCTGCTGCAGAAATTAAAAAAATGCGTTTTTTCATTGCAACCTCAAAAATTTTTGTTATTTTATTTATTCTATCGTCATCATAATAGAAGGACTTTGATTTTTTATGCTATATTTGTCAAAAATTATTTGAATTGCAAAATAAGATTTTACATTTTGCATAAAAAACATCAAAATATTGACAGATTAAATGTCATTGGAGTAAATTAAAAATAAACCTTGAAGGACTGGGCATCAATTTGACTATCCCAAAAGACAAAATAGATTACATCAGAGAGAGAATACGGATTGAGGATATAGCCTCACGGTATATCCCATCGCTTAAGAAAAAAGGTAAAAACTACATAGGGCTTTGCCCTTTTCATAAAGAGAATACACCGTCTTTTGTGGTATCTCCAGATAAGCAAATTTTTCATTGCTTTGGATGCAATGCCGGAGGTAATGTATTTACATTAATTTCAAAACTGGAAAACATATCATTCATCGACAGTGTAAAAAAAGCAGGAGAGATGGTTGGGGTTATTGTATCTGATGAAAAAAACGAAGATGATTCCTATGAGAAAATAAAAAAAATCAATCTCCATGCTTTAAAATTTTATAAAGAGTTTATTGTATCAGAGGCAGGAACTCCTGCTGTAAAATATTTAGAGAAAAGAGGGCTAACCTTGGATAAGCTTTCCCAGTTTCATATAGGCTATGCACCTGATGAGTGGGACAGATTTTCATTATTGTTAAAGAAATATGGTCAGGATTTATCGATTGCAGAAAAAATTGGCCTTGTAAGCAAATCAAGCAGGGGAGGCTATATTGACAAATTCAGACATAGATTAATGTTCCCGATTTTTGACAGAAATGGAAATGTTATCGCTTTTGGCGGCAGGGTTATTGATGATAATTTACAGCCCAAATATCTCAACTCGCCAGAGTCTCCTGTTTTTCAAAAAAGGAGTATACTATATGGATTGCACCTTGCCGCAAATGAGATCAAGGAGTCCGATAGAGCAATAATAGTAGAGGGATATTTAGATGTAATTGGATGCCATATCAATGGAATACAGAATGTTGTAGCTCCCCTCGGCACTTCCCTTACCGAAAATCATGTCAAAATTCTATCACAACTATGCTCAGAGATAGTTTTGCTTTTTGATTCTGATTCAGCAGGTATGAGGGCTGCTGCAAGAAGCATAGAGATATCTCAGGACTTTAACATTAATGTTAAAATAGCCATACTGCCAGAGGGAGATCCTTTTGATTTTGTGATGTCCCGCGGTCCAAGGGAATTAATGATTATTATAGATAAGGCTATTGCACCTGTGGATTTTCAGATTGGAAATATCATAAAAAACACAAGGGGTCTTGATAAAGTTGTTATACTAAAAAAACTCTTTGATGTTATAAAAAGAGTCAAATTCGAAACTAAACGCTTTGAATATATCAAAAAAGTTGCAGAAATTCTAAGACTAAATGAAGAGGCTGTTAGAAGTGACTTTTATAATTATATCAAAAATGATTCTATCACTATTTTGAAAAAAAATGAGGAAATCCCTAAACAGCTAAACTCTGAAACTAAACTCTACAGAGATTTACTTGAGTTAGTTTTACTTTACCCCGAACTGGCAGAAAATCTTCTTCTGGATTTTTCACCTGAAGAAATAAAAGATGATGTATCGCGCAATATAATGAGGGCTATTTCTGATCTATACGCTAAAGAAAATAAGCTACAGACTGATAAAATATTTGACTTTTTTCAAAAAGGATCAGAAATGGATTTTTTGAGCAGAGTTTTAAAAAAATACTCAGAATCGGGTAATATAGAAGATCCAAATGCCGCTTATACAGAAATATATGTTAAATTAAAATTACACTCTATCGATACTAAAATTACAGAATACACTGAAAGGATGAAAAATTCAGGCGGTGACAATCTTGAATATCTTGCAGAAATAGAAATTCTAAGACGTGAAAAGGAAAAACTTGTTAATTATATGTATAATAGAGGCTCTTTGAAAGTAACTTAATGCCTTATTTTGTGTCATACTACTTTTTATAAAAAATTTTTTAGCAGGTATAATCGAAATATGAGTAAAAATGATCTTGTTCTTGAAAACATTGCAGAAGTAAAAAAGTTAATTGAGCTTGGTAAAGCCAATAACGAGGTCACCTATGATGAAATAAATGAAATACTGCCAGATAAGTTGCTTAATTCTGAAAAAATAGACGATATTTTTATACTGCTCAATCAGATGGGCATTGATGTAGTTGAAGAATCTACTCGTAAAGTTACTCCAGATGTTATCAGTAAAAAGAAAACTACATCTAAGAAAAATCTGGCAGCATCACCAGATGATACCTCTCACGTTGATGACCCCATAAGGCTTTACCTGAAAGAGATAGGCAAAGTGTCACTTCTGTCAGGGGAGCAAGAGGTGGATTTAGCAAAGAGAATTGAGGAAGGAGAGATTATCATTGAAAAGGCTGTAATCAATTCATCTTTGCTTGTAAATGAACTTATAAAGAATCATCCAAGGGTTACCTCTGGCAAGATAAAACTGACTGAGATATTGAGGATAAATAGGCTCTATTACTTTTCATCTGTTGACCTCTCTGATTTGGAGAAGAAATACAATGCTAAGATGAAAATAGTAATTGATGAAGACTCCAAAATTTTGAAGTTACAAAATAAAATAAAGCGATATGAAGAAGATTCACCAGAGGCCCAGAAGATAAAAGAAGAAATTGCCAAATCAAAAGAAAAAATTCGACAGGCCATTGAGGAACTGGAGATAGGCGAAGAGGAGATCTCTAAGATTTTCCATAAAATTCAATCAATGGTCAAGAGAATTGATGAGACCTATAAATTTTTCAAAGAAATAGAAGAAAAGTATAACAAGGATTTAAAAGAGCTCAAACACTTTGCAAGAAAAGTTGAAAAAGACGAAGACATTGATCTTATTATAAAAGAATTGAAACTCAAAAATAAGGATGAATTGCTTGAGATTGTTAAGGATATAAGAAACAACGAAAGAAAAATCCGCAGGATCGAGCAAGAGGCAGGGGCAGAGGCTGACGACATACTTGAATGGGGGAAGCAAATTGCCTATGGCCAGAGGAAAATTCAAAGAGCCAAGAAAGAGCTGATAAATGCAAACTTAAGATTAGTTGTCTCTATAGCAAAAAAATATGCTAATAGAGGAATGCACTTTTTTGATCTCATTCAGGAAGGAAACATAGGCCTTATAAAGGCAGTTGATAAATTTGAGTATCGAAAGGGATATAAATTCTCCACTTACGCTACATGGTGGATACGTCAGGCAATAACAAGAGCAATATCTGATCAGGCAAGGACAATACGCGTTCCTGTTCATATGATTGAACAGATCAATAAAGTAATGAGAGAAACAAGGTTATTCCAGCAGGAGTTTGGTAGAGAACCGACCCCTGAGGAGCTTGCAGATAGACTTGGCTGGCCTGTTGCAAAAGTCAAGGCTGTTAAAAATGTTGCAAGAGAGCCTATATCCCTTGAAACCCCTGTGGGCGAAGAAGAGGACTCATTACTTGGCGACTTCATTGAGGACAAGGATGTTGATTCACCTGCAAACACAGCTGCTCACAGGTTATTAAATGAGCAGATTATGGCTGTTCTCAACACTCTTCCTGCAAGAGAGCAAAAGGTCATAAGAATGAGATTTGGACTTGATGATGGATATGCCCATACGCTTGAGGAAGTTGGATATGTATTTAAAGTTACAAGGGAGAGAATCAGGCAGATAGAAGCAAAGGCTCTGAGAAGATTGCGTCACCCCACCAGAGCAAGAAAGCTTAAAGATTATCTGGATTATATGTAATTACAACTACAAAGTTTTGTGATGCAAAAAAAAATAAAACAGATAGCAATCATAGGCGCAGGTTCCTGGGGAACTGCTGTGGGAAAGGTCATAGCAGAAAATCACCCAGGAATTATTGTTAAGATGTGGGCTTATGAAAAATCTACAGTAAACTCCATAAACAATAAAAAGGTTAACAGCGAATTCCTACCTGGTGTTCCTCTGCCAGCTAACATGTGGGCAACTAATAATTTAAAAGATGCAATATCAAATTCAGAAGCGCTTATTATAGCAACACCATCAAAGGTTATTCCTGATACAGTCAAAAAAGTAGGGGATTTGCTAATAGAAAAAATACCCATATCTTATCTTACAAAGGGTTTTTGCAAGTTCAACAATGAAATTTTGACCATCTCAGAAACTATTGAACAAATTATTCCCGATTACAAGGGGAGAGTTGTTGGCATTTATGGACCAAGCCATGCCGAAGAAGTGACTAAATACTTTCATACCTGTATAGTTGTTGCCTCGCACTCAGAAGCAGATCGTAAAATTTTTGTGAGTCTAATTAACTGCGATTTCTTTCAATGCAGGGAAAGTGATGATATTATAGGGGTAGATCTCGGTGGGACATTAAAAAATCCAGCTGCAATAGCTGCAGGTATGATAAGCGTTCTGCCAAAGTGTGGTGATAATCTTGAGGGAGCCTTAATTGCAGAATCACTTAAAGAAATGTATAAACTGGGCACAGCTCTTGGTGCAAAGCCAGAAACTATAATTGACATTGCAGGTGCAGGGGACCTTGTTGCTACAGCCTTAAGCGAACATAGCAGAAACAGACGCTTTGGAAGAGAAGTTGCAACAAAAATTTTGGAGAGGGGAACAACTCTTTCCTGGACAGATAAAATCTATCTAAAATTTAAACCTGAATATGTCCTTGAGAAGATAAGTAGCAACTTTAACTATCTTGCAGAGGGTGCTTATGCAATAGAGCCCTTGATTGAGCTGGCTGCAAAGAAATCAATAGATATACCTGTATATAGATCCCTTTATGAGGTTCTTCTTAACAAAAAAGAACCGTCGCTTTTAATTGAAACTATAAAGAATCCAGAAAAATTTAATGAAATCTATTCTTATGCAAAACTCCACGTAAAAGAGAAAAAGATTGGCCTTGAAACCCTGAAGGGTAAGGCTTTTAAAAAGATTATTCTTGAAAGTGTAGTTGATAAATTTACCAGAGAAGACAATTCAACTGAAAATAAAAATTATATAATAACCAAACTAAAAGAATCAGCTAAAAATTTAAAAGAAAGCGGCAAAATCTCTCTTGGTCATGAATTTGCCTATATATCTGAACTTACACTGTATAACTATCCAAAATTTGTGAAAAAACTGAGCGCTCTATATATAGATGAAATCATTGATTATAATAACTCTTTTTTTTCCAACCTTTTTCTAAAATTTTCCTATAGCAAATATATTCTCAATAAAATCACCGGCAGCCGCAATAAAATAAAAATTAAAGGTAATTTTTCAAATATTAAAAATCTTAAGGATAGAGTAAACATCATATACGTTGCAAGATTTAAAAATTTAAAGGACTACTTTTACTATTTATTTTCAATATATAAAAAAGAACTGCCTCTTCCCCGTTTTTATGTTCCATCTGAAAATATTAGCGGGATACTCCACAAGTATTTGATTAAAAAAAGCGGTGGATTTATAATAGATAAAAGAAGATTCAATAACCCTGTGTATAGAGAATGTGTTATTCAATATCTGTCGACCTTAATCTCCCATGGAGTCAATCTTCTATATTTCCCCGAGGAGTATCCCGAAAAAAATTTTGATATATCTCCAGTTGATAATAGTTTTTTTTCTATTTTGACTCGTGTTATGTTTAAGGAGTCAACTGAAATAGCCCTTGTTCCATGCCAGCTTTCCTATCCAGAAAAATTTGATGAAAACACAGTGAGAAAAGAATTTTCCGAACCAGTTCATGTGAGATTCTCTGATTTATTTTTTCTTTCTGATTTTACAAGGGAGGCAAATGCCGGTATAGATATAACAGATGTTGTAACAGAGTCATGGATTGCTGATGAAATAATTTTGCCACATCATATAATCTGTGCATTACTTGATAGAAAAAATCATCTTTTGAAAGCCCATAAGATAAAAAAATATGTTGAAAGATTTTTAAGTGAATACCCAATAAAATTTGATGGGAGCTATAAGGATATTGCCTCAAGAGGTATAAAATTTCTACTGGAGCATAAGCTGATCCAGCGAAAAGGGGATTTTTGGGAATCTCTGAACAAAGAAGCAGTATCTCAAAGAGCTGAGATAGTTAAAAGACATCTACGATAATCTCATCAAATTGCATAGATCCTCAAATATATCGTATATAGACAACGAAGAATTGGAATCTATTTTCAAAGCCATATAAGGAAGCAATATATTTTTGTAATTAAAGCTCAATTTTTTTGATGAAATAAAATTCTTTATCAAAAGTGACTCATCCTCCTGTGGAGCAATTATGAGATAGGAGCTGAAGGAGAGAGGTATAACAAAAGAATTATCACCTGTGTTCTCCCTTAAAAAACTGGAGATGTATTTTGAAATTCCAATAAATGTATTAATGGAATTTTCAAAAATAAAATCAAACTTAACTAAAATTATACTGGGGCTTGATTTACTAAAAAGAGCAAGAGTATTATGAAAATCAGAATCTATTTTTTCCATAAGATCATAAAAAAAACTATGAGTGACAGCAGAATGTTTTATGAAAGCGCTTATAACATCACAAAAACTATCAAGCTTATGAATATCAAAAGAACTTGATGATGTCCATGTTAGCACTGCATAGCTTTCATCTTTAACAGAGAATTCTTTAAAAAAAAGATTATATTTAGTGGAAGCAATTGTTACACTATCTATAGTATTATAAAAGGAGTGATCATCCTCAAGATAGGTCTTAGTCTCGGCTAAAAGTATATTGCTACCACAGTGATGGATCACCTCTACTACTGGTGATGACTTTTTAATTAAGGCAGTTGAGTCTGCAAAATTATGAAGATTGAAGCTGGCAAAAATTTTTTCAATCAAAGGCAGCTCTCTCTTTTGTCTATCCCCTCTGTCAAGGTTGATTTTTTTCTCTATCTCATTAAGCAGATTCCAGGATTTTTCACTGGGGATTATGCTATTTTTGAGATTTTCCCTTATCTCAAGTAGTTCATCAAATAGTAATTCTTTTGACATCTCTCTTTTTTAATCCTAAAAGGCATTATTCTGAATTTTCGTTGCAACGTATGAGGCAAGTTCATAAATCCTGAATGTCCCTGTAAAGAGGACAACGCCACCATTAATAATTTCGGTTACAACTCTATTAAATATAACATCTTTATCTTCACTTGCAAAAGAAAATTCGTCATCAAAAGACATATGGCATCGTTTATCATTTAGCTGATAATAAACTATATTTTCTTTAAATCTGTAGAGAAAAGCCCTTACCTCTGGAGTGAATTTATCCTCCATAATTGACATGACAAAGATTACAGATTTTTCTTTAAATCTTTCTGTTATTGCATTAAAGAGATTTTCCAGAGCAGAAATGTTATGTGCAGGATCAAAATATATATGATAATCTCTGGATAATTTTTCAAAACGACCGGGTATCTTTAGATTGTAAAGGGAGTTTTCAATGATTTGATTGCTAAGTGAAATGCCAGCAATAGATCTCACAAGCAAAATTGCTGTAATTGCAGATGAAAGATTTATGCTTTGATGATCTGGAAATAGCATTGCCCTTATGGTAAGCTCCTGTGATTCTCTAAAGCTATAAATAAACTTAAGGTATTCTTCATCATAGGAGATATTCTTTGCATAATAATCTTCATTAAAAACATACAACTTCGAATTTGAGGCAAGAGCATGATTTTTTATCACATCTAAAACTTCACTTTTCGTGTTAGATGTTACAACAGGAACTCCTGGTTTTATAATCCCAGATTTTTCTTTTGCTATCAATTCAAGTGTTGATCCAAGGACAGAGGTATGATCATAGGATATATCTGTAATTACAGAGACAATGGGTTTTATAACATTTGTTGAATCAAGCCTTCCTCCAAGGCCTGTTTCTATGACAGCAAAATCAACCTGCTGTTTTTTGAAATGCAAAAAGGCAACTGCAGTAAGCATATCAAAATAAGTCAGACTTATTTTATGCCTTGAGGCAATTTCATCTAAATAGCAAAGATGACCAAGAAGCTCTTCATCGGAAATAGGAATATAATCTATGGTGATACGTTCATTGAGCTTTAAAAGATGGGGTGATACATATAATCCGGTTTTAAACTTAGCTGACGATAGCATGTGAGCTATTGAATAGCAAACCGTACCTTTGCCATTTGTGCCCGCTATATGAATTGTTATGTAATTATCTTGAGGGTTAAAGCAAAGGGAAAGCAGCTCTTTGATTGCATCCGGTGTGTAGTTATCAAAAAGCTGAGTCCTTTCATTATTTATATATTTATTGAGTATGGAATCTATCATAAATAAAAAAAACTTGAATTATTATCACTGTATTAGTAATTCATCATAGATTTTATCTTTTTTTTGTAAAGACGATTATTTGCTGTTTTATCTTTTAAATGCAATTTTTTAAAAATCTATACTCAGGATAATAATATGGGCAAAGCAGATATACGGGTAATAATAAATCCCAATGCAAAAAAATTCAGGACTGGCCGTTCATCTATTGAAAGTTATAGAAATATAAAAAGCAATTTAGTAAAAATTGTTACACCATCATCACCAGAGGAATTACGGAAAGAAACCGAGAAAATGGCAAAGGAGCGCTGTGACTATATATGCATAGCAGGCGGAGATGGAACACTGCATCTAACTCTTAGTTCGATAATAAACAGCTATAAACAAAAAAATATCCCCCCAATTCTCATACTGAAGGAAGGCACAATGGACAATGTTGCACGAACAATAAAATTAAAGGGTAGGGGACCACAACTGTTACGGCGCCTTGTGGAGCGAATCGAGAATAATCTGGAAGTTGAAGTTCATAGAAGATATACAATGCAGATTGATAATAAATTCTGTTTTCTATTTGGAACTGGATTTGTTACAAATTTTTTAAATCTTGCATACAATGGTAAAGAGAAAGGATTTGTCCGCAATCTCCAGGTTGCATCCATTGCGATGAGAGAGGCTTTGCTAAACATAGATAATGGTAGGATATTTTCTAAAGCTGAATGTGAAATATATAGCGATGGTAAGCCTTTAAATATCAAATCTTATTATGGTTTGCTTGCTGGAACTGTTGAGCATATAGGAATGGGATTTTCCCCCCTTTCTGATGCTGTAGTTGATGGCAAATTTCAGGTAATTATATCATCTCTAAAACCTCGAACCATAGCCTTAAACATAAATAAAATACGAACAGGTAGGGCGATTAACAGTGAGGGCTATTTTAACTTTCACAGCTCTGTAATAAAAATCAAGCAAAAGGGCAGATTTGAATATACCATGGATGGAGACATCTATAGTGCAGAAAATGAGCTTGTTGTTAAAATTGGACCATCTGTTAATCTTGTAAAGGTATGATGCTAAGCTTATCAAAAATGTAATCCTGTAGCTAAATAGCACAAAAACATCAGAGCAAAATTTAGGTCTATCAATATCTCATATCTTATGGATACTAAATATGCTGTTTCTTTAATCTTTCTCAGTAGAAAATAATAATAGAGAACAGAGGAATTAAGCAAAAGATAAAGCCAATTACCATGATATATTGTTATTGCAGAGAATATAAGTGCACCTGCTATAGCTATAGCAAGAGTCATTTTAATAGCCCTTTTTATACCAAGGGATGTTGGTAATGTATCTCTTCCAAGTATGAGATCCCCCTGAAAAGCAACCAGATCAATTATAAATTGTCGCATAAATAAAATAGCAAAAAACAACGCAGAGATGGATAGATATGTCAACATAGAAACTTTATAACCAAAATAGGGAATAAATACCAGCACAATTAGCCATCCAAAACCTGTCACAGCCTTTGTATTGTAAAGTCGTTTTATGAAATCTATTCCAAGTCCTTTTACAAAAAATTTACACTGAGGAGTTGAATATAATATGCCCAGTATGTAAGGAAGCAAAAAGAGCCCTGTCATAACAGGTGAAATACTGTAAGAGAGATAGATGGAATAAAAAAAGCCAATAATTGCAAAGAATAAAAGTGATTTCCCATATTTCTCATAAACCTTATATTTATAAGAGTTACTTTTAATCAGAAATTCCCTATCAAGATAATTATTAACAGTATACATAACAAATATAAAAAGCGATGCAATAAGTCCATGCCTGTAGTCGAATTTTAATCCTCCGTAAGATCTGGCAATACAGACCATCAAAAATGCAGCTATGGAGGATATGATATTGCTACGCACAAAAAATTCCATATATCTGTTTAATAGTTTTACAAAAAAATTGCTGTTTGTATTATTTATGATATAGAGCCTTTCAAGGACATTGTTGATTATCCAGCCAGGAGTTGATGCTCCCGCAGTTACAAGGACATATTTAGAGTTTGCAAAATCTTCTGGATTAAGTTCTTCGTCTGTCTCTACATGGAAGGTCTTTATTCCATTATCAATTCCAATTTTAACCAGTCTGGTTGTATTTGCAGAGTTTCTTCCACCGACAACCACCAATGTATCAATTCCACGAGCAATGGCATTATGAACATCATCCTGTCTGAGTCTTGTGGAGTCACAGATTGTATCTATAACATGGACATCTTTATTTTTTTTCTCTATGAGTTTTACTACCTGTTCAAAGTGATTTCTTTCATGTGTTGTTTGAGAAACCACAAGGTATTTTTCTGCCTCAGGCAAATTCGCTACATCTTCAAGTTCAGATACCACAAAGACTCCTGAACTTGCATAGCTTTTTAACCCAATTACCTCTGCATGATCTTTATCTCCAACAATAACAGTAAAATATCCCTGTGATGAAAATTTCTTTATATAAGATTGGACCCGTGCAACTCGTGAGCATGTAAGATTAATTGTTCTTGAGGCTTCATTTTTTATATACCTGCTTTCATCAACAGGAATGCCATGAGTTCTTATGGCAACAGACTTGCCTTTTATATCATCAAGAGAATTTATTGTAATAAGTCCTCGATTTTTTAATACCTCTATTGTTTGAGGATTATGGATGAGGGGACCATAGACATAGATCTCCTCATCAGAGGTATTTAGCTCTTCTACAATTTTTATAACAGCGTTGCGAACTCCCATGCAAAATCCTGAGTTTTTTGCCATCTCAATTTTCATTTGTTTTTTCAACTCCTGCAAGCTGCAATTTTGGCCTATCTATTGTACCTGTTAGGGTAAGAGTTAAAGGATTATTTTTAGTCATCATCTTCACCAGATCACGATAGTTTTCCAAAATAGATGACTCAGGATCTATTATCAAAGTTAAATTGAGGTTACTCCTTTCAATAGGACTTACCATAGCAATAGATCCTGCAATTGTGCAGTTTAACTCAGGGCCTGTCAGTTTTAAATCTTTTATCCTGGCAGTAGAGTTTATAATATCCATAGAAAAAACTCCATTTGGTATGGTGATCAATTCAATATTTAGATCTATGTTTCCCATGGGGCCAGGAATAGAAATTTTATCGGGCTTTATCTTAACTTCTGAAAAAATTAGTTTAACATCGCCATTTGTTGGAATGTTATTCTTAGGATCAAGGATTAGGTCGACATTGCCGTTGAGATTAAGACTTATAGTATTGCTATTGCTTTTATAAAAAAAATCATCAACCTGAACATCAGAAAGAATACGATGACTTATAAACAATCTATAGGGATTAAGGGATAGATTTAAAATAACATTTTTTGTATTGATCTCTGTCCCATCAAGGAGCACAAGCTCCAGTTTTTTTACATTGCTTGGTCGCAGAAAATTTACATCTATTTGATCAACAGATATAATTCTAAAGGATTTGCCCTCCAGTTCAGAGAGTTTTTTTCTAATTAAATGATCAAAAGGAAATGTAACAATAGTAAATAGCACTATTAAAAAGAGAGAAAGAAAAAGATAAAAGATTGCATAAGGAGAGTTCCTAACATTCCTAAACAATGCAGGGATTGAGTAGCTCAGAGACTTTAAATAAGCCAAAATATTTTCGATCTTCATATTCATCTTTTTGTTAAACTCACCACAGTAATTATAATATCATAACGACTTCTTTCTTTTATGGCTGAATTAATAACTACATTTTTTACTTTGAGAGTCATATTAGAATTTTCCAATCTGTTTATAAACTCAAGAGCAGATTGAATAGAAATCCCCTCAAAGCGAATCTCGGTGGTTATTTTTTGCAAACCATTTTGAACTATACCTGGCATTTCTTTTAAAGAAGTTCGATTGCTTGCAATATTCAAGCTCTTAGAAATTTCATCAACAAGTCCAGCTATACCTGTTCCCATACCAGAGGCAGAGCTCAATCTGCTTTTTTCTGCCAGAACCAGCTTATACTCATTGTTAATCTCTTCAAACTTATTTAAAAGAGAGATATTTTTAACGAATGATTGCTCAGCATTTTTTTTAAATTCCACAACTGGAGAAATAATGAATGTATAAAAAATTCCAAGAATTACTACAGAGATTAAAACTATTATTAAATTCTTTTCTCTATTTGAAAGATTGATCATATATGCCTCTACTTTAATCTCTATAATTTCTTTTTTATCACAAGAGTGAAAAGACTTCGGCTTTTACTTGTGTCTCTTATTGTCAAAGTAACATTCTCAAATTCTCCTGTATCAATAAGATTTTTTCTGAAATTCTCAAGCTCTGATGTTTTTGCAGCCTCACCATCTATGGAAAGGCTCTTACCATCAAAGGATAATTTTTTTATATCAAAATTTTGAATATTCGGATAAGCGGAAACAACTGTATTTAAAAAAGGCATAAAAGGTTCATCATCCCCAAGCAATTCTTTTAATACAGAAAGCTCTTTTTTCTCCCTTTGCAAAAGCTGCATCGCTTCTTTTAAAGGATCCTTTGGTGCAGACTGAGCATTGAAGTATTGTTTGAATTTTTGCCTCAACATGCTATCAATAAGATTTTGGTTTTTAACTGTTTGAATATAGGTAATGAGTAAATTCAAAATAAAAATAACAGCTGCAAGAGAAATGAAAAATGCAGGCAGAAAAAATCTTTGACTTCCAGTTGTAATCCCGGATGGAGAAAATTCATCTTTAAGTAAGTTTATGAGCTTTGATTTTGGCCTCATGTAAGCAAGGAGAGTGCCAAGAACAACCGTAAAGTTACTCCTAACAACCTCATCGGTATAGCCTGGTAAAAATGGCATAAAAACAACTGGTAGAGAGCATTCCTCTGTTATTATTCTCGATGTCCCTTTAAAATTTGCTCCTCCACCTGTTAAGATAATTCTATTAAAATCAGAAAAATCATTAAAAGATGCAGCTTTTATAGATATAAGCACTTCATCGATAATCGATATATAAACTTCATTGGCATATTCAAATATACTCTTAAGTTTTGACTTTGTTATATTGATCTCTTTATCCTGCAAAGTAGATATGGTGTTATCAAAAGAGCTTAAGTCCATATCCATTTTTATTAGAGTATCTCTGGCCTCGGTTAAAGAGAGTTTAAGGGTTTCTGATATATGAGCAATAATATCCCCAATACCTATCCCTATTGTTCTTGTGAATAATAAATTATTATTGGTAACAATATCCACAATTGTTTTGCTGTGACCTATATCAATGATTAGCACCTTCTCATCTGCAACTGGAATAAAATAATTATAGCAGGCTAAATGTGAATTTGCCTCACAACCGGCATAAACAGGAGTTAACTCATTATCAGAAAAAACACTTAGAGTTTCTGATAATCGGTTTTTTGGTAGCAAGGCAACAATAACATCACCTTCTTTACTTAGATCGGAGTATAGCTGAAAATCATAAATTGCATTCTCTATATCCAATGGAATAAGACTTTCAAGCTCGAAGGGTAGGACATCTGCAATTTTTGATACATTGTTAAATGGAAATGAAATATTTTTAAAGATCAAAGAATCTGAATTCAAAGTAAATACAATAGTGTGCTCTGAGAGATTATGACTTGATGCAAGCAACTGTATTGCCTCAGTAATTGCTCTCTGAGGTTCAACAGCCATCAAGTCAAGATCAAGAGTTCTTGAGTCAATTGATGTTATTTCAAAATTCCTCAAACCTCGTTTTACACAAATGAGTTTTACCGATGAACTCCCTATATCAAAGGACGCTATGCTATCAAACAAGTTCCACCTCTTTTAATGTCCAGTTGAGCAGTAGAGAATTTTCTTATTCTCTCTATCATAATAATACACAGAACTGCAAAAACTGTCACTACTTTTAACAATAATTTTTATTCTAAATATATAAGATTTTACAGAGATTAAATTTTTTATGTCATCAAAATTTTTTATAAAATTAGCAATCTCCGATGTGCTCTGAAATGGTTCAAGCTGCCGATTAACTATGATATCACTCACAACATCATCAGACATATAGTCACTTAGAGCAGAAAGAACTCTGTAGCTTGCAGTATTTATGTTAATTTTATTGCTCTCATCAGTAAAGTCACTCCATTGGCCATATACTGTAAGATAGTCAGAGAGCCTTCGTGACTTTTCTCTGCCAATTGGTTTACTTTTATTCCTATCTCCATCTCTTTCATCAAGTTCTTTTTTTATAATTTCTCCAATTTTGTATGCTGGTATTTCCACATCACCTTTATTATCCTCTACAAGATTTCTCTCCATACCAAAATTGCCTCCGCCAAGCCCATAATAGATCTCTGGAGTAATACCTTTAACAAGCAAAAGCTCATCCACAGAATCCATTGCTCCATTCTTCGCAGTATATGGTGGAGAAAGATTGAAATAATAGCTTGAGGTCTCTGCCCCATAAGGGAACCTGACATCATCTGGATCAACCCAATCCACAAGGGCATCTGCAATATCAAGAGGTAGCCCCATAGAAGTTAAAAGCCTCTGAACCATATTATAGTAAGGGCTCTTTTCAACCCTGTCATTTGCAAGACTGCTGACATTTATTTTTGAGTTTTCATCAACAATTTCAATCTTTAGAGTGTAATCATCAATTGGTAATTCAGGAAAATTTAAAGCCCATATATCCTTGTAAGAATCTATGCCTCTATCGCTGTTTAAGTTTGGCATAAAGGATTTTGACAAACCAAGTTTATCAACCTCAAGGACAGCCTTTGCAATTTCAAAACCTGATATTGCAAGAAATTCTGCTGAGATATCACTTTTAAGTCTTTTTATGTATGATATGTAGGTGTGAGTTTTTAAAAAAAAGTCAGAGGTCATTGCAACCATAAAGGCAGAAATAATCAAAACAATTAGCAGTATGTAGCCTTTATTGTTAAATAAATAAAAAAATAGGCCACGCTCCTGCAATAAAATTTTTCTTCTGTGATAATTTTCTAAAAGCCTCTTAATCATCACTCAACACCTATATCCGGAATTGACATAAATTCATATTGCTCTAATTGACCAGAATTATTTTCAATAACAATGGTAGTTTTAATGAGGCGAGGTATTTTCTTCAAATTCCTGGAATCCCAGGTTGATTCCCAATCACTTCTATATTTAAAGTCAAATTTGAGAGACTTAACTTTTTCAAGTATCACCTCTTCACTGCCTCCTTCTAAAGGAGCGTCATCATAATCAATTGAAGATCTTCTTATAAGCAAAAAAATATCCCTTTTGTCAGAAGGCTTGAGATAGTAGCCAACTTCATGGACATCCCCTAAGGGGAGTTGTTCTTTGAGATTAAATATAAATCTATTTTCCTTGTGTTCAGCAACAACAAAGTTGAGTCTGCTTGAGCCATTAAATGTATCAGAGATAAAATTCAAGTTTTTACTTTCCTCTTTCCAGTAGATATTGGCTAAATCATTATCGATACGCTTTATTGCAAAGTTAAGATTTTCATAAAATGAAGATACTGATTTGCTGTAATTAACAGTTTTTATAACAGAGCTATATGCACTATAGATCATCAACAAAATTATAGAAGAAAGAGTCACTGCAACCAGCATTTCTATAAGAGTGAATCCATAGTTTTGTTGAAACTTGTTCATCTCTCTTATCTTGCCTGATAAATATAGGATAAACTCAAAGAGTTTGGAATACTTTTATATTTCCATTTAACTGTAATCACAGTTTTATTAACTATCAAAGGACCAAATATTGGATTGTCAAATCGAGTAGTGATCCTGTCATAATAAAAGTTAGGGTAGCCTTCAATTGGGGCATCCTTCATGTCAACCCCTCGCATGTTATTACTTCTAAATTCATTCATCAGTGATCTCGCTGCGGTCATAGCCATGGTATAATTTCTGCTGTTACTTACTATATTTATCCCAGAGGATATGCCAGAGTATACACTCAAAAGAACCAGAGACAAAATTGTCACAGCAATCAAGACCTCAACCAGAGCAAAGCCATAAAAAAATTTTTTATAAAGGAGATTCAATTTTTTGCACCTCCTTTGAATTTCTATATTTTTTTAAAAAAATTTCTCTGTTATCTACAACTACTCTCATAGTGAAGGCCTCGCTTGTGCCATCAGAATAAAAGGGAATAAGGACAGAACCAGAGGATATTGTTTTTCCGCCCTCAAATATAACCTCAGATAGGATAAAGCCATTAGAAAATTTTCTCAATTTTAAAAGATTATTCATATTATCAGAAAAATTTTCTTTATCGAAAAGTAGGCACTGTAGAGAATTTGAGTTATATTTATCTCTCAATATATCTGAATCTGTTTTTGAATCCTTTTCAAGGGAAATGATTAAATAATTATTTCGTTTGTTTATGTATGCATCGTCTGTAATTGCGGCAATGTAGGCAGAAAACAGAGCAGAATCTTTTCTTTCGTTACTAAGAAATCCAGAAATTTTTGGAAGAGCTACAACTGACATAACTGCAAAAATGGCCATAACAATTATTAGTTCAATTAAAGTAAAACCGCTATTGCAATGGCCATTTTGTATTATCATATATCATTCCCAGCTTTTTATATCAGCATTTATGCCATCTCCGCCTTCTTTGCCGTCAGCTCCATAGCTCCAGATCTCCGGGCCATCTGAGAATTGACCAGGGTATCTATATTGATATGGGTTATTCCAGGGGTCAAGAAGTGTGTCCTTCTTGTTTTTCAAAAGACCCTCATCCATCAATTTTTGCAATCCCTCAGATGTAGAAGGATATGAATTGTGGTTGAGATAGTAGGCCTCAAGTGCAGTCTCAAAAGTTCCAAAGTCTGTTTTAACAGCTGTAACCTTTGTCTTATCAACAGTGGAAGTAAATCGCGAAACTGCAAAACCTCCAATTATGGCAATGATTGTAATTACAATCATAAGCTCAAGCAATGTAAAACCTTCATCTGAAGCTACATTATTAATTCTTGTTGTAACATACTTAACCACTCTTTGAAACATAGATTACCTCTCTACTAAATATAATTTTTATTGAACCATTAAATTCATCTCCATTATAGGCATCATTACAGAAAGAACAATGATTCCTATAACTATACCCATCATAATTATAATAAGTGGCTCAACCATTCCAGTGAGGCTTGTAACCACCATATCAATTTCATTCTCGTAAACATTACCTATATTCAGAAGCATCTCATCAACACGATCGCTGGCCTCTCCAGCAGATATCATTCCTATAACAAGTTTTGGCAAAAATTCGTATTTATTAAGTGATTGAGATATAGGTGCTCCTTCCTGGATTTTTTTTGCAGCATTTTCTATTTTTTCTTCAACAACAACATTGTTTACAATTTTTTTTACTATCTCAAAGGCTTTGAGAATATCAACTTTATTTGAAAGCAAAACCCCAAGATTAAAAGTAAAACGATATACTATTATTTTATTATAAAGCCTGCTGACTATTGGCATCTTCATTAGCAGGTCATCGATATTTCTTCGGCCTTCAGGAGTAGCTACATATTTTTTATAAAGATAATATAGCAATATTGCAAGAATAGGAATCACAAACCAGAAGTTACTTAGAAAATTGCTTGCAGCTATTACCACCTTTGTTGGTAGAGGCAGATCCCTCTTTTGTTCTGCAAAAACCTGAGATATTGTTGGTATTATGTTGACCATCAAAAATACAACAATTACAGAGGAAAAAAGAAGCATAAAAACAGGATACCATAGGGCTGCTCGTATTTTATTTTTTAATATATTATTCTTTTCTTCCATCTCTGCAAGCCGTTCCATCACCTCATCAAGAGAGCCAAGACTTTCTCCAACTCGGATCATATTGATATAAAGCTCTGAAAAAAAATCTCTATGAAAAGCAAGTGCGTTAGAAAAGGAATAACCCTCTTCGATCTTTTGTTTTACGTCTATCACTATGGTTTTAAATACCTTATTATCAATTTGTTCTGCAATATCAGCAATAGCTGTAAGGAGTGGCATACCAGCCTTTAAAAGAGTAGCCAGCTGCCTTGAAAAAAGACCAACCTGCTTTTTGGCAGAACTTCTATTTGCCCTTTCAACAAGAAGCTCAATATGTGATTTTAGATTTGTAGGGCTGGCACTATCTGATTTTTGAGAGATCGATACAACATAAAGACCCTCTGATTTTAGTTTTTTTCGTGCCTCAACCTCATTTGCTGCATCTATTATATCCGAAATCTGTTGACCTTTTTTATTAAGAGCTTTATAATAATAAACCATAGACACCTCAAAGCCTTAGCTTACACGAAGCACTTCTTCAAGGGTTGTAAGTCCCTTGAGAACTTTTTCAATTCCATCATCGATTAGGGTCTTCATTCCCTCAGCAATTGCCTGCTTCTTTATTTCAGAGGCGTCTGCTCCAGACATAATTAGCTTTCTAATTTTATCAGAAACAGGCATGAGCTCAAAAATACCCATTCTACCAGCATAACCGGTATTAAGGCACCTGTCACAGCCCTTGCCCTTATAAAATTTAATTTTATTTGATTGAGATATGGATATATTTGCCTTGGTTATCTCCTCCCGCGATGGCTTGTATGCCTCTCTACAATTAGGGCAAATTTTACGCACAAGGCGTTGAGCTAAAAATGCGTTCACTGATGAGGAAATAAGATATGGCTCAATTCCCATATCAACAAGCCTTGTTACACCGGATGGAGCATCATTTGTATGCAAAGTTGAAAAAACCCTGTGTCCTGTAAGTGCAGCCTGAACTGCAATCTCTGCTGTCTCTTTATCTCTTATCTCACCAATCATTATTATGTCTGGATCCTGTCGCAAAATAGAACGCAAGCCCGCTGCAAAGGTAAGCCCTATTTTTGGCTTAATCTGCATCTGCCCAATACCTTTGATCTGGTATTCAATTGGATCTTCTACTGTGAGTATATTTACATCATCTGTATTGAGTCTGCTTAAAACTCCATATAGAGTTGTGCTTTTACCACTACCAGTTGGACCAGTTACAAGAATTATACCATGTGGTATATTTATCAAATCTTTAAATGTAGCAAGAACATTTTCTGAAAAGCCAATTGTGTCAAGGTCAAAGCTCATATCGGATTTATTAAGTAGCCTTAAAACAATTCTCTCACCAAATTGTGTAGGAAATACAGAGACCCTTATATCGATTTCTTTGCCACTTACCTTTACCTGTATTCTACCATCTTGGGGTAAACGGTTTTCTGCAATATTAAGATTTGCCATTATTTTAATTCGCGAGATAATGGAATCCTGAAATTTTTTTGGAGGAGTAAACATCTTATACAAAATTCCATCTATTCTGAAGCGGACAATTATTTCTTTTTCATAAACCTCAAAATGAATATCACTTGCTCTATCATTGACAGCCTGCCGTATTATCGTATTAACCAGACGTATGATTGGAGCCTCGTTTGCAGTATCCAAAATCTCTGCGGACTCTGTTGAGGTCTTTGAAAGTATCTCAAAATCAGCCTCCTCAAGATCCTCAATTATCTCGCTTGTACTTGAAAGAGAGGCTCCTTCAAAATGAGAAGAAATTATTCTAAGGATCTCAGATTCTGTAGATATAACAATATTAAAGCTATATCCTTTAAACATATTCTTTAGATCATCAACAGGCTGAATGTTGAGAATATCTTTCACTGCGATATAAATTGTTTTATTGTCTTTTTTATAAGGAACAATTAAATTGCTTTTTAAGAATCCAGGGGGTATGTTTTTAAAAAAACCTTCATCATCGGAGAATTCAAGGTGAGATTTAAAATTAACTCCAAACTGTTCTGCAAGGGCTTCAAGGATATCACTTTCCTTTAGAATATTTTTTTTTACAATGATTTGACCTATTCTAAGGCCAGTTCCCTGTTGCTGCAGTAAAACCTCCTGCAGTTGTTCTTGAGTAATCTTACCCTGTTCAACAAGGATCTTTCCAATTTGTTTATGTTTAATCCTTGCCATATTACTTTTCTCTGGACTCTTCCTGTATTTTTTTAATAGACTGCTCTTTCTCTTCTGTGATCTTCTTTATCTTCTCCGGATCTGTAACAATCCTTGGTGTTATAAATACTAAAAGGTTAGTCTTTGTGTCTTCCTTGCTCTTGCTCTTGAAAAACCATCCAAGAAGTGGAATGTCTCCAAGAATTGGAACTTTATATTCAGTATCTTTTTTTGATGTTCGAATGAGCCCACCGACAACAACTGTCATGCCATCATTTACTGTAATCTTTGTCTTCATATCTCTCTTTCCCAAGTCTGGTGGCTTTGTTGTTGATGTTGTAGTTTGATCCAGCACAGAGTTGGCCTCAAGAAAAAAGTCCATTGTTATTCGTTCACCTCTTGTTATGTGAGGGGTGATTTTCATCTTAAGTCCAACAGGTTTATACTCATAGGTATAATAAAGGGTTCCACTATCGCTTACCTTTGTATTTGTTGTAACTGATATTTCCTCTCCCACATTTATCTCAGCTTCCTGATTATCAATTGTTAGAATATGAGGAGTCGAAAGAACGTTTATAAGCTGCTCCTCGCCAGTAGCATTAAGAAGAATAAACCCGAGAATAGAGGCATCTCTTACATAGCCAAGTGTAAAGGTATTATTTGTCATTGGTACAGCGAGAGTTTTATTTTCAAGTCCAGAGGGATTGGAAAAGTTTGGCACTCCACCAAAACCAGAGGAACCACCAAACATATTATTATTCTTTTTACCACCCATGTCCCAGTTAATTCCAAGACCCCATGATGAGGTAGCATCAACCTCAAGGACTATGGCCTCTATCAGCACCTGCGGACGGACAATGTCCAATTGTTTTATGATATTATAGATCTCTTTAAACTCAGCAGGGGAGGCATTTATAATAAGAGAATTAGTCTCTTTATTTGGTATTATAGAGAGTTTTGGTTTTTCCCCTGATTGCTTATTCTGAGGATTGTTGTCCTTGGGCTGAGTATTAACAACGGCATATTGCGAAAAAGGAATTCTGGAAAGCACATCAGCCAGAGTAGTTGCATCAGCATTTTCCAGGTGCACAACGTGAATGGATGAGCCTTCATCAATTATATCCTTAGTAATTTCTGTAGTTTCTGCTGGCTTACGGTCAAGCTGACGGGCAACTTTAACAAGACCATTTATTTCACTTCCCTGACCTGTAAAAATTATCATATTGAGAGTTTTATATACAACTACATCAGCATCTGGGGATTTTAAGGTTTTTAAAACAGAAGCAATGTCATTTGCATCGGCATTTTTAATTTCAAGAAGGTATGTAACTGCATTTTCATCTTGAAGAACTATCTTCTCACCATCAAGGATAACCTCAATATTTTTTTGAACTGCATCCTTTATTGGAACAATTTTAATCAAATTACCAGTCTCTATAACAGCAAAGCCTTTAATCTCAAGTATGGATTTCATCAAGTCAAAGGCCTGGTCAACAGGGACCTTCTTTGCTGAACTTATTGTAATTTTACCTTTAACCTTATCGCTTATGATTATATTTTTCTCAAGGATCTGACTCATCACATTGAGGAAATCAGAGATCTCTACATCGTTGAAATTCAAAGAGAAGGTATTTTCCCTGGCGGTTTTTTTTGCAGCGAGAGTTTCAAGACCTGTTATAAAGGAGGTCCCAAGGATAATTGAAATAGATAATATAATTGGAGTAAATTTTTTAGCCATAGTTATTCCTGCTTAATCAGTTATATTTATACTTAATGTTAAAACTTTTCCATCTCTTTCTATATCAAAAACAAGCTGGGATTCATTTTTAAATCCCTGCCACATATTATAAAGTTTTTCTGTGCTGTCTACCTTTTTGCCATTTATACGCTTAATAATATCACCACTTCTAAGTCCATATTCATAGAGCACATTATAGGGCCTTATACGGATTAACTGAAAGCCCTCAATCTGCCCATTGACTCTATATGGACCAGCTTTGACACCCTGCATCGCATTATCAATATCATTTAGCATTTTTTGCTGAAACTCAGCTCTGCTTATAGTTTTCTTAGCAGCAGTATCAACAGATCCTGTAGAAGTTGATGACTTTTCACCGGTGAGATCCTTTTTTTCATAAAGAGAGAGAGTTGAAACAGAAGAGCCACTCTTGAGGTAAACCTTAGAGGATTCAACTCCTGAAAGAGTATAGCCATAGACATCACTTCCAATTCGAAATACTGATGCCTGCTTTTCTCCTTTTTTAAGTATAAGAGCTCTGGCAATGGATGAAGGGCCTGTAACTGTGCCAAGGAGTTTTAGATCAGTTATCTCAGAAGTAATTTGATTGTCAGATTCACCAGTTGCAGATCCTACTGTTGCTCTAAAAAAGCCAGATTCAAGGATCTTATCTATTTTCACCTCAGAATATCTTGCAGTGTTTACAGTAATAGGTCTTAACCGTTTTTTTTCTGAAGGATAGACAAAAAATAATCCCTTAAAAACCTGATTTATTGTAATTGCAGTGACAAAGGCAAATATCACAGCAGCTATAAAAGTTAGTCCATGATAGAATATGTTTTTATTGTTTAATGTCATAGCTCAAAACATAATATAAATTTTTTAAATAAAAAGTATAATCAAACTATAAAAGTTTCAGATTTTATCGCTATGGTCCCTTTTTTGACCCATAGACGCACCTGATATGCGCTTTGAGAATTTTCTGATGCTATTGTTCCTATCTCTTCTACCGCAGAAATACTATCGATATAAAACTCGTAGAAAATTTTGTGCTCATCAAAGGGATTTTCTATAAGCATAACAACATTCTCATTAGATGGATGTTTTTTGGGAGAACCAACAAAAGCTACAAGATCTTCTTTCAGGTCAATTTTTCTTTTTTTATCAATTGCAAATTGTTCATTGACATCAAGAAATTCCTGTATATAGAGTTTGTCACTCATAAATATGTTAAACCCCCATTTGTTTTTTATAAATAACTTTTACTAAATAAAATGAGTATAATAAATCAATAAAAAGTTAAATTCTTGACTTATTTTAAGTAAAATATAATATCAAATCAATCAGCTTAGAAATAAAAATTTATAAATTATCAAAAATTTTCAAAATATTATCAGCTATGAGATACAAAGAAAGATTTATATTTTTTCTCGGCATTTTTTCTATTGCGGTGATTATATTTATTGTAGTGGCTAATATTTCAATAAAAATTTTATACCCAATCAATATTATTTCTGAAAGCCTCAAAGAGAACTTTAAAGACTCCTTTGGTAAATCGATCAAATTTGATAGGCTTCTTTTCAGATACAACGGTGACATTGTTCTGTATAATTTTTATCTGTCCAATAGCACTGATTTCAATGATAATATCAATTTAATTCATTGCAGGTATGTTGTTATAAATACATCATTGATAGATCTTCTGCGGAAAAAGGTTGTCTTTTCCGGAATTGAGATGTATAAGCCTACAATTTTTTTAATTAAAAATTATGGCAAATCCTATTATGAAACTTTTGTCGCTGACCTAATAGAAGGAACCAAAAATGAAAAGATAAGAGCTTCTCTGTCTGATGATTTTATAACAGAGATAAAAAATGCAAAGATATATTATAGAGAAATATTTAGTAAAGGAAAAGGCTTTATTGAACTTGATGATGTCAATGTTACGATAAATTATAATCGCCAACGAATTGCATACGATATTGAAGGAGATATAGAAAACAAAAAATTTTCTTTTTTTAGCCAATCTTATATTTTAGCCCATGGGAAAATAGATGTAAAAAATAATAGCTCATCCAATGAGCTTAAATTTAAAAACATTGATATCTCCTATTTCAATAAAATACTGGAAGAGAAATACACAGACCCATTATTATTTGAAGGAAAAATTTCCGGGAAAATACAATTCTGGGGCAACGAAAAGGGAATCAGTGCAAGAACAAATGTAGAGCTGCAAAATGTATCTGCATCCTTTTTTAATAATCCATCACATAAAATTATCAAAAAATACTCAGCATCTATTTTTGGGGATCTCTATTTTGATCGAGATCTTTCACAAATAATAGCAAAATCCATAAACATAGATGATGACATAACAAATTTAAAATTTAGCTTTTCCTATAAGGAAAATGAAAGGATAAAATTTGACATCACCTCAAGAGAAATAGATTTAGAGGATCTCTCTTATGTATTTTCACCTTTACCCACTTCAACTTATGATGGAAAAATTAAAATTGATTGTAAAATTGACTATGATTTCATTTTAAAAAATTTTGATGAACTAAATCTGAAGACAATAGTTAAAAATTTTAATCTTACTCCTCTCAGAACTGAAGATTTCAAAGGAATTTCAAATTGCAATATTGCAATTGATTGTCAGAAAACAGCTATAAAAATTGAAACATCATTTCAAAATGGGAAAAATGATATATCTGCAGAACTAAATTCAGTTGTAAAAAACTGGAACCCATTCATATCTGAAACGACTGTAAATTTAAACTCAAAACATGTTGGAATAGATATTATATTCAAAGGTCTTATATCAATTCTAAATGTAGTTTATAATGCAGCCTATGCTGATATGTTTCAAAATTTTGATGAACAGAGAAATTTTTTAAAAGAACCTGAAGGGGTTTTCATAAACAACAATGACTTTGCCATAAATATAAAAGCTGATACTGTAGGAGTATTGGAAAACTCTTTTTTGAATGATTTCAAGGTCGCATTGATTTTGAAAAAAGGAACTCTTAAAACTGAATATTTTTCTTTAAATGGCTATGATGGCCTATATTCCTTTGATGTATATGCTGCTTTCCACCAGGAGTATCCATTTATTAAACTTGAAGGAGGAGTTAAAGATTTTAATTTAACAAAACTTTATGCTGATAGTAATATGGCTGATAAATGTGCAGGAATACTGTCAATTGATTATAAATTTGAAACAAACGCCTTCAGGGTAGGGCAGATTATAGAAAACGGGAGAGGGGCTATTAATCTCTCAGTAAAAAATGGAGTCCTTTCAAAATTTAAAATTTTAAAAAATCTAAATCAGCTCTTATCTGATAATGGATATATCGAGAGATTGCAAGATCCTTTGACCTTTAATAATTTTACTATAACTTTACAACAATCTGCTAACGAATTTTACATAAGAAATTTTGCCCTCTCTGGAGATAACTGCGCCTTCTCTGCCTATGGGAAATACAGTGAAGATGAGGGGCTTGATGTTCCTTTTAATCTTAACATAAAGAGTGAAAATTCATACTCTCGCATTCCCTTCAGGATAATAGGAAATCTCACATCGCCATGTATTAAAATTGACACAAAAAAATCACAGGGATTTCTGTGCTTTAATTAAACTAAAGTTTAGAAATCCCATTATGACTATTTTTTCATATCTATCAGTTCATAGATTTTTACAGGTAAAGCCTTACCCTTAACACGAATTAAATCAATCTCTCTTGCAATAATTTTATCTTCAACATATTGATATGTAAATTCGCTTATGATTATGTGGGTTTTATAAAATTTATTTGTTCCCTCAAGCCTTGAACCAAGATTTACATTATCTCCCATGAGTGTATAATCCATTCTGGATGAAGAGCCCATATTGCCCACAACCATATCTCCGGTGTTTATTCCAATACCGATGTCAAGCGCAGGCTTTCCTTCTTTGATCCATTTAGCATTCATCACCTTAAGGGCTTCCAACATTTCCACAGCAGCCATACAGGCCTTCAGTGCATGATTTTCCATTGGAATAGGAGCTCCCCAAAAGGCCATTATTGCATCTCCTATGTATTTATCAAGAGTCCCATCGTATTTTAAAATAATATCTGTCATTGCCTGAAGATAAATATTTAGATGCTCCACAAGGGCCTCTGGAGTGAGCTTTTCGGATATGGAAGTAAATCCCCTTATATCAGAAAATAAAACTGTGATTATTTTTTTATCACCCCCAAGCTTTACTTTACTTGGATCCTTCAACAACTCATCAACAACAGATTTTGAAACAAATTTTGAAAATGTCTGCCTTATGTATTTTTTTTCTTGTTGCTCATTAATAACCCTATAAGTTACAAGTAATGAGTAGGTAAGGGCAGTCTGAATAAGAGGCGTTGCAAAAGCTGTTATTATGCTCAGATAATCAAATAATAAATATGATGCTATTCCATAGGCAATAGCCAGTGCAAGAGTTATTATCAGAGATGCAAGTATTGATAATTTTGGAACAAGTATCCCAAGTAAAATAGCAATGCAAAGCATTATGATAATATTTTGCAGATCACTAAGCTTATACAAGAAGTCCTGGTTTAAAATTGTATTAAGAGCATTTGCATGATGCTCTATACCAAAGGTTGCACCATAAGGTGATTGCTTTTCATCAGTTGCAATCCCTGTTGCAGCGTATGCAGCAATGAGGAGTATTTTATCTTTAAAAGAATCATTTCCTTCCATTGTCCCCTCATTGGCAAAGAGATAATAAGGGTAATGCTGGAAACTGCCAGAGCCGCCAATGAAATTTATATCCATAAATCCATATCTGTCAATTGGTATCGTGATGGTCCGAGTTTTATTGGGCTTTGCCATTTTTTCTGGTGGGAGATTTTTGAGCTTTATATACTCTCCCATCTTAATCTCAACATCCTTTTGTGTTATTCCAAAGTAATGCATTGCAACCACAAGATCTATATTTGGATAGTACCAGCCCTTGTATTTTAGCACTAAAGGAACGGTTCTATTGATCCCATCTCTTCCAGGGAAAACATTTGCAAATCCAAACCCCCTTGCACTTTTCAAAAGCTCAACAGTGGGAGGGGTCAGTTCTTTCACAAGCTCCTCAGTGTCATCATCAGGATTAGCGGGAAATTTAAATCTATCAAGGAGAGAGATTCTTTCTTCTATATCATTATATGCCACGTCCACTTCTTTTGTTTCAAAGGGATAATCCAGAAAAGCAACCTTAGCATCTTTGATAGCCCAAGCAAGCTCCTTCTCTCCAGGCTTGCGATCCAGAAACATTATATCGTAAAGTATGGCAAGGGGACTGCCTGATGATAAAAATCGCGTAACCTTTGCATGAACATCCCATGGGAATGGCCACTGAATACCCTGATCAGAAAACTCTCTGATAGTTGCCTCATCAATACCAACAATAATTATATCCTTTCTGGCCTTGGGATTCACCTTATTCAGTCTCACTCTCTCTTCAAGTTTTACCGAGGCCTGTGAAGGATCCCTTAAGTAAAAGCGAAAATCTATAGATCCCCACTCCAGACCAGAAAGAAGAGTGGTAAAAGAATACAACACTGTAAGCACAAGAAAAATAAAAATAGATATAAAAATAGCGACAAATTTTTGAGGTATTTTAATTAAAATAAATAAAAATAATAAACCGACAGGACCTGTAAGCAAACATATAAAGAAAAAGAGCCATTGATTTTTTTCATTTTTAACTGCAAGCATTCTGCCACCTATAGCAGATGTAACAAATAGAAGAATAAGGAAAATGACCTTAATTGCAGAGATAAGTATATCCATAGAAATTTCCTGACAGTAGGATAAAGAGACTTTATATATCTTAGTAATAAATAAAAACAACAAGTCAACATTTTTTTAATTTATTAATATGATTGACAAAAGAGTTGCTTATAAAAATTTTTAAAGTTAATTGAAATTGATTAGAAACAAATGTGAGGTAAAAGTTGAAAGCAAATATCAAAGAACTGCTCTATGAATTAATAGAAAATGCTATATATGAGGCTGTTAAAAGTGGAGAACTGCCAGAGATCCCACATCCTAAGATAAAAATTGAATATCCAAAAGAGGCAAAATTTGGGGATTACTCAACACCAATAGCCCTTGAGTTAGCTAAACTCTTGAAGCGATCCCCTATGGAAATAGGAGAAATTATCAAAAATAAACTTCTTTCTTTAAATTCAAATATAATTGGCAATATAGAAATAGCTAAACCTGGTTTTATCAATATTTTTATTTCCATTGGCTATCTCAAAGACACTATATTTCAGATCCTTAGAGAGGGCTATAACTTTGGCAGGAGAACCAAAGAAAATCCTATGCGGTATAATATAGAATTTGTCTCTGCAAATCCAACAGGTCCACTGAACGTAGTCTCTGCAAGAGCAGCTGCCATTGGCGATACTATATCCAATCTCATAGAAGCGGCAGGAGATATTGTAGATAGGGAATTTTATGTAAATGATTATGGCAATCAGGTTAATCTTCTTGGTCAGTCAGTTCTTGCACGAATAAGAGAGCTTAAGGGTGAGGATTTTATCTTTCCCGAAGAAGGATACCACGGTGAATATATAAAGGATATAGCTGCATGGATAATAGATAATTTCTCATCACAATTGAATTCTCTGGAAGATGAAAATGCAAGAATAGAATTTGCAGCTCAAAAAGCTGTAGAGTTCAATGTGGCAACACAACAGAGAGATCTTGCTGCATTCAATGTCAATTTTAAAAGATGGTTTAGAGAAAGCTCTTTGCATCTAAGTGGAGAGGTAGAGAAAGCCTTTGAAAAACTTGAGGCCTCAGGGTATATTTATACAGAAGATGGCAAAAAAATATTTAAATCCACTGCATTTGGAGATGATAAAGATAGAGTTGTTGTCAGAGAAGATGGCAGACCCACATATTTAATGGCAGATATAGCATATCATTATGATAAAATCCAGAGAGGCTATGATAAAATAATAGATATATGGGGACCTGATCACCATGGCTACATTGCAAGATTATCAGGAGCAGTGCAGGCACTTGGATATGAGAAATCTAAATTTCAGGTTCTCATCGCTCAACAGGTAAACCTTATTATGGATGGAGAAGCAGTCAAGATGTCCAAAAGGCTTGGGAAATTCTCCACGATGAAAGAGCTTATTGACGAGATAGGAGTCGATGTATCAAGATATTTCTTTATTATGAGATCCCTTGATAGCCATCTTGATTTTGATCTTGGTCTTGCAAAACGTAACAGCTCAGAAAATCCTGTATTCTATTTGCAGTATGCCCATGCAAGAATTTGTTCAATATTTAGGGAGGCTCAAAAAAGAGGAATAAATACAGAAATATCAGATTTTGACATTGCACACCTTGACAATCCTGAGGCCATAACATTAATGAAGCTTATGTCTAAATATCCTGAAGAAATTTTAGATGCAGCCATGACCTATGAACCTCATAAAATAGCAACTTTTTTAATGCGCCTTGCTCAAGGCTATCACAGATTTTATACAGAACACAGAATCTTATCAGATGATGCAGAGAAAACAAAAGCAGCACTGGCACTGTGTAAGGCTATAGTGGTTGTCCTTAAAAATGGCTTAAATATATTGGGAGTGTCCGCTCCAGAAGTTATGTGATATGAACAAGGCTATTATTATTACAACAGGTGAAGAATTACTTCATGGTAGAACCCTTGATACTAATAGTGCATTTATATGCAAAGAGCTATATGAAACTGGTATAGAAATAATTGAATGCATAACAGTTGGAGATGATATTGAGGCCATTATTTATGCTATAGAAGAAAGCTTTAAAAGATGTAATATAATTTTCATTACAGGAGGTCTTGGACCTACTGATGATGATAGAACTGTTGAAGCAATATGCAGATTTTTTTCATTAAAAGATACAGTTGACGAAAATGCACGCATTAGAATAGAAGGCCTATTTGCCAGAGCAAATTACAAGATAAACAAAAAGGATTATAAAATGGCACTTGTGCCTGAGGGCTCTGTTGTTTTTAAAAACAATAAAGGCCATGCTCCTGGATTTCTAATAGAAAAAGATAATAAATTCCTTATTGCAATGCCAGGAGTTCCCTTTGAGGCTGAGGATATGTTTGTTAATGAAATAAAGCCCTATCTGTGTCAAAGATTTAATCTAAAAAAATCAGATGGCATAATCTTCAGATTAACTGGATTGAGAGAATCTACAATTAATGAAATTATTGAAAAGAGTAAAATTCCACAACTGGGGAAGTGGGGGATTTCTGCGAAAACCGGAGTATATGAAGTTTATCTTTCTTTAAATGATACAACTGATGATCCCAGATCTATAGAAGAAATGCTCAAGGATATCTTCAAAGAAAAATTGATAGACAGCAGTTTTTCATCTCCCTCTGAAGAACTGGTTTTTTTATTAAAACAAAAGCAAACAAAATTGGCAACTGCAGAGTCATGTACTGGAGGGCTCATTGCCAAAATGATTACAGATATTCCAGGGTCATCCGAGGTCTACAACGGATCTATAATTGCCTATAGTAATGAAGTTAAACAAAATCTGTTATCTGTATCGGAAACAACTCTAAAAAAATATGGGGCTGTTAGCGAAGAAACAGCTCTTGAAATGATAAATGGCTTGCAAAAAGTAATTCAATATGATATAGCAATAGCCATTACAGGGATAGCAGGTCCTGGGGGTGCAACAAAAGAAAAAAAAGTAGGGACTGTCTGCTTTGCCTTTGATTTGTGTGGTCAAAAAAAATCAGAAACTAAAATATTTAATGGAGATAGAGAGAGAGTAAGAAATCTATCCGCATTATATGCAATAAACACTGTGAGAGAATTTATTAAAAAATAACAGCTTAAAGGGCATAATATATATATGAAAAAATTTATATTTAGTACTGCAATATTGTTTAGCTCTTTAATTTTATTTGCAGCAGTTGATTCAAAAGTAATTTTCAATCAAGGGCTCGAGGCTTTTAAATCTGGAAACTATTCCTCTGCTGAATTACTTTTTCGCAAAACTCTGGAAAATGATGATGACTTCAGAGATCAGGCATGGTTTTATCTTGCAAGAACAATTCTCCAGCAGGGAAAATATAAAGCTGCTATCTTTGAGTTTAACAGTTTTCTCACAAAATGCCGTTCTGAAAATTTAAGAATAGAATCACGCTTCTGGATGGGTGAGGCTTATTTCCTTCTGAAAGATTCATTAAAGGCTATTGAGGAATATAATCGTTTTCTGGAAAAATCTGATAATATCTCCATGGTTATGGCTGCTCATGATCGCATAGCCAATATCTATATAACTGACAAACGCTATGAAGAGGCTGTGATAGAATGGGAAAAGTCTCTAAAAATAAGTCAAAATATGGAAGAAAACGCACAGATTGTGCTAAAAATAGGAAAAGCTCTCTTTCTAAACAGTTCTTATGATAAAGCGCTGGAAAGACTTCTCCCTTTGCTTAGTGCACGAATTAACAGCAGAGATAAAGCTGAGGTGAGACTATTGATTGGAAGAATATACCAACTTCAGGAGGATCACAAGAAGGCTCTTGCCTCTCTTAATGCAATTCCAAAGGATTTATCAGATAGTTATCCTTTTTATGATGTTTATTATTTTAGAGCCCTTTCTTATATCAACACAGGGCGAGCCTCTGCTGCAAAAAATGAGCTGGAATTTTTTCATCTCATAGGGAAAAAATCTGAATATTATTACCCTGGCTTATTTGAGCTGGCAAATATTATCATAAGTAGCACCAAACCAGAATCAGGTGTAGAAATTCTTTCAGAGATTATAGAAAATTGCAAAGATGAAGAGCTCTCTGCAAAATCTGCACTTTTACTGGCACAGTATTTTATCAATATATCTCCAGAAAAGGCAATTGAGTATCTGGAAAAGTTTACTCAAATAAAATCTGAAGAGGAACAGAAAAAAATACTTTTGGTGCTTCTCAGGGCCTATATCAAGACTCAGTCTCATGAAAAAGCAGAAAAGATAGTTTCTCTATATCTTGAAAAATATCCCTATGATGAAAATATAGATGAGGTTATGTTCAATAAAGGGATCTTGCTTATATTTAAAGGGGATTTCAATACAGCATTACAGGTTTTTGATGATCTTAAGGTTAAAAATCCATTTTCTAAATTTTTAAACGACACAGATTATTACATGGCAGTTATAAATATCAAAAAGAAGAAGAATAAAGACGCTATCAATTTATTGAAAAGCTATCTATCAAAAAAAGATATAGAGCACTCCTTTGATGCACACAAGCTTCTTGCAGAATTATATATTGAAGAGGGTGAACTGGAAAAGGCAAAGCCAGAAATAAATTTATTGATTTCACGATATTCAAAGTATCCAAATGTTGATGAACTCATCTATAAACTTGCAAAGGCTTTATATGAAAAGAAAAATAGCTCTGCCAGAAATTATTTTTCGATTTTACAAAACAACTTTACAGAGTCTTCGTTTTCAGCACTTGTTGATTTAATATATGCTAATGAATTTTATGAGAAAAAAAATTACGAAAAGGCAATTATTCACTATGAAAAGTATCTCAATAGCAACAATTCAGAAAGTAGGGGTGATGCTTACTTTAATCTGTTGCAATCAAATTATAAAATCAAAAGATATAATAGAATAATTGAGATAGTTAAAAGCATGCAAATTCCAGCTCTTGATGAGGCTCAATGGATGGAACTTCCCCTTATACAGATTAGAAGCTACTACAATCTTGGACAATATGATGCAGTATATAACCTAACAAAATGGGAGGATATATCCTCATATCCACCAGCAGACATAGAGCTTATCATTGATTCTGTTTTAAAAGTAAGAGATGCTTTTACAGCCTCAAAAATGGCAGAATCACTACAAGACGAAAATCTCAAAAACGAGATGCTTTTAAAAATTGGATATTACTACTATTCAGAAAAAGATTTCAACTCTGCTAAATCAATATTTGAAAGAATTATAAGCTCACAGATAGGTGACTCAATAAAAGATAAAGCAAAAATTGCTATGGCTGAGATCTTTTCTGAAACAGGATCTTATGAGAACTCATTTATCTATCTAAACCTCATAGTACTGAAAGAAAATATCCCGAGCAAAGAAGCTCTTACTATCCTGAATTATTTCTATAGCGGTAGAGAAAGGGAAGGAGCAAGCCTAACTGAAGAAAATCTAAGCCTTGTATCTACAACAAGATATATTGAGAGGATTTTATTATTAAATTTGCTTTTCCATTATAATCAAAAGGATATTAAATCATTTAATAAATATCTAAAATATCTTACGCCTTACCAAGAAAATACCAACTATGTTTACTACCTTTCTGGCAAAATAAATTATGAATTAGGAAATTATAATCAGTCCTATTTCCACTTTTACAAGATTGCTCAAAGTGAAAACGAGTATACCATAGAGGCTAATTACTATCTTGGCATGCTTAATTTGCTGCTTCAAAAAAATAAAAATATGGCCATGAAATATTTTAATAAAACAATCACACAAGACAACGGCAACAGTGAATATGGCATCAAAAGCAAACTTGAACTTGCCATATTATATTATGAACAGAAGAATTATTCCATGTCATCTGAACTTTTACAGCAAATAATCAAAGAACACTCAAGGGGAAAATTCAACCTCCAGGCCGAAAACCTTTATGATTTTTTTTTCAATAATCAACAAGATATAAACCAGTAGTCCCAAAATGGCGTTTGAACGATTTGATGATACAGTTTTATTTACTTATGAACATATCTGGCTAAAAAAAGTAGATTATGGAATTTTTAGATGTGGAATTACATTCCATATTGCAGAGCTACTTGGCGAGATAATATCAGCTGAATTTATTAAAAACATAATTGGAATGGAAATATATCAAAATGATGCTATTGCAACTATTGAATCCCTCAGAGATGTTATAGAAATCAAATCTCCGCTTCATGGAACAATCACAAACATAAACAGAGAAATTTATGATAATCCTGTAATTATAAACGAGGATCCTCATGGAGATGGTTGGCTTTTTGAAATTGAACCTATAGATGGGAGATTTTTAGATGTAATATCAGAGGAAGAATACATTGATTTTGTCAATAAAATGAAAATTGAGGAGTAATCCATAAATACAGCGGTAACTTCCGATAAGATATATTATGTCTCATTAGAAAATTTATGAGTAATAGCTCTAATTACTGATTAACTGCAATATAAATCAATTTCAAGAAAGCCTTTCAAGGAGTGTGACTGTCCATACAGCAATGCCTTCCCCTCTGCCTATAAATCCAAGTTTTTCTGTAGTTTTTCCTTTTATTCCAATTGATTCTGGTGGAACTTCATTGCTAAATGCATCGGAAAGTCTTTGTTTCATTGAATCTACATAAGGGAGGATCTTTGGCTTTTCACAGGCAATGACAGAATCACTGTTGATTATACGATACCCAGCTTCTTTTACTTTTTTATAAGCAATTGTCAGAAGATATATGCTATTTATATCTTTATATTGATTATCAGAGTCAGGGAACATCTGTCCTATGTCGCCACAACCACAGGGGCTAAGAATGGAATCAATTATTGCGTGAGTCAGGACATCAGCATCAGAATGACCTGCCAATCCCTTCTCAAAAGGAATTTTTACTCCACCAAGGATTAGATCTCTGCCTTCTGCAAAAGCGTGGACATCAAAGCCATTACCTATGATGATTTTCATATTTATTATAGGTTAAATACATCAGAAAGTGAACTAAGTTTAAGGACATTAAGTACCTTTGAGCTCACTTTTTGGATTATTAATTCTTTGCCTTTTTTCTTTTGAAGTTTAAGCATGCTTATGAGAACACCTACTCCTGAAGAGTCAATATAGTCCACTTCTGAAAGATCAATTTCTATGTTCTTATCACTATTTTGACCAACCTCAAAAAGCATTTCTTTAAAAGTCTTTATGGACATCATCTCAATGTCGCCAATAACTTTTATTACTACAAGTTGTTCACTTTCTTTGATGTCAATTTCCATAGCTGTACCACATTGATTTTATATTTATCTTAAAATAATAAAATACATTTATAAAGTCAATTTTTTTATTTTTTAAAAATTCAAAAAACAAAATGGACAATTTCTATTTTCTGTTATTTTAAAAAAAGTTAAGGAATAAATACTGATTTTGTATTGATTTTTTATGCTCCATATTCTTTTATAAGAGTCAGCCGGTCTTGAATAATCTTTTATAAAAAACGGGAGGTTTTTATGGAAAAATTAAAAAGACTCATATCCCATTTTGAAGGGATGATTGGATTTGTACGTTTAAAGAATTTGCAGAATATGTCCCTTGGAAGTGTTCTGGAAAAACAGGTGGTGAAATACAAAGACAAACCCCTTATTCTCTTTGAAAACAGGACAATAAGCTATTGTGAATTCAACATAAGTGCAAATAAAATTGCGAATTTCTTTTTAAACAAAAATTTTATCAAAGGTGATACAGTTGCACTATTCATGGACAATAGACCTGAATTTTTAATAATACATGCAGGCCTTGCTAAAATTGGAGTTGTCCCTGCATTGCTAAATAGCAATCTAAAGGGTCATGTTTTACTCCATGCAATAAACATTGCTGAGGCTAAGGCTATCATCATAGGCCACGAGCTTGTTGGTGAAATAGCAAAAATAAAAAAAGATATAAAACTTCAAAAGCCTGGCCTTTTTTTGGTAGATTGTGAAGGTCAGAATATAAGGCTTCCAACTGGATTTATTGATTTTGCTCCATTGCTTACCCAGGAGTCTGGTGAAAATCCACCTACCACAGAAAAAATAAACTCTAAGGATACTCTTGAATACATATATACCTCAGGGACAACAGGAATGCCCAAAGCTACTGAATTGAAACACCAGAAATGGCTTCAGCTTGGATATGGAGCTGGAGGTTTTAGCTTAAGAGCTATTGAGGATGATGTTCAATATCTCTGCCTGCCTTTATATCACAATAGTGGCATAAATATTGCCTGGCCTACTACATTAATGCATGGTGGGACTCTGGCCATAAGAAGAAAATTTTCTGCCACAAATTTCTGGGATGACATTAGAAAATATAATGCCTCAATTTTTATCTACATAGGAGAATTGTGTCGCTATCTGAATAATCAGCCAAAAAAGGAGAATGATGCTCTTAATCCGTTGAGATTTATACTTGGTAACGGAATGAGAGCCGATTACTGGATGGATTTCAAAAACCGCTTTGGTATAGAAAAAATTATTGAAGTCTATGGAGCAACAGAAGGCGTTGGAGCTTTGTCTAACTTAAAGGGAGTTCCTGGCATGATCGGCAGGCTAAAAGCTGCAGGAATAAGAATGGGTGAAGTTGTTAAATACGACATAGAAAAAGAAGAAATCCTTCGTGATGCAAATGGATTTGCAATTAAATGTAAACCAGGGGAAACTGGTCTCTTCCTTGCTGCCATAAATAATACAAATCCATTTGCTGGATATAAAAACAACAAGAATGCAACAAATTCCAAGATAGTTGAAAATGTCTTTAAAAAAGGGGATAAATATTTCAATAGTGGTGATCTCTTCAGGCTTCATAAAGGTGATTATGTTTCCTTTGTTGACAGGCTGGGAGATACCTTTAAATGGAAGGGAGAAGTCGTTGCCACCAACGAGGTCGCAGATGTTTTAAGCCGCTTTGGTTCTTTTGAAGATTGCAATGTCTATGGCGTAACAGTAAAAAACACAGAAGGCAGAGCTGGAATGGCAGCCTTAACACTACTGCCAGGTTTTAAATTGGAATTGCCAGAGTTTTCAAAATATGTTGTGGAAAATCTCCCAGTTTACGCTCGACCTTATTTTATCAGGTTAAGAAAAGAAAAAGATGCCACAACAAGTTTCAAGCAGATCAAATCCCATCTGCAAAAAGAAGGCTTTGATCCAAAAATAATAAAGGATCCCCTCTATTTTCTTGATCCAGTTAAACTCAAATATATAAAGTTAAACCAGAAGGTATATGAAGACATTCAAAGTGGGAAATATAGATTCTGACCATTTGATATGAGCATTTAAATGAGTCAAAGACTCATTTAAATGCTCCCAGCTGGCATTTACTGATCTTAACATTCAATTTTTCACAGTAACATGCCACTTCAAGCTTACTTACTTTGAGTTCATTGGCAATATTCCATGCTGCCATACAGGGAAGTCTGTCATCATCTTCACATAAAAAATAAATTTTGTTTTCTGCTTCTTCTGAAATGGTTTCTGCTGGTTTGACTTTTTTACCATCTGTATATCCAAAAAGTCCAAGCTGGCATTCCTTTATTTTTATTTTATTATTATTCAAAGCAATGCCTATGATATCTGGAAAAAAGCCATATTCTCTTACCAGTCTAAAGGCATTTGCACATGTTATAGTGCCTTCTTTTGAATGTTCAAGAATGAGTTGCTGTAGATCTAATTTTTCCTGCGTCTCCATCTCTTCCCCCTGTTAAATGTAGTATTTATCAGCATCACCCCAGAGCCTCTCAAGTTGATAAAAGCTTCTGGTTTCTTCTGTGAATATATGAGCTATAATCTCACCAAAATCTATTATTATCCAATCTGAGTTGTAATCTGGTTTACCATAAGATTTAAATCCCTGCTCAAACATAAACTTTTCAAGCTCACGGGCAAGAGCTCTGCAATGAATTTTTGAGTTTCCAGTTGCTATTAAAAAAAATTCCAGATAACTATTTACACGTCTTAGATCCATGAAAACTGGATCTATTCCCTTTTTCTCACTCAAGAATTCAAGGCTCTTTTTGCCTATTTCGATTATGTGATTATCTTGGTTTATGTCATTTTTTCTTTTTATCACCTGCTCTATCCTCTCCAATAACGATAAGAATATTGCTTAACTGAGTTGTGTCTGTTACAAAGTAGATCTGATTTATGCCAGTCATATCTGCAACTTTATTGGCTGATTTATAATCACAGCTTCTACAAATTAAAATCGACGAGCTAATATCCGTTCTATCGAATGTCCCAAACTCTATAACGTTTAATCCATCACGTATTAGATCGTTTCTGTATTTTCTTGCAAGCCCAGGTACCTCTGTTCCATTTAATATTGTTATTTTTACATTTGTCTCTCCCTCTGTGCCTGTTACAAGATTTGTGAGAAAATCCTGTTGATATGTTCTGTAACTTATTTCATCAACCTGATAATATCCATTATAAAAACCCCCAGGTAACAAGGTTGCCATAAAATTACCATTTTTTAATATTATCTGAGTAAGCGATAAAATCTCCTGAGGCATAAGATTTGTTTTTATATTTTTTATGACATCATTTATAAAATCCAGATCTGCATATTTCTTGAGATTTTCCCTATCATGATAAAGAGTCATTAAAATATCAAATATGCGATCATATTTCAAATATATAGAGTTATCTTTGACCCCATTTATATATTTAACAACCTTTCTGCCATCAAAATAATTCACACCAAAATTAGCCTTTAATCCTTCAAAGTTGTTAAGTAAAAATAAATTCATGCCTTCAATCATATCCACAATTCGAAGAACATCAGGTGAATATAATTTTACATAAAAAGGCACATTAAGTTGAATATCCTTTTTGAGAGAATATTGAATTCTATCAAAATAATAAAAATCCAGCTCTGAGATCTTCTTTATCTTTGTGCCGTCATCATTCATCTTGACGCTATAATCTGGAGGTATAAAGGTTATACCAATATTATTATTCCCTGGATTTATGGAGACTATTGCATAGAAGTTGAATGTATTGTCATTATAAACATTCCTTCCTGCAATGAGAATATTGATAAGATTATTTCTGGCTATCATCTCATCAATAATATTGCGAGTATATTTTTTGTAGCTATATATACCAAATAGAACAAGTAATATAAAACCAGCAGCTATAAGTATGTTAACTTTACTTTTCAATTTTTATAAAACTCCTTTTGTAGAATATATTCAAGCACAGCATCAGGCAAGAGATACCGTGCGGATTTTCCAAATTTTAGCTTAGATCGTATGTCGGAGGAGCTTATTTCTATCAATGGATTATGATAAATATGAAAAGTCCCCCTTTGCAATATATCCTCTCTCAATTTTGTATTGCCAGGTCTATTTAAAACTATAAATCTACCTAAGGACAATAATTCCTCAGAATCTCTCCATGTGTCAAGCTCATTAAAGGAATCACTTCCAATTATAAAAAATAAATCCTCATCAGGATATAATGCCTTTAACTGCTTTAAAGTTAAAATGGTAAATGATGGCTCAGCTCTCCTGATTTCTATATCGGATACTTCAAAAAAAGAATTTCCCTTAATAGCCAGCTTGACCATTTCTAATCTGTCAATAGCTGTTGCACTACCCTCTGATTTTTTGTGAACAGGATCTTTTGATGGAATAAAAATAATTTTATCCAGACCATGGGCTTCTCGGACAAACTCTGCATTTATAAGGTGACCATAATGAATAGGATTAAATGTGCCACCATAAATTCCAATGCGTTTTTTATCTTGTCTCTCCATTTCCATAAACTATATATTTAAGTGTGGTGAGGCCTTCTATACCCATTGCTCCTCGTGCATGAAGTTTTTGTGTGGAAATACCAACTTCTGCCCCAAGCCCAAATTCTCCGCCATCATGAAATCTTGTAGAAGCATTTACCATAACAGCAGCAGAATCAACTTCTTTCAGAAATCTCTCTGAGTTATAATAATTTGCAGTTATGATAGTTTCTGTATGGCCAGAACTATATCTTGCGATATGCTCTAATGCTTCATCAAGGGAAGATACTATTTTAACAGAAATTATAAGATCCAGATATTCCATATCCCAATCAACTTCTGTTGCTGCTTTTACCTTTTCATGAAGTCTTTGAGTTTTTTCACAGCCCCTTATTTCTACATTGTGATCTATTAAGGCCTGAATGAGCTCACGCTTATAGGGATAGTTTTCATGGATTAACAAAGTCTCTGCTGCATTACATACAGTAGGTCTTTGAACCTTTGCGTTGATTGTTATTTTTTCTGCAAAGTCTCTATTTGCACTTTCATCAACAAAAACATGACACAGCCCTCTCTCGTGCCTCAATACCGGGATTGTTGACTCCTGCACAACCATTTTGATTAGCCCCTCACCTCCCCGTGGGATTACCATATCAATATATTTATCCATCTTAAGGAGAGGCGGAACCAGTTCTCTTGAGGTTCGGTTGATTACATTCACTATATATTCTGAAACTCCACTTTCCTTTAAGGACTCTGTTATTAACCTACCAAAAGCCATATTGGAATTAAAAGCCTCCTGGCCGCCTCGTAAAATTGATACATTACCTGATTTTATGCAAAGTGCAGCTATATCCACTGTAACATTTGGTCTTGCCTCATAAATTGCAGCTATAACACCAAGGGGCACTCTCATCTGACCTACTCTTATGCCAGAGGGAACAACCTTCATGTTTTCTATTCTTCCAATAGGATCTGTAAACCTTGCAATGTCTTCAACCGATTTAGCAATATCATCTATGCGCTTTTCATTGAGCAAAAGCCTATCAAGCATAGCCGGAGCTATACCAGTTGCCTCTGCCTCTTTGAGATCCTTTTTATTTTCTGAAATAATATAATCTTTATTATCTAAAATTTTTTTTGCTATCTTAAATAGAATATTATTCTTCTCTACGGTTTTAAGATTTGCTGCTATCTTTGAGGCTTTTTTTGCATTAATACAAAGCTCTTCAATATATTTAATATCATCAGCTGTCACTTTTAATTCTCCTTTATTTTTTAAGTCTTGATTTTAGATTTTCTTTTTTGATTATATAATAAACAGTAGCATAGTCATCAGATATTTCCATTTTCTTAATAGAGCCATCTTTATCTGGAGCAACAGTTGAATCAAATCTCACCCCTGCATAATAATAGGCATTTAATAGTGCAGCTCTTTTTGCAGACTCTTCTTTTTGAATTCCGGAAAGTCCTTCCTTAGGGAAGCCAATGCAGACAATCTCATATTCATTGTCATTTAAAAATCCCTCTTTAATCAAAGTTGGCACAGATGAGCCTACTTTGACATCTCCATTGGAACAGGAGGCTATATAAATCAATGGCACTATCAAGATTGCAAGAAATAATTTTTTCATTTTTAGCTCCTTATTATTTTTTGATGGCCTTATCCAAGTTGTAACCATCGATTTTTTGCTGTAAATATATTTTTAAATTTTCAGAACTTGTGTTATAAAATTTTTGATAAATATCCACAGGATTTTTATCTTTAAACTTTTCCTCAGCTACCCATATAATTGTTTTTTTGATTAAATCAGATGTCTCCATTGAATATCTTTTTAATAAAAAGTTTTCATCCCGCAGTGGAAGCTCCCTGTAACTATAATATCCCTCAAGGCGTTTTAACTCATCACTACTATTGAGCAGAATATATGTTTTGATAATATTTCCTGATGGCCTGAAAATAAAGTTAACAAGACTTAATCTTTCATTAAAAAATTGATTCATAGAGTAAGAACCATAGAAATAACCAAAACTATAGCTGGAGATAAATAATCCTATTACAATTAAAGTCGTATGGAATTTTTTTAAATTTATCTTCATAGGTATTTGCAAATTTGACTTTTAATTTGACATAAAAAAACACAGTCAGATATTATGTCAACCTTTGTTTACTTGACAAAAATTCACAATTATTTGTATTTATAGTAAATTTTAATTCTTTTAAAGTCAAACACACTTTTAAAATTTTTAATGGGGAAGACATTATGAAATACGAACCTGTTATTGGCCTTGAGGTTCATGTTCAGCTCAATACAAAAACAAAAATATTTTGCTCCTGTTCCACTCAATTTGGTGCTCAGCCCAATAGTCAAACATGTCCTGTTTGTCTTGGTCTGCCCGGGGTGCTTCCAGTTTTAAATGAAGAAGTTCTAAAAAAAGGCATAATCGCTGGACTTGCACTAAATTGTGAAGTTTCGCAATACAGCAAATTCGATCGTAAAAACTATTTTTATCCAGATCTCCCTAAGGCTTATCAAATTTCCCAATATGACATGCCAATATGCAAAAATGGATATATAGAAATTCCTGTTGAAAATGGAACAAAAAAAATAGGCATAACAAGACTCCACCTTGAAGAGGACGCTGGCAAATCCATTCATTCAGAGGACAAAAGTGAAAATTGCTCCTTTGTTGATCTCAATCGAACCGGAGTTCCTCTTGCAGAAATTGTATCTGAACCTGACATGAGATCAGCAGATGAGGCTTATAACTATTTGCAGAAGCTTAAATCTCTTATTAAATATACTGGCGTTTCAGATGTAAATATGGAAGAAGGAAGCCTCCGCTGTGATGTCAATATATCTGTTCGTCTTAAGGGTGATGAGAAGTTTGGAGAAAAGGTGGAGGTTAAGAATCTAAACTCCTTTAAAGCTGTTAAGGCTGCAATAAATTATGAGATTGAAAGACAAGTCGATTTAATTGAATGTGGCGAAAAAGATAAGATTGTTCAAGAAACAAGGCTGTGGGATAATGATAAACAAATTACATACAGTATGCGTTCAAAAGAAGATGCCCATGATTATAGATACTTCCCAGATCCTGATTTGCCTCCTATTGTAATAACCAGTGATTTTGTGGATGAGTTAAAAAAATTGCTCCCAGAAATGCCAGATCAAAAGAGGGAAAGATTTATAAAGGAATACAATATACCTCTTTATGATGCTGAAGTTTTGACCTCTGTCCGTCAACTTGCAGAATATTACGAAGATGTTATAGGCTATGGGGCAAATCCCAAAAAGGCCTCTAACTGGATTATGAGCGAATTGCTTGGCTTAATTGATGATCCTGAAAAAATATACGAATTTCCTGTTAGCTCCAAAAATCTGGCAGAGCTTCTAAAACTCATTGATGATAATACCATAAGCGGAAAGATTGCTAAAAGCGTCTTCCGTGATATGATTGAAACTGGAGAGGAAGCGATTGCTATTATTGATAAAAAAGGCTTGCGTCAGGTGACAGACACCTCTGAAATTGAGTCTATTGTAGATCGAATAATTGCAAATAATCCTCAATCTGTTAACGACTATAAAGCGGGTAAAGATAAGGCTCTTGGATTTTTAGTTGGTCAGGTTATGAAGGAATCCAGGGGTAAGGCTAATCCACAAATTGTTAATGAGCTCTTAATAAATAAACTTAAAGGAGAAAGTTAAGATGAATCCGCTTACAAAAATTGAAATCCCAGAAGTCAAAGCAATATATAGCGGCAAGGTAAGGGATTTATTCCCTATAGACTCAGAACATATGCTTATTGTCTCTACAGATCGCATATCTGCCTTTGACCACATATTCCCCAATGGTATTCCTCAAAAGGGAATAATTCTCAACACCATATCAAATTTGTGGTTTAAAAAAATTGATTTTATAAAAAATCATATAGTGGAAGCAAATTTCAATAACTTCCCTGCTCCATATTCAAAATATCCTGAATTTTTTAAAGACAGAGCTGTTATTGTAAAAAAAACAAAACGCATTGATTTTGAATGTGTTGCTCGAGGTTACATAATCGGTAGCGGATGGAAGGAGTATAAAGACAAGGGGTCTGTGTCAGGAGTGAAGCTTCCAGATAATCTAAAACTCGCAGATAAACTTCCAGAAACAATATTTACCCCTGCCACTAAGGCAGATACTGGGCATGATGAAAACATATCCATTGATGTTATGATTGATTCCCTTGGCCAGAGGGATGCTGCTTTTTTACGTGACATGACTATTAAAATATATGAATACGGCAGAGATCTACTAAAAGATGCTGGTATTATTCTCGCTGACACTAAATTTGAATTTGGCTATGACAATGGAGAAATAGTACTCATAGATGAGGTTTTAACTCCAGACAGTTCCCGTTTCTGGGATGCAAGCCTTTATTCACCAGGTAAATCTCCTGTAAGCTATGACAAGCAATTTATACGTGATTACTTAGATACCACACCGTGGGATAAAAATTCTCCACCTCCACCTTTGCCAGAGGACATTGTGCAAAAAACTAAAGAAAAATATGAAGAAATTCTTGCCAAAATAGCAAAACTTCTAAGTTAATATTGATTTTTCTGTAAAATTGCTTATTATAAATTAAGCAGTTTTACAGCCAATTTTTAATTTTGAAGGTTCAAATCCTTTAAAGTTAATCATATGGAAATACGATAATATAATTGATAAGTTAACAAATAAATTTTTATGGAGCCGGAAAGTGTCAAATACAAACCCTTACAGTCAATACAAGCAAACACAGATTACCACAGCAAATCAGGGTAAACTCATTGTGATGCTATACGATGGTGCCATTAAATTTTTAAATATTGCCATTGAAAATATGAATCCACGGACATATGATGTGGTGAATAATAATATTATAAAGGCTCAGGATATAATTACAGAACTTCTACTTTCTCTTAATATGGAAGAAGGTGGAGAAATTGCAAAAAATTTATTTAGCCTTTATATGTATTTCAAGCGTCAGTTGCTTGAGGCTAATATTAAGAAGGATCCTGAAATAATCAAACATGTGCTTAAACTTTTAAAAGAACTGAGAGATGCCTGGGATCAAATATCTGCCACAGAGGCAAGATCTGATAGAAATGCAAATATAGGTGCAAAAGGGAGCTTCAGCATTGAGGGATGATATATCCTCTTGCATGCAGGAAATTCTTTTTCACCAAAGTCAAAAAATTTCTTTGCTCAATGATATGCTATGCATTGAGAGAAAGATATCAGCCTTGCTTAAAGCCCTTGATGATATTGAAAACCTCATAGAGTCTGAAAATGAAATTATTAACAAAATCAATCTCTGTGATTTTAATATATCCAGAGTAAATGATGAGTTAAAAAAAAGAGGGCTATACCTGAATTCAAAAATGCTTCAAGAAAACTCAAAAGAACCATTTTTACTAAACTATTTCAGCAATATTAAAAAAATAAAATCCCTGCTCGAGGAACTGTCTCGTATCAAAGAAAGCAATATCTTAGCAATGGAACAGATTGCATGTAATTATAAAAATGATGCCGATGATCTTGATAAGATTGATAAAATAAAAAAGCTAATCAGCAAAGATCTTCAATTTTTTTAGTTTTCAATATTTCTTCTCGCCGCTTTTTCATCTCTTCATAATCAAGGTAATATCTCTTTTTGTTATAATATCGCTTAAAAGTGTTTTGATATTTCTTTGACTTAAAATATTTTTTTAACCTTCGGGATACGGGAAATATCTGTTCACCTGGTGCATAAACTGCTGGTTTATTTTTGTGCCTATCTATAATTGTTTCTGTAATCACACCCCATGTAATATCAGCCAGAGAGTATCTCTCAAGATCCCTCATGACAGCACGTATTATTGCCTCATGGATTGGATCAAAAAACTTAAACTTTTTAGAATACATTATTGCTCCATGCATATGTTCCGGAACATCAAGAAATCCATCTTTATAAACTTCTCTGGCCATTATGTATAGCATTTTGAAACAAAACTTCATGATGCCCAGACCTGGTTTTGTTTGACCTGGAAGCTGTGGACGAGTTTCATCAAAAGTTTTGAGAGGATTTTTTGCAGAGAGCCATTCTATAACCATCATATCATATACAGGTGGAGTAATGCCTTCCTCAAAAAATTTTTTGTCAGGGCAAAAGGTTGTTTCGCTTAAGCGTAAATCTATCAATTGATTTTCGTGATTTTTATCTTTCCAGTAAAGTTTAAAATAATGAATATTGTTTTCATCCCTGTCAAGGTCAACAAGAAGTTCATTGAAGCCAAGATGTTTTAGATGCTCAACAAGGCCTATCTTTTCCATCATTTTGAGAAGGTCACCATCATGAAACCTCCCAAGGAAAAGTTTGTTCTCACCAGAAACACCAGGCAGAGAATCAAAGGCATCGGAAAGATCTATATCCCCAAGCTTTATCTCCATAGCCTTAGAGAAATTAAAAAAATTTTTTAATTTTGAGGATATACCACTTAATTTCATTATGAATGATTTGCTCCTTTATCCTGATAATCTCTGGCTTTTTAAATAAGCATATAAAAATCGATTAATCTCACCATCCATGACATATTCTATGGTGCCAATCTCCTCACCTGTTCTGTGATCTTTCACAAGGGTATAGGGCTGGAATACATAAGATCTTATTTGATTTCCCCATGATATATCCTTCTTTTCTCCCATGGCTTCCATCTTCTTTTCATCGCTTTCTTTTTTATAAAGCTCATAAAGTTTAGCCTTGAGTACTTTCATTGCAAAGGCTTTATTTTTATGCTGCGATCTCTCATTTTGGCACTGAACAACTATTCCTGTTGGTAGGTGAGTTATGCGCACTGCTGAGTCTGTTCTGTTTACGTGTTGCCCTCCTGCCCCAGAGGCTCGATAGGTATCAATTTTTAAATCATTTTCATTTATATCTACCTGTATATCCTCATTGACATCAGGTAAAATTTCCACAGAGGCAAAGGATGTATGTCGACGCTTATTTGCATCAAAGGGAGATATTCGCACCAATCTGTGGACTCCCATTTCTCCTTTAAGCAAGCCATAGGCGTATTCACCCTTTATAAGTATTGTAGCGTTTTTTATCCCAGCCTCTTCACCTGGCATGTAATCAATCAATTCTGTTTCAAATCCATTTTTTTCTGCCCAGCGCGTATACATGCGCAACAACATGCTTGCCCAATCTTGAGATTCTGTTCCACCAGCTCCTGGATGTATTGTAACTATAGCATCACTTATGTCAGCTTCTCCAGAAAGCAACTCCCGTGTTTCAAGTTCCTCAAAAATATCTTTGTACTTTTTAATGTTATCATTGACCTCTCTGAGTATACCTTGCTCCCCTTCAGAGGCTGCCATCTGGACAAGTTCAATGGATTCATTTATATCGGATATTAAGCAGTTCCATGGTTCTATCTTTTTCTTGAGCTTGCTTATTTCTTGATTGAATTCAGTAAATTTAGCCTGTTCCTTCCATATCTCATCTCTCTGCATTTGCAATTCAAGTTCAGAAAGACGTCTCTTGAGCTCATCTATTCCCACTGATCTATAAAGCTCATCAATTTTCTCTTTTAGCTCGTTAAGCTCTTTTAAAAGTTCCTTTGAATCTATCTCCTGCAAAACAAAACTCCTTTTAAGAGTAAAATTCAATTCTTTTGACAGGATTATAAAATATATCAAAACGGTCAATTACAATTCACAAATGATTTTAGATGTTGTGATAGATCGTTTTCCAATTCCTCTGAAGCATTATAGTCAATACCAAAAACCTCTTTCCATACAAAAGAGTCTTCCATGCAAAGGTATATAAAAGTTTTAGGAAAGTATAAATGCAGCCTTTGATAAAAAGTTTTAAAAATTTTAATCCGTTCAGAGGTGATGTAGCGCATCTTCCCATCGATCCCTGGAAACATTTCTTCAGTTGTAAGCCTTTCATAAGGGAATTTGTGCTTTATAATATCTTTAAATCCAGGACTATGGCGAAAGCAGCCAAGGGAAATCCATAGAATCTTTTCAGGATTAAGCCTTTGAGCCATCTCATCCATTACATCAATATAATCATCTATAAAATTTTTTGACCTTATTATTGGATCAAAATGGAAAGCAGTGAAGTATCCAGCTTTTTGAGCTAAAACTGCAGCATCAAGTCGTTCTTTCAATGTAGCAGCACCGTGCTCATATAACTTAATATTTTCTGGAGTATTTAGAGTCCATGCAAGAACAGTGTGTCCTTTATCTTTTATATCAAGGAGATGATCTATATTTGCAGATTTTGTTTTAAACTCGAGAAATATTTTTTTGTTTGAACAGGTTTTCTCAATTAGATCATGAGCAATTCCTGTTATCTCATCAAACATCAATGAATCAGTAAACTCTCCAGTTCCAACTCTGACAATATTGTGATAATTTTTTGAAAATTCATTTATAGAATCCGAGAGCTCATCAAGATTAACAAACTGAACTATACCATAGGAATTGAGATAAGAGTTTAAAAAGCAATATGTACAATCATATAGACAATTAAAACATGTATTGAGAAGATAATAGTTGCAGCAAATTACATTATTTGACCCAGGACACTTCTGAAACTTTCTCCCATGAAACTCCTTAAGAATAAGCACCTCTTTTGATGATAGATTATTTTTTTGAATAATCTCAAGCTGACTTCCAAGATCTTCTTCACAGGTATATTCACTCAAAGGTATACCTGACTTCTTAGTAGCTTCAACTATCCTTTTGGCAATATTATAAGAGAGTAATTCTCGTTTATATAAAACAACTTTTATATCGCTAAATCTGATCAAAGCTCCTCAGTTATCTTCCCAGTAATTTTGGTATTAAGGTTTTGTCTTTAAGCATTGCGTTATTGTTCACAAAATCAACAAAAATAGAAAAGAGAATTGGATCAAGCTTTAAAGATTTCTCTATAAAATCGTTTTTCATAATCTCAAGAGCCTCATCAACTGTAAACTCCCTTTCTCTATACTTTCTCTTTTTATCTGTAAGGGCATCAAATACATCAACTATCTCAAGCATCTTTGCAGGGACATAGGCAATTGCGTACCCAGCTTTAACCTCTTCCAGATCATAGGCCAGACAATAATAAGGTGTTTTAATTTTCTTTACATCCTCTGGAAACAAAAGCTTTGATAAACCATATCCACTTTTATCATTATAATACTCATGGTGCAAAGCTGCAAGATAGGCGACTATTGGATCAAATTCTCTTGTCTTTATAATCATATTATAGCTCACAGGGGCATGTCGCATTATAACCTTGCGATCATATTTATCCCCCCCTTCAAAATAGTCTATGTTGTCCACCTTACCTATATCGTGCAACAGTGCACCAATACCATATTGCAAAAGATTATCCCCATCAAGCTCTCTCATACCACCTTTAAAAACATCTTCAAGACTATCTGGAGCAGTCTCTAAGGGAAGATTTGTATAATAATGCTGAAATTTTTTCTTGTAGTCACTTCTCAACCTTGCAATTTTTCCCTCTGAAAAATAGGAGTTATAAAAATAGCAGAAGGCAACATAAATTAAAAATACACTGTTCATATGATCTACAGTAGAACCTGTAGACTTTTCCCCTAATAAATTTAAAAAATTGCTCACTGTTTTGTTATTGCGAACAATTTCCATCACGCTCTTTACTAATATAGTTGTCCCAAGGGCAATTTTCTTTATGTGATGTGGAGGCACACCAGCTTCTGAAGAAAAGTCTTCAAAACTTGATTTTGTAATAACAAAGGCTTCTGAAAGGGAATTAATCAAAGTTACAATAGAGTCAGAATCTATTGTTTTCTTAGGAATCTCTATATCCTTAACTATATCCAGAAGATTAGATAAATGCTCTTCCCTTTCCTCCAGAGACATCTCCATGTATTTCTGTCTACGTGCTGTATATGTATCAATAGAACTATTTTCTTCATCTCCAACCCATGAGAAGCCTGGTGATTTTTTAGGTTCAATTTTTTCTACAACCTCTGCCTTTATAAGGCTCTCCCACTTATTCTCAATATAAAAATAATAGTTATGATCAGTATTGCCGAGAAATTGCTCAAGCCTATCAAGAGGAACAGGCATAAATTGATCGTTTTTATTTTTTCTCCATACAGGAATATTATTTGAAAGGATAAGAGAGAGATTTTCTTTAACAGAACTTATAGAAATAGGGACAAGTTTATTGTTATAGTCACTCATGCTTTATCTTTTAGATAAAATAAATTTCAATGCTTCGTCATAATTAAAAAATACAGCATAATAGTCAAACATTTCAGGATTTGAGAGCATAAATTTTTGTAATATCTCCTCTGTAAGAATCAAGAGCATATATCCAGCTGTTTTTTTGACTATTGCAAGACTTTTCATTAAATATCCAAGAGAATCATTGGTTACTTCCATGGCATTAGATGCATCAAGGATATAGCTTTCATAATCTGGATAGGCAGGAATAGATTTTTCTAATTCTGTGTATATATCCTTAGCATCATCTTTTGTGACAGTGGACAAAGTGATCTTACCTACAAGCACTTTATTTTTTTCATCATACTCAAGCTTAAATTTTCCCCCCATAATCCCCCCTATTGCAGTATTGTTGAATAAAAATTTTTATTGCAAAAAAGTTATTTCCTTTATTCAAATGTAAATAATTTAAAAAATTTTTTCAATAACTATTCACTATTGAAATATAATTATCTTGGAAAAATTTTAACAATATCACCTGGAGCTCTTTTATGATAAAAAAATTATCTATTCTTGCACTCTTAATCTCTTTTATTTCCTGTCAGAGTTTAAACTCTATAAAATCTGAACTTGATTCTGTTAGTGATAAAAACTTTATATTATCTGAATTTGTTTATATTCACACAGGAGCAGACACCGACTCTGCTTTCTCGGAGATGAGTGCCTTCCCTGTGAAAAAAATCATGTATCTGCTTGCCTCTGAGTATAATATACAGATAGATATCTCTGATTTTAATAGATTTGCTAAAACAAAAAAAAAGAATGAAATAAAAGCAGAGGGATTTTTTAGATTAGAAAAATTTTCATGGAAATCTTCAATTCCCTCTAAAAATAGAATAACTCTTACATTTGAAAAAGACTATATGGATACAAGCAAGATGTCTCTTGTTATTTCCATAATTGCACAAGACAAAATTATAAAAAACATTAAGCTTGAGTTTTCTAAAATTGAATTTATGTTCCGACAGTTGAAATTCTATCTTCCTCAATATGATAAAAATGAAAATGAGTATAACATAAAAAGTTACGAAAATAGCCAATCGGTCCCTGGATTGATCATTGGAACTATTGATGATAACGTAAAGTCTACACTCAAAGAAGAGGAAATCAAGAGGGCAATTGAAGATTACATAAAAACCTTAAGTACTGAAGAAAAAAAATCTTTCAAGCACGACATGATCGATTTTATATATAGAGTTTGTGAATAAATTTTAAAATATAAAAAGGAGCTTTTTATGGATTGCATTTTTTGTAAAATTATATCAGGGGAAATACCCTCAGAAAAAGTATATGAAAATGACACTGTTTTTGCTTTTAAGGATATAAGACCTGTTGCTCCAGAGCATATTCTGGTTGTTCCTAAGAAGCATATTGCAAACATTGAAGAAATTTCACTCGAAGATAGCAAAGTGCTTTCTGATCTCTTTATGGCAGTTAAAGAAATTGCATCAGCCCGCAAGCTAAATGATAAAGGTTACAGATTAATACTGAATAATGGCAAAGCCGCTGGACAGGAGGTTTTTCATTTACACCTTCATGTGATTGGCGGTAAAGATTCACTTGGCCCAATGATAAGTAGATAGAAGATATTGAATATCAGGAAGAACTATTATTTATCCTTTGGAGGCAAAATAAACTGCACCCATTCGATGGTTCTTCCTGTCATCTTATCTATAATAAATTCACAGTCCCCATACTTAATTCTTTCACCAGTTGCAGGTATCTTTCCAAAGAGACTTAGCAAAAATCCTGCAAGTGTTTCAAAATGATGTTTTTCTATTTTCAATGAAAAATATCTCTGAAAATAGTCTATATCCATACGTCCGCTCAAAATAAATTTTCTGTCAGATACCTGAGAGATATATTTTTCCTCTGGATGATCATCGGTTTGAATATCCCCTACTATCTCCTCTGCAATATCCTCAAAGGTCAGTATACCTGTTGTGTCACCATACTCATTCACAACAAAATAAAAAGGATGGCGTTTCTTTTGAATATCTTTAAAAATTTCAAAAATATTCTTTGTCTCTGGAATAAATACAGGTGGAAGTATAATATCTTTTATGGAATCTGGCTTTGAGAGAACAATATCTTTATAATATACATATCCTATAAAATTATCTTCCTCCCCTTCATAGACAGGTATTCGGGAAAACTTTTTTGAGGCAATGAGATTGACCAGTTCCCTGATGGAGGTGTTTACTCCTACAGAGATAACATCGATTATTGGAGTCATTACTTCATAGGCCAGGGTATGCTTAAATGACAGAATCTCCTCAAGATACTCATGCCTATCTTCATCAATAACTCCCTCATTTTTCCCAATCTGAAAAAAGGCATCAATATCATCTCTTGATTTTACGGGATCTTTGGTAACATTTACGCTCATAATCCCACCTGCAATAAACCTGGTAAAAAATAACGAGACTTTGATTATTGGAGTCATAATCTTCATTAAAAAAATTGCTAAAGAGGAGACAATCATTAGAAATTTTTCTGCTTTTGATTTCGCAACTATCTTTGGAGTTATCTCGCAAAATACCAGAAAAAAGACAGTCTGAACAAGTGTAACTCCAAGCAACATACTGTCATCAAAATGAAGAGCCTTTGTCACAACAAAAGTTATAAAGGCGGTTGCACATATATTGGATATATTGTTACCAATCAACACCATAGTCAAAGCTGTATCAATATTATCTATTATATAGAGGCTTCTCATAGCGCTCTTTTTGCCAGAATTGCTTAATGTTTCAAGGGAAAGCCTTCTGCTGGCAATAATGGCAGTTTCAAGGGCAGAAAAAAATATGGAAGTTAAAATAAAAAGTAAAACTAAAATGTTATAAATAAAATAATTGCTCATATTAAGCTTCTCTTTCCTTTACAAAAACTTCCAACGAAATTATTTTTCTCTTTGAAACATGACGCACTGTTATCTCAAGATCTGAAATTTCAAGACTCATCCCCCTGGCAGGCAAGGCATTGAGCTTCTCAACCACAAAACCGCCTATGGTATCTGAATTTACACTTTCCAGGTTAACATTAAAAAAAGAATTAAACTCATCCAGTTGAAGATTACCTGAAACTATAAATCTGCCTTCACTTATAGTCCTTATTTGATTCTTTTTATAATTTCCCCATTTGCCAAAATTTTTGCCAAGCAAAGATGATAATATTGAATTCAAAGTAACAATACCTGCTGTGCCTCCATACTCATCAACAACTACTGCAATTTGAATTTTTTTTAGAAGGAAATCTCTCAGAAGCTCATTGAGATCCTTTGAAAATGGGAAAAAATCAATGGGTCTTATAAAGCTATTTATGCTTTTCCTTTTTTTATAACCAAGATATGTGGACATCAGATCTCTTGAATCAACAAATCCAACAATGTTATCATAATCGTCCTTGTATACAGGCAGGCGAATTATATCATTTTCAAGGCATAGCTCCATAGCGCTTTCAATAGAAGCACCATAGGATATAAATACAGCCTCATTCCGTGGATACATTATATTAGATGCTTCTTTTCTGGAAAAGCTGATTACATTCTTTATTATATCACTTTCCCTTTTATCCAGAATGCCTTTTTTCTCACCTGATGCAACTACATATTTTAATTCATCTTCTGTTAAATTGGAATACTTAAGCTCAAGCTTAAAAATTTTTGTTAGCATATCTGTATACTTCATCAATAAAATTCGTGCAGGATAAAAAACTTTGTGAAACAAAAGCAAAAAAGGGAGGAGAGCTGAAAGTAGATTCATATAGAGATTAACAGCAATGAGCTTTGGAGTAATTTCCGAAAGAATAATAATTAGTGGAGTTACAATTGCTATTGAGATTAAGTGACCATAGTCTCCAAAAAAGCCAAGAAGAAAATTTGTGACCACCGCTGTAAGAGAAAGATTTACAAACAAATTCCCCAAAAGCAATGTTGCAAGTATGCCATCGGGATTGGTCATGAGAGATGAAATTGTTCTCTCTGTAATTTTTGGAGAATTGGAAAATCGATAAAGCTCTGCTTTTTTAATTGAGAACAAAGCTGTTTCTGCTCCCGAAAAAAAGGCTGAAAAAAAGAGCAATACAGCAAAGACTAAAAGATGCATTGTTACATAGGCCATGTTTTTAATTCTTAGGAAAAATTTCTGATTCTTTAACTTTTAATATCTTTGCACACTTTTTTCTGAATTTATCATTTGGTGCCTGCAAACCCTTTTCTATCTTTGATATATATGATGGTGAACAATCCATAAGTATTGCCAGCTGATTTTGCTTTAACTTTTTTTTCATTCGAATTTGCCAGAGATTATTGCTTGTTGAATTTGAAAAGTTCCTGTCAGTATTTATTTTTTCATCAGGGAATAATTCATTTACAGTTACTCCTAAAATCTCACTGCACTGTGCTTTAATCTCATCAGGAGCTTCCAGAAGTCCTCGTTCAATCCTACACAGATAGGATGGAGATATGCTAAGACTTTTAGCCAGATCTACCTGTTTGATTCCCTTTGCTCTTCTAATTACTGGAAGCAAATTATTCAAAGAGTTTCCCATAGTCTATCATCACTTAATATCAAGATTTACAAAAACCTTAAAAGTCTTTTCAGTGGTATTACCGGAGTAATCAGAAGCCTTTACTATAACAAAGTTTTCACCCTGCCTGTATTTTATGCCATCTATTTTATAGTAACCCTGTTCATCAAATAAATTGTAAAATGGCAAGTTATGAACTGTCAATCCCTTTTCTGTTAGAGAAATCTTAGAGAAATCAACATTTAGCATATCTTTTTCATTTACTATAACCTGCAATTTGTAAATACCTAAATTTTCCTTTCCTGAAATTGAATCCTTAATTGACACAAGTAATGGATAATGCTGTGTAAGTCTTATGGTTGAATTATCTTTAAGCATTGTATACTTATCCCCAATCTTTAGAAAGAACCCCAAGACCTCCGGTGCTTTTTTATCCTCCAGTGAAGGTAAAAGCGACAGAGGATTTATTGACTCCTTTGCAACTGGATCCAGAATTGAAAGATGTAGATGTCTTCCATAGGAATGACCTGTATTCCCCATTATAGCAATGATATCCTCTGCCTTGACTTCACTTTTAAGGGAGTCACCGTCTTCTATGTGCATGTAAATTGAAAATTTATCCCCATGGGAAATTATCTTATAATTACCCCCTCCCCAATAATTTTCTGTTGGGAAATAGAGTTTATTCCAACTAAATACTAATTTGCCATCAGCAACTGCATAGATATTATTTGATGGGCATACAAGATCTATACCATCATGGAAGTGATCAGCCCTTGACTCACCAAATGTTGATGTAACCTTGAAATCAGAAAGAGGCCATCTAAAGGATACATTAAATAAGGCCAGTATTATTAAACAAAATGTTAATAACCTTCTCATGATATTTTCCTGTAATCAATTTTTAATATGAATATGACAGAACTTGCCAGGCTCTGTTCCAGAATAATAGTACTGAATGGCTGTTTTAGGGCATTCCCCATTCTTGCCAGCGACCTCACCAGAGTCAAGGCATATTGTTTCAGAAGTAATATTTTCTGCAGGAGTTTGAAAAGTAGGTGGGGGAGAATCCCTGAACACATAAGAAATATACTCAGCCCATATTGGAGCAGCAACTCCACTGGCGGATCTTCCCTCTCCTAAGGAAATGAGTCCGCTTTTATTACCAACCCATACAGCAGTAACAAGTTCTGAGGTATACCCAACAAACCAGGCGTCACTATAATTTGATGTTGTGCCGGTCTTCCCAGCACATGGGAAATTGATGCCGTATTTTCGTAAAAGCCAGTTTACAGAAGCATCTGGTTCGTGAATACCCTCAAGCATGGATATGGTAACTCTTCCTGCCACGGGATTTATTATTGCACCAGTTTTTTCTCTGTATAAGGCAATCTTAGAGTGAATATCAGTTTCATTATCCCAGACCACATTGCCATTATAGTCTTTAACAAATTTTATACCATAAGGAATAATAAAATTGCCTCCATTTACAAGCAGTGAATGGAGTGTAACACTTTCTATAGGTGATATTTCATAGGACCCTAAGGCAAAGGAAAGGGTCTTTGAAAACCTTTTATCAAATTCACCATCTGAGAGTAAAAGTCCCTTTTGAACATAAGAGAAAACTTTATCATATCCTATTCTATCAAGAATCATAACTGCCACAGTATTTAAAGACTTTATTAAAGCCTGTCGTGCAATTACATGACCATAGTATTTATTGTCATAATTCTGAGGGGTATAGTCGCCTTTGAAAGTAATTTTTTTGTCCTCAAAAACTGTCGATGGAGTAATTTTTTTACTTTCCATTGCCGCTGCATAGACAAGGGGCTTTATGGAAGAGCCTGGCTGTCTGAAGCTTTGATATACATTATCATTTTGATTTGTAGCATTAAACTCATAACCACCTACATAGGCAAGAATTTCCCCAGTATATGGATTAATGGAGATTAAAGCTCCTTCTATGTCATTGGCTATTTTAACATACTTTTCACTATTCTTGCCTTGAGCAGCTTTTTTGAGAAAGTATTCTCTTTGAGGTGCAATACCATGTTTTATGCTGTTGTTTGCAATAATCTGATTTTTTGCATCAAGGGTTGTCCATACAGAAAGCCCCCCCTTTTTAACAGCATCCTCCCCAAAGCGCAATACCAGCTCACGTCTTACTCGTTCGTTAAAAAAAGGAGCGATATTAATTCTGTAAGAGCTGTAAATAAAACTGCCTATATTTGTTTGCTTGACCCTGTTGCTTTCATCAAATACAACTCCCCATTTTTTTAAAAAAGCATTAAAGAGTGGATCGATTTTTTCTTCTTTAAGGTAGCCTGCTTCTGCCAAAGATTTTAGTATTCTTTTAGTCTTACTTAAGGAATTATTTATATTAGACAGAGGAGAATATATGCCTGGATTTGAAATTGTGGCAACGATCATTGCACATTCAACTATATCCAGTTCTCTTACTGACTTTCCAAAAAACATCTTTGCTGTTGATTCAACTCCATAGGATCCATTGCCAAAGTATATGAGATTGAGATACATGGAAAGTATATCCTGCTTATCATAGAGCTTTTCTATTTCCATTGCACAATATGCCTCATATATCTTCCGCTTTATACTCCTCTCCATATCAGTAAACAAAACTTTTGCAAGCTGTTGAGTAATAGTGCTTCCTCCCTGCATTATGCTTAGACTTACTATATTTTTTGTAAAAGCGCGCATAATGCCTGTCCAGCTTATACCTCTGTGGTTATAAAAATCACGATCCTCAGATGCTATGACTCCTTTAACTATCCATTCAGGTATATAATCAAAGGGAACAATTTCCCTCTTCTCTTCAAAAAACTCACCTATAATCTCACCATTTCGATCATAGATTCTTGTGGGGATATTAACTGCCTTGGCATTGACATCAATCTCATTTCGAGAATAGGGATATCCCTTTTTCATTTCTTCAGTTTTGTCAATGAGCTCTTTATACTTAGAAAGCTTTTCAAGAGCCGACACTCTGTCTGACTGCCATTTTATGTAGATATAACCAGCATAGAGGGCAAAAGAGATTATAATAACAAGAGGAATGTATATAAATACTATCTTTTTATGAGAAAGAATCCACTGTATTATTTGCATAATAATTCTTTCTCCTGTTTGTATTTTTTCCCTGAAAGCTGTCCACATGCTCCAGAAATATCACTGCCCATGCTCTTTCTTATAGATACAGGAACATTCATAATTTCCAGCTCTTTTACAAAATCCTCAATCTCTTCTTTTGTAGGAATAGGAAGATTGTGATTCCCTTCATTAAGAGGAATTAAATTGAGTTTTATGTTGGCATACTTAAACATTTTTTTAAGTCTTTTAGCATCCTCTTTGGAAATGTTATCCTTGCGCATAACATACTCAATTGTTATTCTGTTGCGAGAGGCTGTTGTCTTTTCTGACAACAGATCCGAAATCATCTTAAAGGGATATTTTTTTTCCACTGGCATATTTTCAAGCCTTTTTGTTGGCTCAGTATCATTCAGTGAGAGAGCAATATTATAGGGACGCCTTTCATCTATAAATCTTTCAATGGCTGGATATATGCCACTTGTTGAAATTGTTATTTTCCTCACAGAGAGATGAAATCCAAAGGAATAATTCATAATGTCCGCAGCTTTTAAGACATTATCATAATTTAAAAAAGGCTCACCCATACCCATAAATACAATGTTGTTATTTTTTAAACCAGATATTCTCCTTACATGACAGATTTGATCCAGAATCTCACCACAGGATAAATTTCGCACAAATCCGATTTTTGCTGTTTCACAAAATCTGCATCCCATCGGGCATCCAACCTGAGATGATATACATACAGTTAATCTTCCTTCATCAGACATCTCATTTTTTATGAGGACACTCTCAATGTAGTGATTATCAAAGGTCTTGAATAGATACTTTTCTGTACCATCAATTCCAGAAATCAACCTGTCTTCAATAGTAAGAGGTGAAAGAATAAACTCGTCATCAAGAAATTTGCGTAATTCCTTGGAGAAATTTGTCATTAAAGAAAAATCATTAACATTCTTTTCATAAAGCCAGTTTATAAGCTGCCTGGCTCTGTATTCCTTTTCACCTATTTTAGTAAAAAAATCTACCAGTTCTTCGTGGTTATAATCCTTTATAAATTTTTTCATAATACACTTTTAAAATAATGAATTATTAAAGACTATCCATGTCGCTTCTCTTGAGTTTTTCAACTTGCTTGATCTCAAAAAGTGCCATCTTATGTCCAGAGTCTATGTTTAATACTCTCTCAAAAATGCTTATAGCATCATCATAACGACCAGTATTTTTATAACACATTCCAAGGGCAAATAAGGCATTTACCATATTAGGATCTATAAAAAGCGCTAAGTTAAATTGCTCAATGGCTGCATTATAGTCAAGCATTTGAAATTTTGAAGCACCTAAAATATAATAGGCATATTTGTTCTTTTTGTCCTTTTGAATATATTTTTCCATAATTTGCACAGTTTTGCTATAGTTGTTTATCCTGAAATAATTTTTTCCAAGATTATACAAAATCTTTTGATTGTCAGGATATTTTTCAAGACCCTTTTCCAGAAGATCTATTGCATCAAGATATTTATGAGTATTAATAAGTTTTCGAGCCCTTTTTATCAAATCAATGGCTTCATCAAGCACAAGCTCAACTACAAGTAAAGAAATATCATCAAAAGGTCCAGAGCCTCCCATGAAGGAGTTTACATCTTCAAGGAGAGCATCTGTAAAGCTTTCCAGGTCTTTATCTCTGTGTCTCAGAATAGATTCTGAAAATCTCTCTATGGAGTATTCTTCTTTATTCTCATTTTGAGCCTCTGGGATTCCATCTGTATAGAGAATGAGTCTGTCTCCATATTCCATTTTTGTAGTATTCTCTTCATAAGTCTCAGTTGCCTCTTCCAGAGCTCCTAAAAAAAGTCCATTGGTATCAAGGTATTCAATTTCACCTTTGACTCTTCTAAGCAAGATACCCTTCTGGTGGCTTGCATTTGAATATGTAACATTATAATCGTCATCAATTGCAACCATGAAGCATGTCATGTAATCCTGAGTCTTCATGTGGTCTATAATATTTTTATTTACTTCCTGAAAAATTCTCTTTGGCGAGCTGTGGAATGTCCCTGCATTTCCAAAGGAAATCTTTGCCATTGCAGTAACTAAAGCTGCAGGAATTCCATGTCCAGAGACATCTGCCATGAGTATTCCAATTTTATTGTCTGTGAGCTGAAAAACATCATAGAAGTCTCCTCCAATTTTTTCCATAGCACGATATCTTACCGAAAATTTGAGCTCATTCCAGTCATCAAGCCTTGCAGGCAATATACTCCTTTGAATTACACTGGCCATGTCAAGCTGCTTTTGAATCTGCTCATCCCTGAGCTTTAACTCAATCATAGCCTTTTCCAACTCCTCTGTTCGCTCCTGGACTTTTGCCTCAATATTTCTGCGGTAAGCATCAATTTCCCATGCCATTTCCATAAGGGCATACTCAATCGAAGAAAACTCTCGCCCCAGGGACAAAACGCGGAAAGCTGCTCGTCTGCCTGATGCAATCTCTCGTGTAACGCGGATCATATCCTGAAGTATTCTAAGTACAACATTGGAATTAATTCGCGCAAAGTAAAGAGCACTTGCAACAGAAATCACAATAAAGGCAACTACAAGCATATTGTTGATCTGTTGTAAGGTATTTAATCTCTCAAGCAAAGCAGCAAATGTAAAAATAATTATAACCATGATTATAATGAAAAAACTAAGACTTATCTTTACACTTATAAGAGCATGTGGTTTTATGAGTTCCCCTCTTCTCAAAACCTCATTATAAAGCCGAGTTCTCTCATCGTTAGTAAGGAATTCCCCAAGAATGTGCGTTGACATTCCAAAGATCAGAACCAAAATTATAGTAGCAAGAACAACCACTCTTATAATTGTCTTAAATTCAATAAAGGTCATTTCTGCTAAAAAATGAAACTTATAAAAGCTTATTCCACCCAAGGCAAATGCAATAAATACCACAAGAAGAACTGCTGTTGTGGTATTATTCATTACGAGATCAGAAAAATCTCCATAATAATCCTTAGGGTGATCCTCAACTTTCATATTAGCTCTGTAGAGAGCATTTATCCTTCTGTGTCGCTTCATAAATGCCGGAATTTTTATAGGCGTGAGCAAGCCAGAGAAAATCCAATGAAATAATATAGTTACACCAAGAACAATAGGCAGCCATTCAATAAAAAATTTGGAAATCTTTTCATAGGATGACAGAATAAATGAGCTTGATACCATATATGTGAATATGGTTTCAAAAATACATATAATGGAAACAAAAAAGGCAACAGCAAAGGTATAACTAAAATATCTTGCCAGAAAATAGAATAATCTCATAAATAACTCCGCCTATTATTGAACTATTTTATCATTTTCATTAGCAGTCTTTACACATCTAAAGCCAGCAGCCCTATCAAGAGACAAATCAGGAATTCCACCTATCTTCCTGTCTGTCACACGGGATTCCTTAAAGCTCATATTGTAACTCCCGCCCCTTATTACTTTGTATTGAGTACCAAATCTTTCATCTTTTTTTGTGTCTCTGCTATAAGGCTCATACCAGCTATCTGTCCATTCAGAGGCATTCCCATCCATGTGAACAACACCATAGATAGATTTCCCCCTTTCATCATAGACATCCACAGGAATAAACCCTTTGTTTATTATGTCAGGACCATATGTTTCTTTCAAGATATTTTTAAGGTTTACTCCAATCTTTTCTGATTTCCAGAATTCCTCTGTATTGGAAACCCCTTCAATAAATCTATCGCCATAGGTATAGGTGCTCCACTTAATTTGACCTTTAATATTCATTGGCATTCTTGCTGCTTTTTCCCACTGGCTCTCAGTGGGCAATTGCTTGCCGCACCATCTGGCATAGGCAACAGCTTCTTTGTAAGATACAATAACCGGAAGTGAAGCAAAATAGCGATTGGTGAAATTCCCTTTGGAATCCAGATAATTATTCCATGACTCTGGATATTTAAGCATCTTTGCATCTAAATATTTTTTATAATCGCTGTTTGATACTTCATACTTATCTATATAAAAATCTCCAAGATGAACATAATGCTCAGGATATTCATCACTATCGCCACTATTTGACCCCATTAAAAATTTACCTGCCGGGATTAATATCATTTCCCGCCTATCTATTCTTGAGATGATTGCAGGTTTATATAAGGGCTTTTCCTGAAATACAGTTTTATCATTTCTTAAATCATAAGTTTTCTTCTCTGGCTTAAGAAAAACAGAAGTCCCTGCTCTTATATACTCTTTATATTCATAATCAGAAATCTCATATTTTGCAAGGTATTTTATCTTTTTGCCATAATATCCAATAAGCTCAATCTCGTAAATCTTGGCAATAACCTTATCCCTTTCTATTATCAAAAAAGACTCCTCATTTAATTCACCATCAACCAGTAGTGTAATTATATTTCCCTTTCTAAGGGATTCAATTGTTCCTGCAAGTTTTATCTCACTATCATCTGTAGCATAAATCAAAGATAACAGGGATAAAGTTATCAAGATAATGAATACTTTTGATTTCATAGACTATTCCTTAATACTCCTTCAATACTCCTTCAGTGCAATCACTTTTGAACCTGAATGACTCGTTTTTCAGGCCATATTAAACAGGTTAAAGGAAAATTTTCCACCATGGCACCTGTATCTATTCCTATTATATTTCTTTTATTATCGACATAAATATTACTATCACTGTTTAAATATGAGACAGGGGTGTGTCCAAATATTATAGTTTTGTCCCATTTCTTTTTTGAATAATAAAACTCCTCTCTTATCCACAATAAATCATAGGCACTTTGTTTTTTTATGTCGTCCACTTCTGGATTTAACCCAGCATGAACTGCTATAAAATCTTCAGATTCATAGAATAGTTTTAGATTATTAAAAAATATTTTATGAGTTTCTGGGAGAGTAAAGTCTCCACAGTTTTTCATGTAGCTTTTGATAGTAGCCCCTCCGCCATTCATGAGGTAATGCTTGTAATTGCTACCTGTTGTGTAAAATCTCAGAAACATATCCTCATGGTTGCCCATAAGAAAAACTATATCATAACATTTAGACAATAAAATGAGATGCTCAATAACCTCAAAGGATTGAGGTCCCCTATCAATATAATCACCAAGAAAAATAATAAGATCGCCTTCCAGGTATTCAGAAGAGATCAGACCAGTTAAATTTTTGACTTTGTCATACTGGCCATGAATATCTCCTATTAAGAAAAATCTTTTATTCATCGCTCTATAGCTTCAAAAACATCTTCCATAGAAAAGGGTTTCCTTAGAAAAATAAAATTTTCATCAACTATCCCATTGATAAAATCCTTTTCACTACACAGAAGAATTACCTTGTGTTTGCTATTTAATAATGCTGTAAGAATTTCCTCATTAACAGCAGAATACTCAGCTATTATCGCCTTTGGAGATATATTATTAATTTCTGATATTATGTTGCATGGATTAAAATCATAGATGCCATACCCACGCTCATTAAGTATATCTGACATAAACATCTTCATAAAATTATCATCCATAAAGAGTAAAATATCACCAGAAAAGCTCCTGACATTTTCTGGCTGTGATACTCTTATTTCATCAATTGCAGAATAAAATCTCTTAGATGGAAAAATCATTGAGATATGACACGTACCATCTGAGGGGATCTCTGATATTCTTACAGAGGCACCACCTCTCTTGAGAGAGTTTATTGCCATGTCTATACCTATACCGATTCTTTCGTTTTCTCCATATTGGTAATTAAATAAATTCTTTTTTATTTCTGATGCACCTGGAAAGGATTCGTTTAGCTTTGTAAAAAAAAGTTCAACTACTACATTAAGATTTTGTGAATATATATGAATATTGCATTTAGAATCACTGCCCATAAATGGGTATAGAGAAAAAAATATGTTGAAAAAAACTTCTTTAAGCAATATCTCAGAGAAAAATATCTTTTCATCAAAAGTATTATCAGGAGTATATATATTAAAAAATTTATTGTTCAATATATTCTCAGCTGCTTTTGAATATTCCTTCAATAGTCTTACTATATCAATCTCCTGTTTTTTTTCAAGCTTTGCAGGAGCCAAAGAGGAATGCCTCTTTTCAAGAATATATGAAGACAAATAAAAAAGTGAACGTATTACCCTTATATAATCATCAGGGACCTCTTTCCCAAACCATTCATCTGTATGTGCCATAAGAATATCTATATTGCCAAGGATAGCATTTAAAAGTGTAATTCTCTCTTGCTCGTAAGTTGAAAAGTTTTTCTCAACTATTTTGCTTATAAGAGATTCAATATCGATGAAGCTATCTTGGTCTTTCATATAGTGATATTCTTGATTTTAAAATTTCCAGTATCTCATTGGCATAGGAGATAGAGGGTGCATCAATGCAACCATAAATCCATTTGTCCCTTACTGCAATAAAATTATAACCCCTTTGCTTTGGCTTTACAAAGGCAACCTTTGGATTTTGCGTCTCTGCAAGAGTATATCCATTTTGCAATAGCTTATTAAAAATCAGCATCACCTCATCATTGCTTTGCCTTTCAGAGAAAAAAACATCAATAGTTATATCTTTATGCTTCCATGTTTTCATAAATACCCTATCAAGCTGAATTGCAGGATTTTGTCCATCTGTATAAATTAAACTCGATTTATACTCATTGTCAAGTATAGAAATACTTCCTGGTAAAGATTCCTGATTATAAAATTCACCAATATAAGAAAGTGAGACATCTACTAACTTCTTTAAAATTTCTGCAAAATTTCCAGAATTACTGAGAGGTTGAGCAAAAATGACAATGTCTCCTCTTAAGGCTATTGCAAAATCTTTTTCATATAGCTCAACTCTTGTTGAGGGTTTAAAATAAAAAGCAGAGGCCAATTTACTAAAAAATCCATAGGACTTTAAAATTGAGTCAAATTTAATTACCTCTACCAAGACCTTATCTTCTTGATTATGAAGAGAGTTATAATAACAAATAGACACCCTCCTGGCGCCAATATAGCGGTATTCCTGTTTATACTTTGAAATTGCAGAGGCAGAAAACTCCTCAGGAAAGGAAGTCCTCATCCATCCCGGAAGGTCTGTATCTCGAGGAAGAAAATCTGTCACGGATTCTATATCACTTTGAAATAAGCTGCAGGAATTTAGAAAAACCAAAAATATAAAAATCAGCTTTTTCAATTTTTCACCTCAAAGATCATTTTTTGCATAATGACATGCTGCCATATGGATATTATTTTCATCTCCATAATTCTTCAGCTGCGGGTATTCCCTCTGACATAAATCTGTTGCATAAGGACATCTCGGATGGAAAAAACATCCTGATGGTCGAAAAACAGCCGAAGGTATATTCCCCTGAAGTATAATACGCTTTTCTTGGGCCTTGCCCCATACTTTTGGTATAGCAGAAATCAAGGACATTGTATAGGGATGCAGAGGATTGCTATATATTGAATCAGCATCTGCAATCTCTACTAATCGTCCAAGATACATAACTGCTACTCTGTCAGAGACATGTCTCACAACAGTAAGATCATGTGATATGAATATATAGGTTATAGAAAATTCCTTTTGCAGATCCATCAAAAGATTTAATATCTGAGATTGAATTGACACATCCAGAGCAGATACAGGTTCATCGCATACAATCAATGCAGGATTAAGAGCAATAGCTCTGGCGATACCAATTCTCTGTCTTTGACCTCCAGAAAATTCATGGGGAAATTTATCCAAAACATTCCTGCTTAAGCCAACCTTATCAAGGAGATCTAAGACTTTATTTTTTCTCCACTTTGAATCACCAATAGCTCTTATAGCAAAGGGCTCTTCTATAATATATCTAACAGTATGACGAGAATTGAGGGATTCAAAGGGGTCCTGAAATATCATTTGAAAATCTTTTCGAAGCTCAAGCAAATCCCTTTTATTTAATTTATTCAAATTTTTGTCTTTGAAAATAATTTCTCCTTCAGTAGGCCTATAGAGACTGACTATAGTTCTTCCAAGAGTAGTTTTGCCACAACCTGTCTCTCCCACAATACCAAGAGTCTCACCAGTATAAACATCAAAGGAAACACCATCAACAGCATATACAAACCCCTTTGTTGCCTTAAAAACACCACCCTTCACCGGAAAATGGACTTTTAGATCTTTAACTTTCAAAATTTTTTCCATAAATCACAAACACCTATGGCAAAAAACACTATGATTTTCATTAAGTTCCTTTCTTTGAGGAAAAGTAACAAGACATGGTTCAAATTTGTATTCACATCTGTTATTAAATCTACATCCCTCCGGGTAGTGGCCTATAGAAGGGACAATTCCCTCAATTGATTGAAGTCGGGTCTTGCGCTTCTGATTAAAGGATGGTATAGATTTCATTAGACCAACTGTGTACGGATGAGATGGGGATTTAAATATTTCTTCTGTGGATCCATATTCTACAATTTTACCTGCATACATTACTACAACATCATCAGAAATTTCTGATATAACCCCAAGATCGTGAGTGATAAAGATTACAGACATCCCACACTCCTCCTGAAGCTTTTTTATGAGATCTAAAATTTGCGCCTGTATTGTAACATCAAGGGCAGTTGTAGGCTCATCTGCAATGAGAATATCCGGCTTACATGCAAGAGCCATTGCGATCATGACTCTCTGTCTCATGCCACCGGAAAGTTGATGAGGATATTGATTAAATCTCTCCAAGGGATCGGAGATACCAACTTTTGTGAGCAAATTGATAATTTCGGACAATACTTCAGATTTTGACATATCTGGCCTGTGGAGTTGAAAAACCTCTGCAATTTGATCACCAATTTTTTTTACAGGGTTAAGAGCTGTCATAGGCTCCTGGAAGATCATTGAAATTTTATTTCCTCTGATTTTATACATCTCTTCTTTTGGTAAGCTAAGGAGATCAACTCCATTATATACTATCGTGCCGCTTAAATATCTCCCTGAAGGTTTCGGCAAAAGCCTCATAATCGAAAGAGCTGTAACGCTTTTGCCACAACCTGACTCTCCAACAATTCCAAGAGTTTTTCCTTTTGAAATATCAAAGGATATGCCATCTACTGCTTTGAGAATTTTCCCATCTTTTTCAAAACCAGCAGAAAAGTCTTTAACACTTAGTATATATTCATTCACTACCATGTTTGAATTTACCTATATTTATCAATGACTTTAACCTCTGGCTTAAAAGTTTTTCCAGATTGCATTGCATCAAGAGTTTCTTTTTTTATATCCTCATCAATCCAGAAATAGCCTCCGGAGAAAGGACTCTCAAAAATTTCTGTTGTATCTTTAAATCCGGGAACATCAGGAAATTGCAACCACCTCCAATAGAAAGAGCGAAAAAAAGGTAAAGTATCCAGTGGAATCCATGCACCTGAGTCATATAATTTTTGTTGCACCTGATGTATGAGCTTAATTCTTTCCTTTTCATTTGTGGAATCCCTGTATAGTTTGATGAGCCTATCCATCTCTTTATCATCAAGATTGTTAACATTATTTGTTTGAGTCTTATGAGCATTGTCTGAATGAAAGGATTGCCATGGAGAAGGCCGAAAGCTTGTAGACCAGGCCATATAGGCTATATCATGCTTTTTCTCCATAATCTTTTTATATGAGGTGCTTGCATCAAGGAGTTCAAGGTTAAGTTCAATACCAGCCTTTTTTGCCTCCTCCTGCATAATAACAACTCGTGGGGTTAAAAGCTCTCTGCCATAGGTGAGAGTAACTGAAAACCTTTGACCATCTTTTTGCCATATACCATCAGTGCCCCTTGCCCATCCAGAGGATTTCATGTATTTTTCTACCTTTGAGATGCTAAATTCCCTTGCCCTGATCTTAGGATTTGTATAAGCTCCATACCCTTCATAAAATGTATTGAGCCTGACAGCCTCATTGCGAAGTAGCTGCGAATTTATTTTGTCAAAGTTTATTGCATGAGCAAGAGCATATCTCAAATTCTTATCTTTAAAAATATCCTTATCAAGATTTAGATAAAGCCCGGTGGTGTTTCTTCTTGCCTTATTGTAAAATACAACCTTGTTTACATACCCTTTGTCAAAAATATCTCCACTCCCCTTGTCATACCATATTTCTGATCTTGTGGCATCAAAGGAATCTATTAAACCTTTGCGGAAGTGCTCAAAGGCAACATTTTGATCTCTTATTACATTGATTTTCACGTAATCTACATTAAAGCGATTTTTAAAATACCGAAGATCCTTTGCCCACCAATCTTTTTTCCTCTCAAATAAGAGATATTTCCCCTTTGAAAATTCTTTTAAAATATAAGGGCCTGTGTTTGGCACAATAGCCCAGTTATATTCGCTGACATAATTTTTATTCATTTTTTTATAAAAGTGCCTTGGAGTAGGAGAAATGGCAACAGTGAGCCACAAATCTGGAATTTTCTTTGTTGCAGTTACAGATATAAGATAATCACCGTGCTTTGTTACTTTTTCAATCTCCTTTGAATAATAATCGTTATACCATGGATCCTGAATATATTTTGATCTCATAAATTCAAGTGTAAATATGTAATCATCGGCAGTAACAGGCATACCATCAGACCAGCGAGCATCAGGGTTTAACTTAAAATACATTGTCCTGCCATCTTTTCCATATGCCCAATGAGTAGCAAGCTCCGGGAGTATTTTTTCTGTATCAGAATGATAGCCTAATAGCGAAAGCTGATTATCCAGAAAATAAGATCGTGTGTAATTATTTGAATCAGGACCTACAGTTCTAAATGTCAGAGGGAAAGTCATAGTATAGGTAGTAAAGGTGCCACCCTTCTTTGCCTTTGGTGATGCTACTACAGGCTCATTTTCATTTGTAATCCATTTCAAACTTTCCTCAACGGGATGAACTGAATAATCAAGATTTAGCTCCTCATCTGATTCAGATGAGGCACCGTAATCATTTTCTTTATTACAAGCGATTGTCAGAATCAAAGTTACCGAAATCAAAAAAATAACAAAGATATTTTTTAAAAAAGACATTTAAACCTCCGTTTTATTCATAGGTAGTATACATCTTGGGATCAAAAGCCTCTCTCACAGCCTCACCAATAAAGGTTACCATTGTGAGTATCACTACAAGGGATGAAATAACAGATATTCCAATCCAGGGAGCTTTTACATGGAACTCAGTGGCTTCAGATAGTAACTGCCCCCAGCTTGGAGTAGGAGGAGCAAGGCCAAAACCCAGATAATCAAGAGCAGTTAAAGCAGTTATTCCTCCGGCAATTGTAAAAGGAACAAAAGTTATGATAACAGATAATATATTTGGTAGAATATGGCTTATAATTATTCGTGCCGTGGAAGCACCAAGAACTTTTGCAGCCAGGACATACTCCCGCTCTCTCTCTCTATATGTAGCAGTCCTGACATACCATGTTATCCCAATCCAGCCAAAAAATATCATAATCCCAAGGAGAGAGAAAAAGTTAGGAATTACAATTGAGGCAATAATTATAATTGCATATAAAAAGGGGATATTATTCCATATTTCAATAATTCGCTGAAAAAATAAATCAAATCGACCACCTAAATATCCCATTAGCAAGCCAATCGTTATACCAATAGCATATTCAAAAATTAACAAAAGCAGAGAAAAAAATATAGCAATCCTGAAACCATAAAGAAGTCTGGCAAGAACGTCTCTACCTGTTTTATCAGTCCCAAGGTAATGTTTTTTTTCAATAGATGGAGGGAATGGTGGATAAGAACCATCAAGCTTATCTGTTTCAAAGGGATCATAGGGAACAAGTGGCATGATTACAAAATTGCCCTGAGAGTCTTGTTTAAAAATCTTTTGCAATTCTCTATAATTTGTTTCATACTCATAACCCAGACCAAAAACAGTACCTGGGATCATATTAGTGTAAGTGGGGAAATAAAATTTTTTGTTATAGTAAACTATAAGTGCTCTGTTATTTACAAAGAGCTCTCCCAGAAGAGAAAATAAAATCAAAAAGCACAATATTAAAAATGAATAATAACCACGTTTGATACTTTTGAATCTCTTAAGCTGTTCAATTGTGAGAGGATTTAGCTTAAACATATATCTACTCAAACCTCACCCTTGGATCAACAAGTGCAACGCATATATCAGAAAGTATATTTCCAGTCATAAATAAAAGAGATGAGATAACAAGAATTCCCATTACAACTGGATAATCCCTTTCAATGACAGATTCAAGACCAAGTAAACCTATTCCATCAATATTAAAAATCTTTTCTATAAGATAAGAACCGGTTAAAATTAAAGATATATTGTTGCCAAAGTGAGTAGCAAGTGGGATTAAACTATTCCTAAGAGCATGACCCAATACCGCCTGTCGAAAAGTCATACCCTTAGCAATAGCTGTTCTCATAAAATCAGAGGCAAGATAATCCATTAAGGAATTTTTCATCATAAATGTCATCACTGCAAAACTGCCAGCCATGTAAGAAATAAGTGGCAATACAGCATGATATAAAATATCAATAAATTTCCCCACAAAGGACAGCTCATGAAAGTTATCACTGACAAAGCCGCCAAGAGGAAAAATATCAAGCCATGAAGAAAATATTAAAAGCAATATTATTGCGACTATATAGTTGGGAATGGCATATCCTATAAAAACAATTACAGAGGTAATATTGTCAAGCTTTGTTTTATGTTTAAGAGCTTTCAATATACCAAGGGGTATACAGACCGAATAGCTAATAATCATTGCCATAATGCCGTAAAATAGAGAAACTGGGAGTTTGCTTTTAATTATATCCCACACTGGCTCATAATATCTTGTTGAGGTGCCAAGATCAAAGGTAGCAACATTATAAAGCCACTGGCCATAGCTTACGATAATAGGTTTGTCAAAGCCATAAAATTTTTTCAGCTCTTCAAGTTGTGAGGCAGAGAGAGGAGTCTCATTCATTTTGTTAAAGCCTCTACTCATGGATGACTGTTGAGCTGCTGCTATCATCCTCTCTATTGGACCACCTGGCACAAAACGCGTTATGGCAAAAACCATTAAAGTTATGCCTATAAAAGTAGGAACAATCAGCAATATTCTTCTTATTATGTATGCATTCATTTTTTAAGACCTTAATGAGACATAAGACAAGTTTATTTTTAATATGTCAAACATTAAACTATTATTTGCACTTATAGCCGACATTGCGCACTGTTTCTATAATAGAATTGAAGTCATCCCCTATTTTACTTCTGAGTCTTCTAATGTGGACATCAACTGTTCTTGTACCACCAATGTAATCCATGCCCCAAATCCTCTCAAGAATATCCTTTCTGGAAAAAACAACTCCTTTGTTTTCAAGAAAAAGTCTGAGCAACTCAAACTCCTTATATGTCAGTTCGAGCTTTTCATCCCCAGAATAGACTGTATATTCTTTGAAGTTTATGCGAAGATGACCAGCTATTATCTCTTCATCCCGGGCAAAAATTTCACCAATGAGTTTTTTAATTCGAGCCTGCAATTCTCCCTTTCTAAAAGGATAGAGAATAAAATCATTGAAAAACCACTTATCATCCATTTCAAAGATTGTATTGACCCGGAAAATCAGAATTACAGGAGTTTCTAAAATTTTTTTACGCAATCTTGAAAGATAAAACTGTGCAGAATCAGAGGCACCAATATCATCATAATCAACAAAGAAAATCTGAAATTCATTGGGACTAACATAATCAATATTTTTGAAAGTTTCTACCTCAAAATCCACAAGATTAGATTTAATGTCATCTGAGACCTCTGGACTTTTGCTTATGAGTGCTATCTTTTGTTTCATAATCATTTATCTCTATCAGAGAGAGATTTAAATATCTCCATATATCGGCTTGCCACAGCAGGTGCATAAAAATCCTTGACCTTCTTTTTATTATTATTAGCAAGTTTTTGATATAGCTTTTTATTTTTATATAAAGTCATAATTCCCTCTGCGCACTTATTATGGTCACCTACATTTATAAGTATTGCATTTTCTTTGTCTTTTAAAAAATCCACCTGCCCGCCATGATTGGTGCATACAATGGGAAGTCCCATGGCCATAGCTTCCATAAAAACAATCCCAAAACCTTCATGAAGAGAAGTTAAGGCAAAGACATCACAGAGACTTAAAAATTTATATTTATCATCATCCTCAAGGAATCCTAAGAACTTTACTCTCCCCTCTAATTTTTCTGCAGCAACAATCGAAGATAGATAGTCTTTTTCTGGGCCATCACCTACAATTAAGAGCTTTATTTTCTCATTTTTTATCTGTTTGATAGCATACAATAAGGTCTGTATGGATTTACGTTTAATGAGCCTGCCTATGGTTATAACATAAAAGTCATCATCGCTCAAGGCAAGTTTTTTTCTGGTAACCCTTGGAGTCTTTGGTGGATGAAATGCCAGGGGGATTATATCCACATCATTTTTAGGGCTATAGTATTTTAACGCATTATCCCTTGTGTTGCTTGATTGAGCAACAATCTTAGTTGCACTGTTTAAGATAAATTTCACAACAGGTTTAAATATTGCACTATCATGGGGGGAAAGTTTTTTGCTTGGGTCATAAATATCACCTCCATGTAAAGATAAAACATTTGGTATAGAAAAAACCTTAGAAAGAATGTATCCAAGAGGACCTGATGGAACTGCAAAATGAGTATTTATAACATCATATCTATTTTTTCTGACAAGGGAAATTCCTTTAAAAAATCCAGTGATTAAATAGCTTGCCATTGATACAAAGGTAGCTGCATCTCGTGAAGTTCTAAAAAAAATTTTTGTTCTGTAAACATTTATGCCATTGAGATTTTCATAGAAAGGTAAACCCTTAAAATGTGATGTAAGAATATCAACCTGAGCCTCCTTTACCCATTCAAGTCCAAGATCCAGCGTAGCGACTCCTCCTCCGCCTCCAAGCGGTGGAAACTCATAATTCACAATAAGTATTTTTAATTTTTTTTCTGCCATCATGCCCTCAAAATTTATTATATCAATTGATAAGTTTTTCTGTGTCTATAATAGGAAAAACTCCTATACCCTCTTCGACTAATTCCTTTGCCTCTGAGGGTGTTACATCCCCATATATATTCTTTTTTTCCTCAAGGCCATAATATATCGCTCTTGCTTTATCTGGAAAAGAATTTCCAACATATTCAAAGTTATTTTTTACATAATTGTTAAAGGCCTCAAGGTATTGCCAGAAGTTAGGAGTCTTTCCTTGACCTTCCTTGGACTTTTTTGTATGTATTGAGCAGCCTTTATAAATTCTCTTGACATTCATTGTATTGCACAAAGGGCACTCAATGAGCCCCATCTCCTGCTGCTTTTTAAAAGATTCGTAATCCTTAAAACATCCCTCAAATTGATGTTGATTTTCGCACTCAAAATCAATGTTTATCATTCTGCAACCCTCTAACCAATTATTTGTGTCAGAAGAAATAAGGGAATATCTAAATTATAAATAGATATTTTACAGTAATACATTTTTTTTTGTAAATATTAATATTTTTGACTCATTCAGTATTTTTAGGAAAAATGAATAATAAATAAAACAATAGCCAATTCCACCGCAAATTTTTAAGATGTTTTTGACCAAAAAATATCTAATAAAAAAATGAGATAGGATTGGAACTACTAATATAATTAGTAGAACTTCCTAGCTGTTTTGTCAAGGAAATAGCGAAGGGTAATTCAACAATTCGATTTTAAAGAAATTAAATCTCTTTTTGATGGATAAGGCTTACCAACAATCCAGGAAGAGGAAGAGTGAAAAAAATTATCCACCACCAACAGGAGGAAAGATTGAGACCTCATCATTTTCTTTTAAAAGAGAGTCAAAATCTCCATGAATTCCATTGATAAAAATAATGGCTGCATCTTTTTGATCTATTTTTAGAAGTTTAATCAAATCCAAAACCTTGCATTCATCGGGAAGTTCCATCTCCTTTATATCAAAGCGACCATTCCTTAAGGTAGCAAAAAGTTTAACTCTGAGCTTCATCTTAGGGCCTTTCTGTCCAGAGAATAAATTTTTCAAAGGTTGAGTTTTCTATATCAGAAAAAGTCATTGGTTTTTCGTCAGTGTCAAATAAATAATTATTATTAACTAACTGTGGGAGCTTCTTAAATATACGAATTAGATCGGACTTATCAAGAATAACTCCTCTGGAAATAAAATCCATAGCCCAATCATGAAGAACCACGTTAAAAAGCTTAACCCTCACACATATATCCTTTCCAGATGAGATAATTTCCCCTCCTTTATCAGTAATTGTATCTCTCATTACAGCATAGGGACTTTGTATTCTCATCATTGCGCCAACAAGCCCAGGCATTGCACCAGAAAGAGCAAGAACAGAACCATCCCTTACCTTTACACTATCGATATTATCAACAGGATTTCCATTGTGAAAAATCGTCTTGATTTTATTTTTAATATATTGCTCATCAATACGACAAAAATCTTTGAGAAAGGAGCGGATATTAACCGCATCAACAGAAATTACATAAAAACCGCTTTGGAGTTCATAAAACAGGATCTCCTGTAATTCAGGAAGAGGGGCATAAATCTTTTTCATGGCTGCACCTCCAGGCGCAATATTGCAATAGTTTCAACTTTAGAGGCAAAGTGCCACAGACACAATGCCTCTAAATGTTATCTACCTTCTAAAAATTAAATACACTATCAAGCTCCTCATCTGTTACCTGAAATACAACATTATGAGGAGGAAGCTTCTCTGTATAGAAATACTTCGGCAGCCTGTCATGAGCTGCAGTAAATCCTGCCTTTTTGTTAAAATCTCTCTCTGCTTTCAATACCTTTTTGCCGAGATCTGCTACTCCATCAGCATCAAGATTGAGTCCATAGAAGGCATTGATCATATCAATCAAAGCCTGGAATGTCTCTGGCTGATCCAATATAGCAAAGGCAATGAATAGACACATACCAGTTGAGTCAACTGCAGCAGTTGCTATCTGTAGGTTACGGGAAAGCTCAACCTGACCCTCTGGCTTGAGAGGATCAACAAAGCCTCCAACCTTTAAAATGTTTGTAGCAATACAATAGCCAGCTGTATGATCTGCACCCATTGTGCTTGTTGCATAGGTAACACCTATACCCTGAATAGCCCTTGGATCGTATGCTGGCATTGCCTGACCTTTAACAACAGGAGCCCTTTCCACTCCAAAGACCTTTGCTGTGACAGCAGCACCACTTCCAATAATTCTTCCAAGATAGCTGCCCTTGCCCACTTCTTTGATAAGGTTTATAGCTCCTTCTTTATCTCCAAATGGGATAATCCCTGCTTCCATGGCAACGCCAATGGCAGCACCCATATCGATTGTATCAAGACCATAGTTATCATCAAGATAATCAAGCATTGCAATTGTATCAGGATCATCAATACCACAGTTTGCACCGTGTGCCCATACAGTCTCATACTCTGGCTGTTTTGTGAGATAATTTCCATTTTTGTCAACATATATACCTGAGCATCTAATTACACATCCCCTATGGCAGCCATGAGTTGGATTGCCACCGCGTTTTGTTTCAATGTCCGCAAATGTCTCACCGCTTATTGCTGACACACCTTCAAACTTGCCTTCTTTGAAATTTCTTGTGGGGAAACCACCTGATTCATTTATAATATTTGAAAGAACATTTGTCCCATAAGTTGGTAGAGCAGTTCCTGTAACTGAATGGCTTCTGAGGCCATCAACCCATTTTTTATTTGCTTCCCTGAATTTTTCAGGATCCTTCGGTTCCCTATTTTGTAGTCCACTATCATCAAGAATGATAACCTTAACACCTTTGGCACCCATTACAGCACCAACACCACCTCTTCCAGCATGTCTTGTTGGCCTGAACTCCATATCTGTGCAGGCAATGGATGCAGCAGATAGCTTCATCTCTCCTGCAGGCCCAATTGATATACAGGCTACCTTATCGCCATAAGAAGCCTTTATCTTATCAATGAGATCATAATTTGGAAGCATCTTGTAGTCATCTGCGGGTTCGATTTTTACGCCTTCCTTGTTTATATAAACTTTATAAAGTTTACCCTCCGGTGCATTCCCTTCAAGAACAATAGCAGCATAGCCAAGCCTTGCCAGAACCTGAGCTGGTTGACCTCCTGCATTAGCTTCTTTTATCCCCCCAGTAAGAGGACTCTTACAACCAATGGAAATTCTGCCAGACATTGCAGCAGCAGTTCCACTTAGAAGACCTGGAGCAATTACAAGTTTGTTCTCTGCTCCCAATGGATTTGCCATAGGATCAACCTCAGTAGCCACAATCATAGAGGTCAAGGCACGGCCTCCAAGTCCGGCATATGAGCCCAATCCATCAACCTTTACTTTTGGGCCACCTGGTGCACCCATATCGATACGCAGAATCTTATCCATAAAAACCTCCAAATTATTTGAAAGATTTTGAGACAAAACATATTTTACAATCTGTTTTTAAAATTACAACCTTATTTCAAAATTTTATTATTAAATTCATTTATAAAATTATTATATCAAAAAAGGCATAATAAAACTATAACTCTATACTTCATAGCCTGAGGCTATCAAAACATATTATCTTATATATATCTTTTTATCTGAAAGAGTTTTAAAAGAACCTATTATTGAGGCATTTTTTATTCCAGCACTATGCAATGCGCTCAGTAAGTCAAAGGCATCCTTCTCATTTAAAGAAATAAGCAACCCACCTGAAGTTTGAGGATCAAAAACTATGTCTTTGTATATGGTCTTTATATCAGATGAAAAATCTATGGCAGTTCCTATGTAATCCCTATTTCGGTATAGACCTCCAGGAACAATCCCATAGGAGGCAAGATCCTCAACCTGTGGAAGAAGTGGTAAATTATTAGAATTAATTTCTACAGCTAAAGATGTCCCGTCAAGCATTTCAAGCAGGTGTCCCGCAAGTCCAAAACCTGTCACATCTGTGCAGGCATGAACATTAAAATTTAACATAATCTCTGCGGCATATTTGTTAAGTGTTGTCATGGACAATATGAATTCCGAAATAGATGACTCCTCTGCCATGTCTGCTTTAATAGCTGTGGCTATTATTCCTGTTCCGAGAGCTTTTGTAAGTATAAGAACATCCCCTTCCTGTATTGAATTATTGCGCAAAATTTTATCAGGATGTACAACACCTGTGACAGAAAGTCCATATTTCATTTCTGAATCATCAACGCTGTGGCCTCCAAGAAGTCGCACATCTGCTTCATCAAGTACAGATTGACCTCCCTCAAGAATTTTTTGCAAAATATCAAGGGAGAATTTTTTTGTTGGAAACCCGACTATATTCATAGCAGTAAGAGGTTTCCCACCCATTGCATAAACATCAGAGAGGGAATTACATGCAGCAATACGGCCATATTCAAAGGGATCATCGCATATTGGAGTTATAAAATCCAGAGTCTGAATAAGAGCAATTGAATCCGAAATACGATAAACACCTGCATCATCCTTATCGGAGGCAGTCACCAGAACATTGCTATCACTCTTAATCTTGATATCTCTCATCACAGCATATAGGTCACCCGGGCCTATTTTTGCAGCTCAACCTGCACCTGTGACAGACTCTGTTAGCCTCTGAGCATTAAGAGCTCCAAGTTTACATGACTCAGCCAAAACACTCTCCTTGAAAGTAAAATGTTAAATTTAAATATATCAAATTTCTTCTATTTTGTCAAATAGAACTCCATTGTTCATCAGGAGGTCATAAACAATATCTCTGTCCTTTGACAAAAAACGAACACAATAGCCACAATCTGAGCTTAGATGTCTTGGGACAGGAATCATTTTATGCTCCACAGAATTCCTTTTCAAAATATTGGATGCCCATATGGCATAGTTTGTGGAATGGAATAAAACTACACTATACATATTAGTTGCAGAATTCATAGAGGCAGCCTAAATAAAAGGCTGCCTCAGTCAACAAATTATTTCTTTGAAGCTTTAATTATAAATATATCTCCATCTTCTGAGACTGCTGCATTGAAATTATTTTTTTCCAGACAGCGCAGAACATTTTCTCTGGAAACCTCTGTGTCCACAAGTATTTCAAAATTAGATTTTCCATCCTTAATTGCCTTTTGTGTGAGCACAACAGGTTGCGGGCAGGATAATCCTCTTGCATCGATTTTATCGCTCATAATTCCTCCTTAGGAAACCTTTTCTCTCATTGTAAAGCCAATGATCAGGCAAAAAATCAGACCAATGGCAACTGCAGCTGGCCCAAAGGCACCTACTCCTGCAGGAGAGCTTGCCAGCATGAAATTATGAGATATGCCTGCACCAACTATCATACCCATTACAAAAACTGCAGCATCAGAGTCTCCTTCACCAGAGAGAATCAGTTGTCGTCCAGGACACCCTCCAGCAAGTGCAAAGGCAAGCCCTGCAAGGACCATGCCAGCAAAATTCCATATATGGGCAGTATGAGCAATAGGCTGGCCCTCAAATCCTGGTTTAAACTGACCATATAGAAAATTAAATACAAAAGCACTTATCACAAGAGCTATGACTCCGCTTGCGAGATGGAAGTCCTTCGCTAGTATGATATCTCTTATGGAACCCATTGTGCAAAACCTACTCCTTTGAGCAAGAATTCCTATAATAATCCCTGCTATAATGCTTATAATAAGAGGTGCATGCTGAGAACCAGGGCCTTTTTCACTGAAAAACAGTGGGCCTGTTTCTGATACTCTGAAGTTAAGGGCTACCATTATAACAAGAGCAGCCATAAAAGCAGGGAAAACCCATCCTGCACTTTTTTTAAGCTTATAACTCCTTCCAAGATTATAACCATTTTTCAAGAAGGCAACACCTATGGCAATACCAATTGCAAGACCAAGTAATCCTGCAATTGCATTCCAATCCCCACCAGAAAACCTCAGTAAAGCTCTCCATGGGCAGCCAAGAAAAACCAAAGCACCAATCATGGCGAAAACACCAAGAAAAAACCTTATAATAGTGGAAGAACCACCTCTGGGCTGATACTCCTTTTTAACTAAAGCAACTAAAAATGATCCCAGGACAAGACCTGCTATTTCTGGTCTCATGTACTGAACTACCTCAGCCCTGTGCAATCCAAGAGAACCAGCCATATCCCTCTCAAAGCATGCGACACAAATCCCCATGTTGGCAGGATTACCTAACTTTTGTAAGGTAACAGCAATTACGCCAATGACAGCACCGGTGAAAATTATTCCCCACCTTGTGGATAGGTAATTTCTCATAAAAACCCCTTTTTATTTGAAATGTAATATTTATAATAAAAATCGATATTATATATTAAATTTTATTATAATATTTCAAGCAATAAATATCTGGATAGAGAAAAAATTATTACAACAAGAATCTCATTAAAACTATACTTTAAAACCACTAATAATCCCCTTAGTGCAAATAATGACATATATCCAAATAGCAAAAAATCTGGCTATATAACATTTTCTCTTTGAAAAAAGTTAAGAATAAATAGTGATTTCAAAAACATGTCTTGACATTCATTTATATTTACTGCAATATATCTATATAAAATAAAACTTGAGGACAGATATGGCTCACGAAGAAAAGAGAAAATACCCCCGTTACTCCTGTTCTATTGATGTTAACTTTGATTTCTTTGATGGGGATCCCGATGAAATAGATATAGAAACAAGCATCCCTGAAAAAGGCAAAGGCAAGATAATAGACATAAGTTCGGGCGGAATTTTTATTATCAGCAACAGCAGAGTATCACCTGGACTACCCATCATAGCTCGATTTGAAATTAACAAATCAGAATATTCGCTTAAGGGAAAAATTGTCAGAACTGGACTGTTGCAAAACAATCCAACTGAGCTGGCTCAAAAATTCTCAAGATATTCAGCAATAGGTGATGCATATATTGCAGTGGAATTTGACTCTCCATTAACCAATATAGACTTTGCTGAAATTTTCAGGATTTAATATGAAAAAAAAGATCATAAGAATTAACGATATATCAGAAATCGATACATCTAAAATCTCTGTTTATGATCTAAACAATCGCTATGTAGATCCAAAGGGGAATCTCTTTGGGCTTAAATATGACAGGTTAAGTCGAAAAGTAGAGATTATAAAACTTGAAAGGATGCTTGCCAGTGAAATTCAACAAATTCAGAAAAAGCTCCTGCATAATAAAGAGGTAGATTCAACAAAATCTGATGATCTCTATAACGAGCCAATAGCAAAATCAGAAGAGGCTTTTTTTGAACCAGAAATATTTATAAAGGAGATCATAGAAAACTCAGAGGTTCACAGGCAAAGACTATCTGCCATAATGATGAATCTTGATATGTCAGATGTATTTAGAAGAGAAAATAAAGTAGAATCAAATGCCCTTGATGATCTTGAAAGACATCTTGATATTGACTGTATACAACAGTTAGAAAAGCTGGAAAACTATCACAGAGAATTGACAAGCTATCCGCGCTCTGTGACTTATTATCAAGCAAAAGTGGATAATGAAGGCAAAAAAATAATAGACTCACTCCTTGTATCCAAAAAAGATAAAGTCATGAAGTTTATCTACTATTATGAAATGGCAGCTACAATTAAAAGAGTATATTCAACAATACTAAAATATCTTTTATCTCTACAGGAGCTTCTTGCCAATAAAAATGCTGATGATATCCCAAATCTGACAAAGCAACACAAGCAGGCCTTTAACGATGCCAAGATATCCCTTGAAAATACAATTAAGGAAGTTGAAGAAATTTTAAACAAAGCTAAAAATCTCCATAACTACGCAATAAATAAAAACAATTACTAAAACACAACACCAGCTTTGAAATAAATATAGAACTCTTCCAACTCCTTAATTGAATTATCATTATAAGAAACTTCCAGAATAATATCACTGCTTTTAAAAGTTAAATATATACTTGTGCAGTTTATGTAGTTTTCATTTAATTGAGAAAAATAAATTCCATGAAAAAATTTTCCTCCCAAAAGCAACTTCCTATTGTATAGATCAAATAGAAAGCCCCAATAGGGTATAAATAAAAACTGAACAGTTGTATAATCATTTGCTATTACTGGAAAATTTTCTGTAAATAGCAGCTGATGAAAATTAGGATTATTCTCATTTGTTCCATAAGACATTATACCAAAAGTCAAGGCAGTCACATCATATATTGGATATCTAATCTCCCCATATAATTTTTCTTTGACAGAAAAAATCCCTTCGAGGCTATTCCATCCCGAAAAAAAATCTATCATCAGCACTTTCATTTCAAAGGGATCTATCCTGGAAAACTCATCACTGTATGTAAAATTTAATTTTACTCCAGAGAAGGAAAATCCTTTTTCTTCAGAGTCCTTTATTGTGGCATAAGTAATCCCTGGTGCAAAAGAAAAAGAAAAATATTGAGCAATATATTCTGATCCCATAAAGGCAGAGACAAAGAGATTATCAAAATATCCATTGCCGCGTTGCTGTATAATTTCAGAGTCACCAAAAAACTTTAAATTCTCATAGCCTGCCTTATAAAAAGAAAATGCTGCACTTTTATAAAATATCTCATCCTGATTGCTGGAGGCTGAGGCGGCCAGATGAATATATTCAGACTTCTCTTCTCCATACCCAATGGATATAGAGCTTATGAAATCATATACAGGGTGAGAAAAAATAAAGATCTGTGAATTAAATAACTTCTTTTCAACAGTAACATCTATAATAATATTTTCTGATTCATCACGCAATAGCTTTGCAGAGACTTTTTTTAGGCGATATAGATCTTTTAGTCCATTTATTTTTTGTTGCAAAATTTTCTCGTTAAAAGGGCTTCCTGTTTTGTAAATATCTTCAGCAGGCACTAAACATTCTGTTCTATTCCTACAATGAATCTTTACCTCAGAAACAATGGGATCTATAAATTCCATTTCAACATCCCCATTTTTTTTTATTGTAGCTTTTTTTATATAGAAGGCACTATAGCCAAGGGAATGATAAAGATCTGTAATTTCTACGCATAGCTTGCGCAATTCCTGCTCATCATATTTTTTATCGCTATTTATAAATTTATCAATATTAACATCTGAAACTTTCCCTTTGACTGTTATCATTGAAAATAAATAGCATGGAGTGAAAATAAACAAACATGTGACAATAATTTTTTTACTTAACCAATTCATTAAAGGCTCTAAGTTCCATATTTTGTTTTATGACAAAATCAAAGACATCCTCAGAAATAATTTCATTAAGCTTTATATCACTATATTCACTCTCAGTTTTTATTATTCCACCTTTTGTGCGAATAAAAAGGACAATATATGATGGAACCTGTATAGAATTATAATCAAAGTAATTCATAAACTCCTCTTTAACAAGCTCCACCCCCTGATTATCCACTACATATCGCTTTAAAATAACCTGGCGGGATTCATCGAGCCATATAAGTATTTTATTTTTTCTGTCTTTATACTCAATGGAATAGATGTGAGCCTTTTTCAAAAAACCATATAGCTGAATCCCACAGTATTTGACTGCTATATTTTCTTTTATAACTGATGAAATCTCACTAAAAATATCTAAGGCACTAAGGGGATTTTTTTGGTTCTCCTCTTGATAAAAGAGCAAATTTCTGTTTTTGAAAAACCAGAATAGTCCTCTTGAATTTTTTACAACAGTTTGAGGCTCTGGCTCAATATAATCGATTCTGAAATTGCCTGATGATGAAGCTGTAAATCTGCCGGAGAATTCTTCTGTGCCTTGAGGCAAGTAAATTCGTTGCCTGATCCGTGCTTTTATCGTTTTTATCGAAGAATAGTTTCGAACGAAACCTTCAGGGAGCAGGTTATGATCTGCGCCAAAGGATAAATTTTTTTCTGCAAAAATAAAAATTATAGATAGACACAGAATTATAGTTATAAAAAATTTTCTCTTCATAAATATAATCTTAAAGCTTGCAAAGTAATTGACAAGTATAAAATCTAAAAGTTGGATCAAATATCTTAAATTATAGAGTAGTTACATGGAACTGACATATAAAATTCTGCTGTTTTTTAATATTACTCTCTTTATTATTCATCAGATGGATGCCATACGAACAAAGGAGTGGAAGATGATTAAATTCTTCCAGAAAACAGATGATAAGATCGCCGAAAAATTTTTTATATGGCTCCATATTTTTTTATTTGCAGCAATATTTATGCTCCTTGAAACAAGCTTTAATCTTTTATTATGGCTCATGACTGCTTTTGGAATAATTCATAAGCTCTTGCATATACTGTTCAAAAATCATCCCAACAATAATGTAAAAGAAACTTTTTCCACCATAATAATTGACGGGATATTCATAACTTCAATCATTACACTCATGGCTAAGATTTTAGAGGAAATTTATGTTTAAAAAGTTAATTTTTGTTCTATTCATCACATTATCTTTAACACCTGCAGTCCCTCAGCAAAATCCCCCTGATATAAAATGGAAATACATAGAAACTGATATATACACAATAATCTTCCCAGAGGAAATAACACAAAAGGCAAAGGATGTTGCAGACCTGTTGCAACATTACGAAAAATTTAATTACTCAAACCTAAATACCAAAAAAAGAAAAATACCTATAGTGCTGATAAACCAGAATACAGAGCCCAATGGATTTGTTTCACCTGCCCCATATTACTCACATTTTTTCACTACACCCTCATCCTTTGATGGCATAGAGTGGTTCCGTGGACTTGCAGTCCATGAGGGAAGGCATATGGTACAAATGAATAAACTAAGAGAGGGCACAGGCAAAACTATCTGGCGCGCTGTATTTGGGGATATCGGAACAGGAATTTTTAGCATTCTCTACATACCTCCCTGGTATCTCGAAGGAGACGCTGTTGTTATGGAAACAGCCCTTACTCATGGAGGACGAGGGAGGCTCCCCTACTTTTTACTATGGCAAAGAGCTCTTGAATTGAATGACGAGAGATACTCATATTATAAAATGTATCTTGGATCTTATGATGCCATGTATCCGAGGAATGACCATTACAGGCTTGGATATATTATGACTTCATATATTCAAAAAAAATATGGGCCTGAGATCTGGAATAAAATTCTGGACCGGACAGGGAAGTATTTCTTATTCCCTACCTTTGACTCAAGCTTAATCACTATAACAGGGAAGTCCATGACAACCCTTTACAATGAAGCCATGAATGAATATCAAATGATGTGGCAAATGCAAGCTGCAGAGATTCAAGTCTCTGATGCTGAAATCAAAAGTCAAAAATTAGAAAATAAATTTGAGAGCTATCTTTTTCCTTTTACATCTGATGATTCTGCAATAATAGCCTTGCTTTATTCAAATAGCAAAAAGCTCAAGATTGGAAAGATAGACTCAAAAGAAAAATTTTATCCCCTGAAAGAAATATCCTATAGCCCGGTTTATGGAATATTCAAAAACGAAAGAACCCTTTCCGCTGGAGGTAACAAAATCATATGGACTGAATCCATTCCTCACCCAAGGTGGGGATATAAAAGTTTTTCTGATATTTATATGATGGATATTTTGACTGGTAAAGAAGAAGCTCTCACAGATAAAAGGCGCTTTATCTCTTCATGCCTATCTTCAAAGGGAACTCTTGCTGCAGGGATTGAATATAGCATAGAGCTCAAATATAGCCTCTCAATCTTTGATATTGAAAAACGCGAAGAGGTTTTTACAGCGTCAATTGATAGTGATGCACATATATTTGACCCTGCCATTTCTGACAAGGGAGATCTTGTAGTTTTTTCTGCTCTCTCGGACAAAGGAAATGCCCTTTTACTTTATGATGTAGCAACTAAAAAACTTATAAACCTAACAGGTTATACTTTCAATGAGTCCTTCAGAGCATCAGTAATTTATGATAAATACATCATATACACTTCAGATTATTCAGGGATAGATAATATCTATGCACTTGACACAAAGACAAAAAAGCGATACCAGATAACCTCTCGAAAATTCGGTGCCTATTATCCATGGATAGATGAAAAACGCAAAGAGATACTCTTTAACGATTACTCAATGAATGGATATCAGATTGCCTCTGTAAAGCTCAACCCATCACAGTGGACTCCAATTGAAAAAGTAAAGGTTGTTAAAGTAGATACAATAAGCACAATATCAGAAGAACTCACAAAAAATATTTCTAAGGACTTTTACGATGTGCAAAAAAATGAATATGAGGTAGGCGACTATTCTCAATTGATGCATAGCATAAATTTTTATGGATGGATCCCCTACTTTGCCTCATCAGGGTCAGAATTTTTTATCTCCTTCCTGTCAAGGGATGTTTTGCATACTACAGACATAGTTTTGTCATATATAAGAAATTTTAATGAAAATACAAATGCAGGAGATTTAAACATAACATACAGCAAGTTCTATCCTGTTTTAACTCTCTCTGGTAGATATGGTCAAAGAGCAGTGAGAGTCGATAACCAGACAGATAATAAAGAGCTGGATTATATTTCATGGAAAGAAAAAATTGCAAAGGGTGGTTTCACTATTCCACTTAATTTCTCTCTCGGCAACAGAACTACATTTTTGGATTTTGGATTTATTGGTGGATATATTGATATCTCTGATATAAATCGATTTGATTACAATATCTACAATGACATAAATACAAATGGAAGCTTAATGTATAATGAATATTTTATCAACATCTCTAACATCTTCAGAGGCGCCATTGATTCTGTAGTGCCTGGGACAGGGGGGCTATTCTCTGCAAAATACTTTCATACCCCATACAATAGCACATATAAAGGGAATTTGTTCTCTTTATCTCTTTCAATATATTTACCTGGATTTACAGATACTCAAGGGTTTATACTCAAAGGCTCTTATGAAAATATAGATTATAAAAATTATATCTTTCCATCGGAGGTGCTATTCCCACGGGGTTATGAATCTGTGCGATATAAAAATTTTGCAATTTCAAGCATAGACTATAGCTTTCCACTTTTCAATCTATCGACAAATATATGGAAACTTACATATTTAAAGCGAATAAATGGGGATCTCTTTTTTGATTACGGCATGGGGTATGATAAAAAGGAAAGAGATCTATTCCGCTCAGCAGGATTTGAGCTTACCGCCGAGCAGAATCTTCTTACAAACCTATACCTTCAAGTTGAACTTGGCATAAGATACTCACGATGCTTTGACAAGTATGATGATCAGGATGAAAACAAATATGAATTTATATTCAAAGCGCCAATAAACTAAGGTTTATAATCAATAGTTATATTCTCCATATTCACTGGAGCCGGAGTCATCCTCACCCTGGTTATTATCCCCTGAATCCGAGTCATCGTTGTTGAAATCAGAAGAGTTCTCCTCATAGTAAGAGGACTCCCTTGGTTCTAAATTGTATTTTTCTTTAAAGAAATCAACAACAGCCTGCCTATCATTCTTTGCAGCAATATCAACAGCTCTCATTTGATTGGAATCTTCCAACTCAACGTTTGCACCTTTTTCAACTAAAACTTTAATAACATCAATATAGCCTTCTGCTGCGGCAAGATGAATGGGAGCTGTCCCATCCATAGAAAGGGCATTAATATCTGCACCGCTTTTTATTAATATTTTAGTAATTTCAACATTACCCTGAGAGGCATTATAATGAAGTGCGGTCATGTCATTGTCACTTCTTTCATTGATATCAGCGCCTTTCTGTAGCAACAATTTCACCATCTCAGAGCTTCCGCCTTTAGCGGCATAATGTATGGGAGCCATACCTTCATCAGTTTTCAATTTTATGTCAGCACCCCTGTTTATTGCAAAAATCGCAACTTTTGTATTCCCCATATATGCCGCTGTAGATAATATTGTATTTCCTTTTAAATCTTTCTGATCTATATTGAATTTTTGTTTGAGCAGTTCGTCAATCTTTGCAGAGTCATTTTCCAGTATGGCCTCTGTAAATATAGATATCTTTTTCTTCTCTCTCCTGTCTGCAATATCTTTTTTCTCCTCCTCAATTGCCCTCTTTATAGCAGCCACAATCGTTTCAGTTTCTTTATCTGTCATGGAAAAAGAGACAGTGACAGTGTTATCTACATGCTTTGTTTTGATTCTTCCTATAACATTTTGCATCTGAGAAAGAAGCTCATAATTTCTTGCGACCTCATCCACAGGTAAGTTTGAATTTTTTGCAGCAATTAAATCGGCAAAGGTCAAAACAAAACTTGTCCCTACAATAGTGAAATGAGTAAGCATAAGCAATCTTTCTCCATCAATTGCATCTGTTCCCTCAAGGCCACAATTGAATGTTATATTTTTCCCAGAATCTATGGAATAATACAGGGATCTTAAATTGAGGAGCGTTTTTAGAAATACATTGTCATTGATCCCTCTGACAAACATAGCCCCCTGCTTAAAGCCTTGCTCCATTAAATTTTTTAGATGTTCAGTAATATCCAGCCTAAAATAGAAGGATTTGTCCTTAGAATTTTTTATAACAGTCTCAACAATTTTTGAATTATTCTTTGCCTTCTTTTTCTTTTTATCCAGATAGCTTTCAATAAAATTCTTTGTCCCAACTATATATAAATTTTCATACTTTGTGAAAAAAATATTATCTCCTAAATCGTAAAATTCAATATTGTCTATCTTCAGTTTTTTTATCTTAAGCTCATCAGGAATTACACCCTTACCCTTCTTTACAGACATAAAAATAATCAGACCATTTTTATTCTCAATCTCTTTTGAATATGCAGAAAGAAGAACCTCCTCAACATCTTCTATATTCAGCTTAAAGGCCTTAGCTATTCTATCAGCCTCATTGTCTTCATCTGAAAACATAATCTCATTTAGATCTTTGTTATTGATACCATTCTTATTGAAAAAATTCAGACTTTTTTCAATATTTGCATAAATATGAATATCGTTTCTTTCATCGACATAATTCAATTCATCAAGAAGCGCTGCTGAAAGGAGTGAAGTTTTAACAGTTAAAAAAATAAAAATAACCACAGACAGCATTGATAATCTTTTCATAAATTAGATCCTTAGATTGAATTCAGGCCATGAAGTAATATTTTTATAAAAGCAAGGCCAGTCTCTAAGATAAAAATATAATTTAGAATTCAAAAATTTCAAGAGAAATTTATTGGTGCAGAAAAAATAATAAAGCCACCCAAAAGGATGGCTTTATCAAATTAAAGTTAAAATTTAATATTTTATAGTCTATTAAAGTTTTTCCATAAGAGCTGGAACAACTTCAAAGAGATCTGCAACTATTCCATAAGTTGCAATATTAAATATTGGAGCCTCTGGGTCCTTATTGATAGCAACTATGCATTTAGAACCCTTCATACCAGCAACGTGCTGAACAGCACCAGAGATTCCAAGAGCAAGATAGAGATCTGGAGTTACAGTTTTACCTGACTGTCCAACCTGTCTTGAAGGCTCTGTCCAACCAGAGTCGATAACAGGACGTGAACCTGCATATTCGCCACCGAGTTTTTGAGCCAGAGGAATAACTGTTGCTTTGTATTTGTCAGCATCTTTAAGACCACGACCACCGGAAACGATAATCTTAGCCTGAGAAATATCAACACCACCAGTAGATGTAGATACGACTTCTTTAACTTTAGTTCTAATAGGACCAAAAGAAGCAGATACAGCTGTAACACTTCCTGCTGCCCCAGCTTCTGCAGGGTCGTATGCGCCTTTTTCTATAGAAATAACAAATTTGTCTGTAGATATAGTTTTTGTTTCCTGAAGCTTACCGTTGTAGATATTTCTTGTGCAAACTGGTTTGCCACCTTCTACCACAACTTTATTTACGTTTGAAACTATACCAGCATTAATTGCCATAGCAACCTTTGCAGCATAGTCAACGCCATCATATGTATGAGGGATAAGAACACCCTTCACATCTTTTGCTTCAACAACTGCTTTTGCAGCCTGAGTATATCCATCTGCTGTATAAACAGCAACTGCAGGATCTGCAACTACGAAAACTTCTGGAATGTAATTAGCAACTTCTTTTGCAATAGAATCATCTTTTGCAAATACTGCTGCTGCAGGCTCAAGACCAAGAGCAGGAGCGATTTCCTTAGCTACTCTGCAAAGTTCCAGTGTAGCTACGCTTAATTTACCATCTCTGTGTTCTGCAATTACAAGTAACTTAGCCATTATCAGATCCTCCTACCTTATATCACTTTAACTTCATTTTTTAGTTTATCAACAAGTTTAGCAGCTGCTTCTGCAGGAGCACCCTGTATGATTTCTGCTTTAGAATCAGAAACAGGAACAAACATCTTGATAAACGAAGTCTTTGGTGAAGCTGATACGCCAAGATCTGCAGCTGATTTAGCATCGAGCTGTTTCTTCTTAGCTTTCATAATACCAGGAAGGGTTGGATACCTTGGCTCATTGATACCTGACTGAATTGTAAGAACTGCAGGACCAGAAAGTTCCATAACCTCATTAAGTCCGCCTTCAAGCTCTCTGTTCAGAGTAAAACTCTTGCCATCAGCAGTGTCAATCTTTACAACGTTTGTGCAGTGTGGCATATTCAAAAGATCAGCAATCATTACGCCAGTAACAGCTGCCTGGAGGTCTTCTGACTGAACGCCAGTCATAACTAAATCAACTCCTCCGATCTTCTCAATAGCCTTTGCAAGTGCGCTTGCTATAACAAAGCTATCACCTTCATATACAGCCGGATCTGTAATATGGATACCCCAATCAGCACCCATAGCGAAAGCCTGCCTGATATCCTTGGCAGCTCTGTCAGGGCCAGCTGAAACTATAACTACTTCGCCGCCGAGCTTCTCTTTTAACTGGAGGGCTGCTTCAACAGCATAGTTATCGAAGTCGTTGATTTTAAAAGCGATTTGTGATTCATCGACTTTTTTGTCATCAACAATCTTAAACTTAGATTCCATGTCAGGAACCTGTTTCAGACAGACAACTATCTTCATTACCATACTCCCTTAAATGATTTTTATTTTTTCACTAAAATTAAAGAAAGTCACTACATTATTAATGAGTCTCAATTTTTATGTCAATTACATTATGAGATTGTTAATAAAAATAAACATAAACACTTATTATGTCTAAGACACTTCCTGCCGGAGATCAATAAATCCAAACAGGAGACAAAGGAGTAAGAAAAGTTTCAATACAAGTCCCGGCAAGAAAATGTAAAATTCTGGTGCTGCCCGTTTTTTATTTACGGGCAGCACCCAGCTATACTCTTTTGCACAGAAATTTTCTGTGTCTTAGCGATTCCCCCTTATCGCAAAGAGTAAAGCAACCATGTAAAAAGGAATCACTTTAATTGTGAAGGATATTGCTTCACGAGCACGTCATTACCATCATCACGCCCTGCTCTCAGGCTAAGTCCTCTAATAAACCGGCAAAATTTAAGCTCTCTCAATAAATAAAAGTTAACACACTTAAATGATGGTCATTGTCTAATTCACACACACATCAATGATGTTTACAATATCCTCCTAAAACGCCCCCCGTCTGTCTGTATTTTTTTTAACCGTGAGTTAAATATAGCATAACCTTGCTTTTTATTGCAAGTATAATTTTGGTAAAAAATTACCATTTTTTAAAAAAAGTTTAAATTTTTTATTGACCCATATATATTATATCTTTTTATCATGACAATTTTTTCTCTTTTATAACAATAAAAGAGTTTTAATTCTAAATAAAAAACCCTCTACAAAAAGAGGGTTTTATGATAAACTAGTTTGTCCAAAAATTAAGCGGAGTAGTATTTTTTTATCTCAGCAACAATGTTATTCTTTGCAATAGAAAGAGCCTCTGCTTTACTTCTTTCTTTTAATTCAACTTCCCCTTTTGCAAAATAATTCTTTCCAACAGTTATTCGCAAAGGTATTCCAATTAAATCAGCATCTGCAAATTTGAATCCAGGGCTTACCTTTCTATCATCATATAAAACATCTATGCCAGAATCTATGAGCATGTCATAGATCTCTTCTATCTGCCTTATCTCTTCGTCATTTTTAGCTATTCCAACAAGGTGCACATGGAAAGGAGTTACCTCCTTTGGCCAGATTATGCCCTTATCATCGCTACACTGCTCTACAATTGCTGCCATGGTTCTATTTATTCCTATGCCATAGCAACCCATAATCGGAGTAATGGCCTCGCCCTTTTCATCAAGGACTGTGACATTCATTGCCTTTGTATATTTATATCCAAGTTTGAATATATGGCCAACCTCAATCCCCTTTTTTTCATACATCTTACCATTACATTTTGGGCACAGGTCTCCAGATCTTGCTATGGTAATATCAGCTTCTTCTTTTATCTCAAAATCTCGGCCAGGATTTACTCCTGCAAAATGATAATCTTTTTTATTTGCTCCAGTAACCCCATTACATAGAGAACGAATTGACACATCACAAATAATTCTTAAATCCTTAAGGCCAACAGGACCTGCAAAGCCAAGGGGTGCTCCTGTAACCTTGATAACAATCTCCTCAGATGCCAGCTCAAGCTCAAGAGCGCCAAGATAATTCTTAAGTTTATGCTCATTTACATCTCTACTTCCAGGAACAACAACCATCACTGGCTTTCCATCATACACATAAATTATGCTTTTAAAAAATTTATCAGGCTGGCAGTTAAAAAAATTCACAAGGTCATCAATTGTTTTAATATCAGGGGTGTGGACTTCTCTCAAGCTTTCTTGAGGCTCTGACTCTGCTGTAATAGATCTGTATTCAGCCTTCTCACTATTTGCTCTGTAATCGCAGGAGTCACATAAAAGCAAAACCTCCTCCCCTATCTCAGAGGCAACCATAAATTCCTCAGAGGCGCTGCCGCCCATATTGCCGGAGTCTGCCTGAACAGGAATTGTTTCAAGACCACATCTTTCAAAAATTCTTCTGTATGCCTTTGCCATTGCGTTATAGGACTCATCAAGTCCTTTCTCATCTACATCAAAGGAATAGGCATCCTTCATTATAAATTCCTTGCTGCGAATAACACCAAATCGTGGCCTAATCTCATCTCTAAATTTTGTATTAATCTGATAAAGGTTTAGTGGCAAATCTCTATAAGAGGACACAACTGTTCGCACAAGATGAGTAAAAGCCTCTTCATGAGTTGGACCAAGGGCATACTCAAGACCGTTTCTATCTTCTATACGGAACATCTCTGGTCCCATTGTATACCACCTGCCAGATTCCTTCCATAAATCAGCATTTGTAAGCTCAGGCATAAGACACTCAAGAGCTCCTGCTCTGTCCATCTCTTCTTTTACTATGTTGATAATCTTTCGCAAAACCTTAAGTCCCATGGGAAGATATGAATACATACCTGCTGATTCCTTTCTAATCAAGCCAGCTCGCATCATCAATCTATGACTTGTAACTACAGCGTCCGAAGGGTTTTCTTTTAATGTTGGAATAAGATATCGTGAAACTTTCATATTACCTCTGTAAGAATTTTAACATTGAAATTTTATGGTATAATTTAAAGACAGGCCCTTAATTTCAAGAGTTTTTCTATTCTTTCTCTGTTTTTACCATGTTAAAAGGCTAGTTTAAAATAATAAAACACAAACAACTATTATACCCACCACAGAAGGCTTTGGGGATAACATTTTCTTAATTTTCCAATAAAAATTATGTTTAGGAATAATTATTGAACAAAAAATGTTTAAAAATCTAAAAAATTTTTAACTTTTTTGGACTTTAATATACTATAATAATTGACAATTGGTAAACCAAATTATATATGGTAAACCATAAAGAGTGAGTAATTAAATTTATACTATATATCAAAGGAGAACAGATATGGAAAGTTTTATTTTAATCACAGGTTTAATCCTTTTTTCAGCTACAACAACTTATGATCTTCATAACAAAGCTGTAGAAGCTCAAAAAGGAAACACAGTTAACTCAACTGTCCAGGTAGAAAAAGGCTTTTTTGACCAGGACAAAAGAAAGTAAAAATTAAAAACAAAACAAACATTTATGAATGCAAAAAAAGGGGGGTTACAACCCCCTTTTTTTGCTTAGGTAAAATTATTTTTTTAAAATTTTTATATTAAAAATAAAATTTAATTGTGTCTGAGATTTTGTAATTCTTCAAATATTTCATAAGGTATTGGCTTTGAGGGTAAATAATAGCCAATTATTTCATCCTTATCTCCATGAAAATCACTTCCCCCTGACTCAAAGAGATTATATTTTTTTGCAAGGTGCTTAAATTCCTCTACATCTGAGGCCTTGTGCATTGAAGAATAAATCTCTATCCCCTCAACACCAGCATCAACAAAACCCTTAAGGAGATTTTCAAATTCCATAAAGCTTTTATAATTCAAGCTTACAGGGTGAGCAAGAATTGGTATACCACCTGAGCCTTTTATGAGAGAAATTGCCTCGTCAAGAGGAATTCTCTGTTTTGGCACATAGCCTGGTTTGCCTTTGACAAGATAATTTCTAAAAACCTCTGTTATATTTGAGGCATAGCCATATTTAACAAGAACTCGGGCTACATGTGGTCTGCCCATTGTTCCTCCATCACTTTCCGCAAGGACATCTTCCACAGGTATATCTATTCCATGATAGGCAAGATCCTCTATTATCCTATATATTCTACCATCTCTAACTTTCTGTAGTTCTGAGGTCTTTTCTATAAGAGGCTTATATGTGTGATCAATATAAAGACCTACCAGATGAAAGGACCCTCCCTCAAAGGCTATGCTAAACTCAATACCGGGAATAAGATGAATTTCTTTGCCTTTTGAATATTCAATTGCCTCAGAAAGGCCATTAATTGTATCATGATCTGTTATGGCAATAGCGCAAAGATTGTTTGCAATTGCATAATCTATCAAATCAGAAGGAGTTTTTATGCCATCTGAAGCTGTTGTATGACAATGTAAATCTACTTTTTTCATAAGCTAATAATTTTAAGTAAGCCCTCATTGTCCAGAAAAATATTAATAGGTTAAATTTTTTTTAACGAAAATTAAATCTTTCTTTTATATATTTAAATCTGCATTTTACTTGACGTATAGCAAAAAATAGCCCTCACTTCGTGATGAGCTCAATGGACAAAATAAATCGGGACAAAATTTAATTATGAGAAGAATTATATGAGAAGAATTATAAGATATTTTGCTGAACAGCCCTTACTTGTTAATATAATATCCATTGCAATTTTAATCTCTGGCCTTCTCTTTATGTTTACTGCTAAAAGAGAAGCCTTCCCTAAGGTAGATTTTGACTGGGTAGTTATACTTACTGTATATCCAGGGGCAACTGCTGAGGATGTTGAGAAGTATGTAACTATACCCATCGAAACAAAAATGAAAGAAATTGATGGAATTGAGGAAATTCATGGCAATTCACTGGAGGCAAGATCATCAATTGCAATAAAAGTAGACCCAGATGCCCGTGATAAAGAAAAAACTATAAGCGATATAAGAGATGCTCTTGATAAAGTAACAGACTTACCAGAAGATGCTGAGGATCCTGAATTTATTGAACTCAATACAGCCTCAACCCCTGTCCTTGAGGTATCGATCATAAACAAAGATGGAATTAAAAGCGATAAGGATGAATTTGAACTGCGCAGGTATGCGAAAATTTTAGAGGACCGTCTTCTTGAACTGCCAACTGTTGGTAAAATTGATAAAAAGGGCTACAGAGATCGGGAAATGATTGTTGAGATTGTTCCTGAAAAGCTGCAATTTCTCCATGTGGCCATAAATGAAGTGATAAATGCCTTAGCTAAAAAAACATCAATTTCCCCGGTGGTGTTATAAAAACAAATCGAGGTGAGTTTCTTATAAGAACCATTGGAGAGGTGCAAAATACCGATGATATTGGCAAGGTCTTAATCAGGGCAAATGACACAGGATATTGGGTAAGAGTGGGAGATGTTGCAAAAATAAAAGACTCCTTTGCTGAAGAAACAATTATAAACAAAACTCTTGGGGAAAAATCCATAACTCTAACTGTGGTAAAAAAGGAATCTGCAGACATAATAAAAACAGTAGACCAGGTTAATGGTGAGATAGAAAATTTTAAAAAAATACTCCCCTCCAACTACACTATCTCAGAATTTAACGACCTCTCTTATTATGTGAAAAGAAGACTCAATGTCTTAATCAACAACGGAATTGTTGGCTTTTTACTTGTATGTGTTACTCTCTTTATAACTCTCGGGTGGAGAATTGCAATTGTAACAGCTCTTGGCATTCCCTTTGCAATGTTTATAACTTTTATCTGGATGGGATATGTAGATCTCAGTATAAATCTCATGTCCATGTTTGGGCTTATACTTGTTCTTGGTATGCTTGTTGATGATGCTATAGTGGTATCGGAAAACATATATCGCCACATAGAAGAGGGTGAAAAACTAAAAGATGCGGTGTTGCAAGGAACAATGGAGGTTATAGCTCCCGTTGCAGGGACAGTGCTTACTACAATAATAGCCTTTGCTCCTTTGATGTTCATGAAAGGGATTATGGGCAAATTCATGTGGTCTTTGCCTGCTGTGGTAATAGTGGCTCTTACAGCATCATGGCTTGAATGTATGTTTATACTCCCTTCACACATTTATGAGTTGGAAAAACTAAACAAGATCCATAAAGATAGCTCCATAGACAAGGAATCTAAAATATTCCGCAAAATAAATGACAGATACAGAAACATGCTCTCCTTTGTTCTGTCACGCAAATACATAGCAATTGTAATTATTACTGTTTTTTTTATAGGATCCTTAGTATTTGCATCTAAGTTTATGAAACTCATTTTGTTCCCCCAGGGTGGGGTTGAGGTTCTCACAATTAAGGCAGAGGCTGCAACAGGCACAACAGTGCAGGATATGACTAAAAAACTGAGTCTAATTGAAAAGGTAATAATGGAGTTGCCAAAGGGAGAGCTTGATACTTTTACAACAAAGGCCGGGATTATTCAAGAAAATCCCAATGACCCTTACGCCAAACACGGTGCCAATTATGGAATTATAATGGTTTACCTTACACCTTTTAATCAGAGGGAAAGAAGCGCCAATGAGATATTGGATACAATAAGAGAAAAATCTAATATATATGTAAAGGAATTTAAAAAGGTTGAATTCTCCATGGTGAAAACAGGTCCCCCTGTGGGTAAAGCTGTAAATATATCAATCAAGGGTGATGATTTTGCAGTTCTTAAAGAGTTATCAGAGCAATTTAAAAAATATCTTGTTACTATCAATGGATTAAAAGACATTCAGGATGACTATGAAGAATATAAAAATGAGCTTAGAATTTTTGTTAAAGAAGAACGGGCAGCTCAGGCTGGAATAACAGTCTTTGATATTGCCACAACAATTCGGTCATGCTTTGAAGGATCAGTTGCAACAAAAATAAAAAGGACTGACGAAGAGATAGATATAAGAGTAATATTTCCAGAGGAACTAAGACAAAATATAAATTCCATAAAAGACGTAAAAATTGCAAACAGACTGGGCAATTTAGTTCCAATTACGGAAGTAGTCTCCTTTGATGAAAATGCTAAAGGCATATCTGTTATTAAAAGAAAAAATTGGCGGAGAGTAATAAACGTAACAGCAGAGATAGATGAAAATGCAAAGGGAGTTACATCTGTTTCTGTAAATAGATTATTAAAAGAGAAATTTGCAGGTATTGAGGACAAATATCAGGGGTATACTATTTCCTATGAAGGAGAATTTAAGGATACATCAGAATCAATGACAAGCCTCCTTAAATCCTTTGTAGTAGCAGTCCTTGGCATATATATCATACTTGTGTGGATCTTCCGCTCACTTTCCCATCCATTCATTATAATAGGTGTTATTCCTTTAACACTGGCAGGTATAGTATGGATATTTTTCTTTCACGGAATGCCACTTTCTTTCATGGCCCTTATGGGCGTTGTGGGACTTGCAGGGGTTGTAGTAAATGATTCCATTGTCATGATTGACTTTATAAGAGTAAAACGGCTTGAAGGCGCAGCACCTCTTGAGGCCACGTTAAGTGCCGCCCCAACAAGACTTAGACCAATATTTTTAACCACAATCACAACTTTTTTTGGCCTTATTCCAACTGCCTATGGTATTGGTGGATATGATCCCTTTCTTATTCCAATGGCTATATCTCTCTCCTGGGGTCTTTTTTTTGGAACATTAATCACACTCTTTGCCACTCCAATTTTATATGTAACTTTCGCTGATCTCAGATTCCTTATATTTAAGAAAAATCAGGATGTAGAGATTCCTGAGAAAGAGCCTACTGTAGAGGAAATTGAAAAAGAAATTGAGACATGTGTAAAAAGCGATATCCTCACAGAAATAAAACAAAATCTTTATAATGAAATTAAGGCAATAGTTCAAGAAGAATTAGGCAAAAAGAAAAAATCACAAAAATGAGAGGTTCCTTTGTTTTCACTTGCTTCCATGGTTAACTTTTACGAAACTTTTGGTTACATTGCAGTCTTTGGCATGTTAATTCTCTGTGGACTTGGAGTCCCTGTTCCTGAAGATATATCAATAATTGCCGGTGGGGTTATTACAGGTTTAGGATATGGCAATGTTCACCTCATGTTTTTTATTTCACTGGCAGGGGTTTTAATCGGTGATTCAACTGTATACTGGATTGGAAGATATTTTGGAACACAAATATTCAACAAAAAACTCGGCCAGAAGTTATTGAATAATTCATGGTATGACAAGATCGTAAAAAGCTTTGAAAAAAACGGCAAGATAGTTCTTTTTGCTGCAAGATTTATGCCTGGTCTTAGAGCTCCTATTTATCTTACTGCTGGGATAACAAAATTTACAGGGTACAGCAAATTTATAATGATTGATGGGATAGCTGCCCTTATAAGTGTCCCTATATGGACATATCTTGGTCATTATAGCGCAAGCAATATTCCTCTACTTCTTGAATGGATGAAGAGAACAAAAATTGGCCTTATTGTGGTGCTTGTGGCTCTCATTTTGTTATACATAATAGGGAAAATTTTTAGAAAAAAAATCGTGGAAAAGGAAATTGTTATGGAGACAGATCCAGAATAATTTACTTAGATTTTTCCAACTCTGCCCATTTTTTCCATATATCAGGGTTAAATCCCACTGCAGCATCTTTCCCATAGCGAACAACAGGGGTCTTTGTAAGCAAAGGGTGTTCCAGCAGTTCTTCAAAGATATTGTGCTTGAGGTAGGAAAGATTCCTTTTTTCATATTCTTTACAATTTTTATCAATAAGCTCTTCAAGGGGTATGCTTTTGCTTACACTTTCAAGCTCTCCCTTGCTCATGCCTTTTTCAGCAAGATCTATAAACTGGAATTTAACCCCTCGCTCTTTAAAAAATCTCACTGCTTTAGCTGTATCTTTACACTTCTTTGTCCCAAAAATCTGAATCATTGCCCAACTATTCCTTTTTCTATGAGCATTTGCATAAAAAGCCCGGCACTTTGACCAACTATTTTCTGGCAATTCCTTATCTCAGGTGAAATGGAATTCATCTGACGTAAGGTTCTGCAACAGGTAGCTCCAAACTCTCTTTTAAATCGATTATGATATTCTGAAGAAAGCTCGTAGGCAATTTTTTTTGATTCTGCAGTTGTAATTCTTCCCTTGAATAATCCTATAACAAGAACAGCACCTGTCAAAGCTCCACATGAACAGCCAGAATGGCCCAGTCCCCCTCCAAAGGGTGTAGCAAGCCTTACAAGTTCCGGTGAGGCCTTAGAATCTGTATATTCCATAAATGTCAAAAAAAGTGATTCGGCACAGTTATAACCATCTCTATAGTAGTTTCCTGCTTTTATACATGCTTGTTTTATGAGTTCCTCTTTCATAACATACCTTTTACAGTATAAAAATTTATTTTTCTTCCAGGAGATTATCTTCCTCCTCATCTGGGATAATTATATTTTCATTGTCATCGTCATAAGGAAGATCTGCAGGAGAGACCTCTTCATTTCGAAGATCTTCAGGAAGATACTTTGGCACATCCTCTACTTTTATATTAAGAGCAATTGCAAGATTAATCCACCTGTTCCCTGATGGAATATAGACATAGGCAAGATCAATCTCGCTACCATTGAGTTTAACTACATAGAAATTGCCTTCAGAGGTAGCTTTCTGGCTTTGAACAGAGGAAACTACTTCTACTTTATAAAAATTGTCACCACAGGGGGCGCAGAAATGACGCACCTCTTTGATATTTTTCAGCAAAGCAACAGCCATTTCTGCCTTATCTTTGCTTATCCACGCAGCCTGATCAGCAAAGAGAGCATTTGCCCATAGCAAAAGAATAGCAACAACTAATTTCTTTTTCATAATTCCTCTCTTTAAAAAGTTGATAAAAAAACTATTTTATGAATAATAAAGCATTCACTCCTCTGCAGCAGAAAGTGAACATAATTTATTTTTTAAAATCCTTCATTAATTTTGAAGCACATTCAGGGCAATAGCTATGAGTAAAACTTGCATTGGAATGATCTGCTATAAAGCGCTCTACCTGTTCCCAATAGCCATTGTCCTTTCTAACCTTTTTACACATGGCGCATATTGGAATTAAACCTGAAAGTGTTTTTACTTTTTCATTTGCCTCTCGTAGCTCTCTATTGATCTTTTCCAACTCCTTATTTTTTTGAATAATGGTCTCATAAGTGGAAAATAGCATATCAAGAATTTGCATTCTTGAAGATGTAATATATCGTTTTTTGCCACCAAAGACTATTTCAAGCCCCATCTCTGTTTGATGAGATCTGCGAAACTCTCTATTAAGAACAACATAGTCAATGCGAGACAATAAAAAATCATCACTATAAGGCTTTATTACAAAATTATCTGCTCCGCTATCAAGACCTTTTAAAACATCCTCTGGCTCAGAGAGAGTTGTTAAAAGTATCACAGGAATATCTTTAAATCTTTCATCATTTTTTATTTTAGAACATAACTCATATCCATCCATTCCTGGCATCATAATATCGCTTATAATTATCGTTGGCCTGATATTGTCTTTGTTATTTAAATATTCCAAGGCAGATTCTGCATTTTCGGAATCAATTACACTGTGGCCATAGGTCTCAAGAAGATACTTTAGCTTCTCCCTTTGAGTTGGACTATCTTCAACTATAAGTATATTTTCCTTTGAATTAACTCTTTCCATTCCTCTCTCCTATGAGATCTAAAAGTGTATATGCAATTTTATCCACTGGCATAATGTATTGTGCTGCTCCAATACGTGCAGCCTCACCAGGCATTCCATAAACAACTGAGGATTCTTCATCCTGAGCAAAGGTAACTGCACCACACTCCCTCATCAGCTTCAACTCCTTTGCACCATCAGTTCCCATTCCTGTCAATAAAATTCCTACAGATTTTTCGCCGTAATTTAATGCTACAGAATTAAATAAATATGACACAGAAGGTCTAACGTGATGAATTTCGGGGCCATCATCAAGCACTATTATACCATTTTTTGTGACCCCTAAATGTAGATCATCAGGTGCTACGTAAACTACAGAATTTTGCAATCTCTCCCCATTGATGGCAATTCTAACATCAAGAGATGTTGAATCTCGCAACCAATCAGCAAATCCCTTTGAAAAGCCACTGGTAATATGCTGCACAACAAGTATAGGAGGAAAATCAACTCTTTTAAAATTCTTCAACAGCTCTAAAACTGCAACAGGACCTCCTGTTGAGGCCCCAACTGCAATTATCTGTAAAGACTTTTTTTCCAAGGAGATATTGCCATTTTGAAAATGGCTTTGTGATTCCTGTGCTTTTCTGGTTACAACTTTAATTTCTGACATGAGTTTAACTGTTTTTATTATCTCTTTTTTTTGACGTTCAAAATCAGGATGCAGTAAGCTCACAGGCTTTTCCAGAATTGCCAGAGCCCCAGACTCAATTGCCTTAAAAGCTAAGGATGTGTTATTCTTTTTATAGGCAGAGCTTATGACAACAATTGGAATTGCTTTACTCTGCATAATCTCCCTTGTAATTGTCAAACCGTCAACACCTGGAAAATTTATATCCATTGTAACTACATCTGGCGATTTTTCTTTGATAATTTTCAGTGCCTCAAGTCCGCTTTCCACTATACCCACTACAGTAATATTGCTATCTGAGCTCAATATATAAGAGAGCATCTCTGCATCAACCTTTGAGTCATCTACAATTAAAACCTTAATCATCTAAATAAACCTCCGCACAACATCAAGGAGGTTATCTTGATCAAAGCTACTCTTAACAATATAAGCATTTGCACCTGCTTCTATCCCCTTTCTCTTGTCATCAGAGGATTCCAAACCTGTTATTAAAATTACAGGCATAGATGAAAACCTGTCACTGCTTCTTATCTTTTTTGTAAGTTCAAAGCCATTCATCTTTGGCATTTGAACATCAGAGACTACAAGATCAAAATCTCCATTGATGAGTTTAGTAAAGCCATCTACTCCATCAACAGCAGATGTAACTTTATAACCTGCACCCTCAAATATACTGACATAAAGAGAACGAGCAGTAAGGGAATCCTCAACTACCAGTACTTTTTTATCTTTTGACGATTCTTTCTTGTCATCTGCATCCACGGAGAACAGAGAAGTCCCATGTAATTTCATAGCAGATTTAATCAAATCCATGGAATTCAGCACAGGAACAACCTCTCCAGTTGCAAGCAATGTTGCTCCACTGATATTTTTGACCCGCACAAGTTGCTTACCAAGGCCCTTCATAATCATCTCATTTTCATACAAAACATTATCTATGGATATGGCAATGTGCTTACCACCATGGTGCAAGACCATCACAATAAGCCCCTGCTCTACCTGAGGCTTATTGTTTGAGAAATTAAGAATTGCCGCAAGAGGAACCAATGGTATTGGCTCATCAAAAAACAAAATCGTCTCTATACCTTCAATAGTTTTTATGTCATCTTTTTTAACCCGTAGCATTCTCACAACATTTTTTGTTGGTATTGCAAGCTTAGTTCCTGAAGATTCTATCAATATTCCCCTAAAGGTTGCAATCTCAACAGGCAATGTGATTTTAAAAGCTGTTCCCTTACCATATTCTGAATCAATATGAATAGATCCACCAAGTTTCTCAATCTCCTCTCTCACAATAGCCATACCAAGCCCTCTGCCAGAGATATTTGTTATCATTGGACTTGTGGAGACCCCTGATTCAAAGATGAGATTATAAACCTCATCAGCGCTCAAAGTATCAAGCCTCTCTTGAGATATTACTCCCTCTGCAAGGGCCGACTCCTTTACCTTATCAGGATCTATTCCTCTTCCGTCATCAGAAATAACTATCTCTATTTTCCCTCCAAGAACGCTGGCAGCAGCTATTTTCAGCCTTCCCTTTTTATCTTTGCCTTTTTTTATTCTTTCATCAGTAGGTTCTATTCCATGGTCTATTGCATTTCTTATTAGATGTAGAAATGGATCCTTCATAGCCTGAAGAACTCTTCTGTCAATCTCAACTCCACCACCTTCAAGAATGAGTTCAATATCTTTTCCATTTTCTCTTGCAACATCACGGACGAATTTTGGTATAGACTCAAAAAGAGAATCAAAGGGCATAAGTAGCAAACCCTTCATCTCTCCGTGGAAATCATCAACTAAATTTGAAATTATTCTATAGTTGTTAGATATGGTATATTTAAAATCAGATAATCGATTATCCAGTTCCTTTAAAAAATTTTTATCATGGTATTCATGATAATTTTGTGCTATTATATTTTTCAATTCCTTAAGTTCACTTATGCAGTGTTGCATGGTTATTTTAAAAATCACAAATTCATCAGAAAGAGCCATTATTTCTTCCAGCTTGTCAACAGATACTCGAATAGTTCCTGTTTTAACGTGAGACAAATTGAAATTAGATTCCAATGAGCTAACTGATGTTTTACTATTTTGCCCCTCAAGCAGTGAATTATCATCAGTGGCCAAGGACTCTTCTTTGCCAGCCTCTTTATAGTGATTTTTTTGAGCATCTGTAACTTTTTCAAAAACTGTTCCGCCAGAGGTGATTTTTGCAAATCTATCAAGAAGCATCTCAGCTCTTGATAGCAATTCATCAGAGGGACCAGTTTCAAAGTCCTCTATGAGAGAGGAGATAATATCACCAGAGTCATTGAGGCTATCGATAATCTCATCTGTTAAAATCAGATCCCCTCTTTTTACTTTGGCAAGCAAATCTTCTATGGACTGACAGAGTTTCTCCATTATGGAAAAATTCACCAGGGCAGAGGAACCCTTCAGGCTATGGAAACTGCGAAAAATCCCCTCAACTGCCTTCAAGGAGTCATCGCCAGTTCTATGACTTTGCAGCCAGAAAATTCCAGACATAATTGCAGAAAGATGCTCGGCAGCCTCTGCTTTAAAAATCACTTTAAGTCTGTTAAAAAATTCTTCATCTCTGGTCATAGAAATCTTATACCTTAAATTTTGAGACCAATTCTTTTAAAGATGAACCAAGCTCATTTAAATTTGTGGAAAGTAAATCAGATTGCCTTGCACTCTCGGCAATTTGCTCTGTCGCCTTTTTTATATTCTCCATTGCAATGGCAACCTGTTCAATCCCTATAGACTGCTCTTTAATAGAAATCTGAATCTGCAAAGCAGCCTCAGAGGCGTTAGAGACACCCTCTGCCATAGCCTTTAAGCTCTCCCTTGCGTCTTTTGACTGACGAACCCCGCTGTCTACTGCATTTTTACCCTGCTCTGTAGCCATAACAGCAGAGGTTATTGATCTCTGTATATCACCCAAAATCGTCCTAATCTGAGCTGTAGCCTCTCTTGATTGCTCAGCAAGGGATCTTACTTCTTGAGCAACAACCGCAAAGCCCTTGCCATAATCACCAGCCTTTGCTGCCTCAATTGATGCATTCACTGCCAGAAGATTTGATTGATTTGAAATCTCGTTTACAGTTGATATGATCATACCTATGGTCTGGCTCTGCTCACTCAGTTTAACAATACTATTTGCTATAAAATCCATCGGTTCACGAATTGCATTCATTGTTGCAAAAAAATCCTCAGCACTCTTTGTTCCTATCTCTGTAAGTTCTATGGAGTTACTTGCAATCTCTGCAACAGAATCTGCCTTCTGAGTCACAACCTTTGAGGTCTGGCGCACCTCTTCCATTGTAGTGGTAGTTTCTGATACAGCAGATAAGGTCTCCTGGGCACTTGCTGCAAGCTCTTTTGCTGTGGCAGAAGATTGAGATGCAGAACTTGACAGGGTATTTATTGAAGATATAGTTAAATTGATTTGATCTCTCAGGCTGTAAAGCATAAGTTTAAAACTTTCAATAAGATCCCCTATTTCATCACCTCGCTTTTCATCTGGAATAGAAACAGTAATATCTCCCTCTGCAATCTTCTTGGACGCCTCTGAAAGTCTTAATATGGGCTTTACAATAGATAAAATCAGCAGGAAGCTAATTGTTGCAGAAATTACAATTGCTAATATAGATAATATCACTAAGATGAATCTACTGCTTTTTATTATTTCGGTTACTTCAGTGAATCTAAAAGTATTTCTCTCTATATTATAATCTATTAGCTTTGATAGATCACTTAACAATTCCTTTCTGAGAGGCTCTGCATTCTTAAGAATTTCAAGGGCCTCATCAAATTTTCCCAGTTCCAGGGATTGAAGGGATTTCTGATAAAAAGAGAAAATCTTGTCCCCATTATATTCAATATTGCCTATAAGCCTTACTCCAGCAATATTATCAGATGGGGTCAGGTTTTTAATCTTTTCGATATTTTCACCATATTTCTTTATTGAATCTTTAACTTCACTTAATAGCTGAAAATACTCCTCCCCCTTATTTATTTTTCTGTATATGAGTCTCTGCAGGGTGCTGTAAATTTTTTCTTCATCATATTGAATTTTATAAGAAAGCGATTCACGAACATTATTTAGATTTACTATTCTATCTAAGTGATAAAGGTTCTCATTAAAAGAACTAATAGAAATTATTACTATGGCAATCATCATAACAATGATAATTGAAAATCCTGCAATGAGCTTAAATCTAATTTTCATCTTCTTTAGCATATCTAATCTCCTGAAATCTACAAAGTATCATTAACAATAAGCCTTTTATCTGTCAGAAGTTTTTCCCCATCAAGAATTATAAGCCTTTCTGGAGTGACTCCCTTAATAAAATTTTCAGTTACTTCTGAAAAACCAGTCATAAAGGTATCTATAGTTTTTAAAAATATTTTGGATATTCCTGCAACATCATCTACCACTATGGCAAATTCCATATTCTTACCTGAAAGAATTATAATCTTGCTTGAGTCTGTAATTATTCCCGGCTTTAAATTCAAAAAGGTTCTTATATCTGTTACAGAGATAAGATCACCTCTTATGTTTACAACTCCAAGTATAAATTGAGGTGTACATGGAATCCTGGTGAAATTTTTTACAGGATAAACTTCTTTGACATATATATTTTCTACAGCATATCTCTCGCCATTTAAAAAAAATTCCAAAAATTCACTGAAAGCTTCATCACTTTCCACCTCAGGGGCAATGGCATATTTTTTCGATCTTTTCCTGAGAATTTCAAATTTTTCTGTATCATTAACAATCATAGCTTCTCCTCTTTACGAGATGGATGAAATCATCTCTGCCATTTTACCTGCAGGTATTCCATCCGAATAGGGAATAATCTCATCACTTTTTAATCTGGCAACAAGCTCAAGGGCTGTTAAAAAATTTTTTTTTGCTTCTTGAGAATTACCTTTTGTTAAATTGATAATTCCAAGCATATAATAGGCCATGATAAAGTCTTTATCAAGATAAATAGCTCTCCGTAAGGCATTAAATGCCTCATCATATTTAGCTTCTTCTTTATAAATGGTCCCAAGTAAATAATGATACTGAGGATTAAACTCATCCATGGAAATTGCATCAAGACAGTATTTCTGTGCAGATGCAAAATTCCCATGATTTGCATAGATCTCTGCTATAAGAGCAAAAACTCTTGGATTTCTGTTAATCCTGCTATAATCAAGCAGAGCCTTTAAGGCTTCTTCATATTTGCCCTCTTTATATATTGCAATGATGTTATCGATATTATAAATCTCATCGCTCTTTGTATCCAGTGATTTTTTTTCTTTTTTTAAAGCTCTTTGCACTGAATCTTCAGCTTTAAATCGCTTAACAGTGGGATGGGGCTTTTTACTTTTGAGTTCATTTTTTTTATCTACAATAGCAATTTTTTCATTCTTCTCAATATTTCTATAGGCATCTTTTTTATATACAATTGCATTGAAATGTGATACTGCATTAAAATCTTTGAAGTATATATCAGAAAGCTCTGTTTGACCTGTAATTAAATATCCCCCATCATTTAAAGTTTCATAAAGTCTTGATGCTACATATTTAATTTTTTCTGGAGAAAAATAGATCAAGACATTTCTGCAAAAGATAACATCCATGGAATGGATATCCCCTGAAAAGGAGGGATATTTATCTTCAGTTAAATTTAAATATAAAAAATTAACCATACTCCTGAATTCATCTTTTATTTTATAAAATCCATCTTTTTTTTCAAAATATTCTGCTTTAATATCATCCCCCACATCCCTGAAAGACCACTCTCTATATATCCCTGTTTCTGCCTTTTGTAGAAAATCTCTATTTATATCAGTTGCAATGAGCTTTATCTTCCACAGGTGAATATCTGGTATAGCTCTTTTAAGAATAATGGCAATTGTATATACCTCCTCACCTGTAGAGCAGGCAGCACTCCATATTCTAATTTCCCTGTTTGAGTTAGCTTTCTTTTTCAGTATATCTGGCAAAATTATCTTTTCAAAAAAATTAAAGGAATTCAATTCCCTGAAAAAATAGGTTTCTCCAATAGTCAAAAATTTTGCGATGCTGTCAATCTCATCATCTGTCATGCGCCAGTTCAAAATTTTTTTAGCAAATAGCTCTATGTCACTATGATTTTCTCTGGCAGCCTGAATTATACCTCTTTCAAGTTCCTGAAATTTTTGTTGAGGAAAATGTATACCTAAGTTTTCCTCAATTTTTCTGGAGATCTCTGCCAGATTATCTCTCATCTGCTTCAAGAGCAACACACCTCTCATTAATTTTTTCTGGCTCAATATTAGCACTGGAAATTATTTTCCCAATATCATGAATAAAAATAACCTCCCCATCAATTTTAACAAAGCCCTCTATGCTTTTTAAATCACAATGGATATCAGAGGAATTCACTACCTCCTCCTCAGAAAGTAAAATTACATCATGAACCTTATCCACTATAAAAGAAGACAAAAAGGGACGGTTAACTATCACAATAAAATCATCAATATCAATAGGCTTAAAGGGTATATTGAGGAGATGCCTTATATTTACCACAGGAATGAGTTTACCATAAACATTAATGATGCCAAGAAATACCTCGTTGTCATCAGGAGTATGTATAATCTCCACTGCAGGTATAACCTTATCCACTGCAAAAAGATCAATAGCATACTTTTGCTCATTTATAGAGAATAAAAATAGATTTTTCTTTTCCATATCAAAATTATCGGAATTTATGAAAATTTTAAATTAAATATAACAAAAGAACACTTACAAAGCCACCCTGAAAAATAAAATTTTATTTTTTTGTATCTTTTTTAGAATATATATTCATAATATAAGTAATTTATATCTTAATAAAATAAGGAGGCACGTTATGAAAGGTGACCATGAACACAAACATCTTCATAATCATGAACATAAACACGAGCATGAACATGAACACGAACATAATGGAGTAAAGCATACTCATAAACATGAGCATATTCACTCTCATGAGCATGAGCACGAGCATAAACATCCTCACTCCCATGATAATGAGGCTAACCACAGCCATAATCACGACGGAGAACATGGAAGCCATGAGCACTGGCATCCATCACATGAAAACGAAAAACATGACCATAATCATTAAATTGACATCAAAAGATGACTTAATCAAAATTTTATCCAGAGGCAGCTCTATTACTTTTATAGATTGCTGGTTCCTCTGGATTTGAATCATACTGGCGGAGTTTCAACTGCCAGTAACCAACATCGTGCCACATGCCAAGCTTGTAGCCTGCAGATTTTGTTATGCCAACCATTTCAAAACCAAAAGATTCATGCAGTGCAACACTTTTTTCATTGGGTAGAGCTATTAGTGCAAAGGCATTATAATATCCAAGATTTTTTATCTCTGGCATAAGCCTCTGATAAAGCTGAGTCCCTATTCCTTGACCTATAAAATCCTTGTGAACATAAACAGCACAATCAACTGACCATCTAAAGGCCTGCCTTTCCCTATGACTGCAAGCATAGGAATAACCTACTAAATCATTATCAGAGAAAGCTACAAACCATGGATATACAGAAGAAATGAGATGAAACCTCTGACAAAAGACTTCCATTGATGGTATTTCAGTTTCAAAGGTTATGGCTGTATTTTTTATATAATATGAGTAGATGTCTAAAATTTCTTTTATGTCACCTTCAGTGGCATCCCTTATAATCATAGTTTCCCCCTAACTGTCTCCAAAGAAATTCAGATTAAAATCTCTAAGAAGAGAGCTATTTTTTACAATGCTTTTATCAATTTTATTAACATTTTTTATTCAAATGACAAATTTTCCCTTGACTCTTATTTTATATTATGTATAATATTTTTATTCTATAAACAGAAATAGATGTAAAAATTATGACAACTCAAAAAACATCAATAATATCATCTCAAATACTTCAGGGTGAGAAGGTAAGGCTTTCATTCCACTATAATAATAAAGAAATTACAAAATTTATTAATTCCGTATTTACCAAAGTTCTTTCCAATATTGATCTCATGTATCTGGAAGGCGTGGTTGAAAACATAACCAGGGAGTTGATAGTAAATGCAGTAAAGGCTAATTCAAAACGTGTTTATTTTAAACAAAAAAAACTCAACATAGAAGATCCGCAACACTATGAGCAGGCAATTGCAGACTTTAAAGATTTCCTCATTGAAAATTCTAATAAACTCCCAGAGATTCTAAAAGAAGAGGGCTTTAGGGTTGAACTAAATCTATGGAAAAAAGATGATGGCATAATTATAAATGTAAAAAATAATACTCCACTGTTACCAATAGAAGAAGAGAGGATAAATCACAGGATTAACCAGGCAAAACAGTTCAATGATTTTTCCGAGATCTACTTAAATATTGCTGATGACTCAGAAGGTGAAGGATTAGGAATTCCTCTTACCATACTCTTTTTGAAAAATTCTGGGCTCAATGAATCTTATTTTAAAATAAAATCTGATGGTACTTCTACTCAAAGTTATTTCAAAATACCTATAACTCCTACTCCAAAAGAAATTGAAACAGAGATCAAAGAGAAAATTATTGCAGAAATAACAGAATTGCCCACATTCCCTGAACATGTCTTTGAAATTCAAGAAATGTGCAAAAACAGGGATGTCACTCTCTCTGCTATATCTGCCAAAATATCTTTTGATCCAGCCCTCTCTGCTTCTGTTTTAAAGCTGGCAAATTCAGCTCTTTTTATGCCTCCGAAGCAAATAGATAACATCAAAGAAGCTCTCAAAATAATAGGATTAAAAAATCTAAATTCCATACTAATTGCAGCTACTGCAAAAAAAATAATGGATGATAAATTTAGCTCATTTAAAGATATATGGGACCACTGTAACAAAACCGCCTTTTATGCCCGTGACATAGCTTTGAACTCAGGCCTGAAAAATTTAGGGGAAAAAATTTTCCTTGCAGGACTCCTCCATGACCTTGGCAAAATAGTTCTTTTATCCATCAATAAAGATCTTGCAGAGAGAATAGAAACCATCACATCAATGAGACAGATGAGAACTTCCACTGCTTTAGAAGAAGTTGCAATTGGACTAAGTCATGGGGCTATTGGCAGGCTTATAGCAGAAAAATGGAATTTCCCAGAATATATATCAGAGGCAATAGCCCATCATCATTGCCCTGTGAATAAAGAATTAAAATACAAAGAGATTACAGAAAGCATTTATATTGCAAATTGCATGACATTAATCGAAGAAAAAAAATTTGATTTTATGTTTATTGAAGACAGCCTTTTGCAAAAATTTAATCTACAAAACAAATCTATATTCGAAAATTTCCATAACGAGTTACAAGAAAAATACAGCGCCTCTTCCGTAGTTTAAAAATATAAAATTCAAATTAAGAGGCTATATCAAAAATTTTATTTTTGAAAAGCCTCTTAAAGGTTATCTTTTACTCATTAATTCTCTTTGAAATAAAATCCTTTATTTCAGGGATAAAGCCATTGATTAGACTTGTTAGCCTAAAGTCAGTCTCTTTCATGTCTTTGCCTCTGGCAGAAAAATAGAACTTAATCTTTGGTTCAGTTCCAGATGGCCTAACTGTCACAGTGGAGTGATCTTCCAGTATATACTTAATAACATTTGATTTTGGCAAAGCCTTTGAACTGCCAGGAGCATCATGGACAGTATCATTTTTATAATCAATAACCTTAACAACTTTCAGTCCAGATATCTTTTCTGGAGAAGATGCTCTCAAATTTTTCATTACCTCTGCAATAACCTCTGCTCCTTTTAAACCCTCAGCATCAATTGACACATTGCGATCATCATAGTACCCATATTTCTGAAAAATCTCATTCAGGTAATCTACTAAGGTTTTGCCTCTATTTTTAAGATAGGCACAGCATTCTGCTATTGCAACTGTTGCAGCCACTGCATCTTTATCTCTGGCATAGGTTCCCATGAGATAGCCGTAGCTTTCCTCTCCTCCAAAAACATAGGTATAATCCCCAGTTTCTTCAAATTCTCTGATCTTTTCTCCAATATACTTAAATCCTGTAAGGACATTGAAAACCTTCATAGAAAAAGACTCTGCAATTGCATCCTGCAAATCAGTTGTAACTATTGTTTTTACAACAGCTCCATTTGAAGGCAATATGCCCTTTTCTTTTTTCATTGAGAGGACGTAGTATTCAATTATTGCTCCAATATGATTACCTGATATAACTTTAAAATTGCCCTCTTTGTCTCTTATTGCAATACCCATTCTATCAGCATCAGGATCAGTTGCTATAACAATATCTGCTCCGTGTTTTTGAGCATAGCTTATACCCATATCAAGGGCATCTCGCTCCTCTGGATTTGGTTTTCTCACTGTTGAGAAATATGGATCTCCCTTCATCTGCTCCTGGACATAAATTATATCAGAAAAACCAAGACTTGAAAGCACCTTTGGTATTATTGTCCCCCCTGTTCCATGAATTGGGGTAAAAACAATCTTAACATTGCTTTTTTTGATCTCCTCTGGCAAAATTACAAGGGAAAGTATTTCTTTAATATATGGCTCATCTATTGCTGAATCAATCCACTGAATCATACCATTTTTTAAATTGCTCTCAAAACTTGACTTTTTAACATCAGTAATCTTTTCCACCTTCCGGACTTCCCTTATTATGTTTTCATCATGAGGGGGAACAATCTGACCGCCGTCCTTCCAGTAAACCTTATATCCATTATATTCCTTTGGATTATGACTTGCTGTAATTACAATACCTGTCACACATCCAAGTTTACGCACAGCATAGCTTAACTCTGGAGTTGGTCTCATCTCACTGAAGATATATGTCTTTATTCCATTAGAGGCTAAAACAGCAGCTGCTTCCATGGCAAATTCTTTTGAATAGAGTCTTGAATCATAGGCAATGACAGCCTTTGGATCTGACTCACCTGAGGCCAGAACATAATTTGCCAATCCTTGAGTTGCTCTTGCAACAACGTATTTGTTCATGCCATTAGTGCCATTGCGGATAATACCACGCAAACCACCTGTGCCAAACTCAAGCTCTACAGCAAAGCGTTCATTGAGCTCTTTCTCGTTATTTTGACTTAGCAATTCCTTTATCTCATTTATGCAATCCTCTTCATAGGGAGGATTTGTCCATTCAGAAATTTTGGCTAAAATCACTTCACTCAATGGCATTATTAGACCTCCGACATTTTCTTTTTTAGATGATGAATAAAATCTATTTCACCTGGATCCTTCTTGTTTAAAATAGCCAGATAATAAGAAATCCAATCACAGAGATATACACACTCAAGCAATCTCTCCCCAAAGGTAGATCTATTGCTTTCAATATTAATTATAGCAACGCCCTGGTCTGAAAGCAAATTATTAATTATCTTAAATCTATTTAATACCCTCGGATGAATATCCTTATCTAAAATATTTACCACCTTATAATTTATAGATGAACTTGAAAAGGTTTCCCAGCCAACTATTTCATTGTGATTCATTTCAGGATAATCCATCCACCATGAATGAACTTTGCTGTTTTCATTAAGCTGGCCCTTAAAACGCCTGCCCGCTGCATCATTACAGTCAGCTGCGGTATAAATAACAGGAACAGATCCCTGGAGATTTTTTGCAATTTCAAAGGCAAGGCTTTCTTCTCTGCTATAAATCTCCCCACATTCCTTTAACATATCAACAAGAGATTTAACATAATCATCAGAGATCTCAGCTAAATTTAAACTGACAAAAACCCTTAAAAGGGTGAAAAATGAATTGTAAAGAGCATATCGTGGCTGAAAACCCTCCTGCAATTTTACAACATCAATGCCATGTTCTGTTGCAAGGTTTTCAATTGCTCCACCTGTTGTAATTACAACAATCTTGCACTTTCGTGAAATTGCCTCCTTCAGAGCAGAAATGGTCTCCTCTGTATTACCAGAATAGGATGAGGCTATAAAAAGGGTTTTTTCATCTACCCATGAAGGAAGAGTATAATTTCTGTTTACAGTAATAGCAACCTTTGTTTTATTTTGTAAAAAGTTGCGCAACAGATCTCCACTAATTGCTGATCCACCAAGGCCACTTATCATCACAGAGGAATATTGACCACTTATCGAAAGATTTATATTTTTGTTCCAGCCATAATCTGCCTGTTTCCATGAGTCCTTTATTATAGAAAATAAGTTTTTTGTGTCAAATTTAGCAATATCATTAAACATAGCTCACCACCGATTTAAAAATAAAAAAGGTTGATTATAAAAATCAACCTTTTCATATAGGCCTTATCTTGTCAATTTTAAATGGCCATTGCTTCACTAAAAGAACTATGCCATTTCAGCTCTGATTCTGTAAAGGAATTCTTTATTCCAAGATCTATAAAATAATCTTTCAGTATCTTTAGGTGGATAATTTCCTTTTCCTCATCTGTGAAATTATCGCTACCATGGGAAACTATATCATTATATGAATCCTCAATCCAGTTTAAAAAGCTTGCATCTTTCCCTGTAAAAATCAGGTAGCTTGAGATCATATCAAATTTTACAGTATCAATTGCTCTAAAAAAAAGATCATCACTCATATTTCTAAAAGTTGTACCAAGCTCTGTCTGGAAATAATCCCCCCATGTCACAACATCAGGGTATACCCCATATCTCTCTTTGAGTTTTTCCAGATCTTCCATTCTCATGTAGCTTTTTGAGGAAATTCTATCAATAAATTCCTTTATATACACAAGGGCCTCTACTCTTGCTGCTGACATCCCACAGTCATTTATAACTGGCATAAGAGCTCTATTTATGATCTCTACCATGAAAATCTCCTCTGTTTTATCTTTTCTATAATTTTCGGAGTTTACATGTTTAGAGCTTAAGGAATTTATTAAAGGTAATATTTTTTTTCAGCAATAAAAGTTAGTTTTTTTAATATTTGCTTAAAAGTGTTTAAAAAGATCCAGGGAAATTACATCTTGATATTTTAGACTCCCTCCAAAAATATCAAGGCTGCTGCCAATTGTTAAATCCACTCTGCCCTTGCCGAGGGAATAAACCTTTCTGATATCATCAAGATCTCTAACTCCTCCTGCATAAGTAACAGGCAGAGTACAAAAGTCACCTAAAAGTTCAACCAAAGAACAATCTATACCCTGCTTAAGGCCTTCGACCTCTGCAGCATGCACCAGAAGCTCTGAACAGTGACTTTCAAGCTCCAGAATATTTTCTCTGGTAAGGGCAAAATCCGTAAATTTCTGCCACCGATCAGTAACCACATAATAAGTACCATTCTTTTTTCGACAACTCAGGTCAAGAACAAGCTTTTCTTTGCCAACAGTTCTTTCCATCATAAGAAGATTATCCATGTTGATACTCCCATTGTAAAAAACAAAGGATGTCACAATTACATGGGATGCTCCTGCCTCAAGATACTTTGCAGCGTTTTCCGGATTTATGCCACCTCCAATCTGCAGCCCACCTGGAAATTCTCCGAGAGCCTTTAAAGCCTCTTCCTCATTCCCTGGACCAAGCATTATTACATGGCCTCCATAGAGATTATCCCTTTTATACAATCTGGCGTAATAAGCTGCATCTTTATCAGAAACAAAATTCTCTACAGCACCATTATCAGAAAGGGTTCCGCCAACTATCTGCTTTACCTTTCCGTTGTGAAGATCTATACATGGTCTAAATCTCATTTTTTACTCTTACCTCATATATAAAATTGTATCCCCTCTGGCTATAACCTCAAATCCTTCTACTGGTCACAATAAAAAATTTATACCATAACAGCAAGTTGAAAAATTTCAATCATAAGATGAATCATCAAAAGATAAGTCACTTTTCAAAGAAATAATAAATAAACAATCTATTTTCAGGTTTATTTTTATCTTTAAGCTCCAAAAATAGAAAATATTTATTGACATAAATAAAAATTGACTTTATAAAAAAATAAAAAAATTCAAGGAGACTGAATGAAACAGCCAATTCTTACCTTGCTTTTTCTTGCCATTGTTTTTACTCTCTCTTGCGAAACAACAAAAAAACAAACAAAAAGTACTTCACCAGAGGAATCTCAAAAAATTACTACAGTAGAAAACAGAGAGAAAAACCTTACAGGGGATGATAATAGGCCAAAAAGCGAACTTTCACAGAAGAAAAAAGGCACTCTCAGTGCAAAAAATATGAAGTATGAAGGTGAGATAGAAAATGGCAAGCCCCATGGATATGGCAAACTCTTCATTTATGATGACAATGGGAATCTCATAAAAACAATTGAAGGCAAATTTGAAAATGGAAACCCATCAGGAGAAGTTACTATAACAAAATACTCGCCCGATGGAAAAGTTATATCAAAATTTCAGGGTAAAATAAAAGAAGGAACCTTAGACAAATATAGTGAAGGCTCCCTCACTACTTACGACAGCAAAGGCAATATCCTATCAACCTATTCTGGATATTTTAAGGATGATGAACCTCAGGGAAATGGTGAGCTTACAATATTCAATTCATCTGGCAAGATAGAAAAAAAATATTTCGGAAACTTTGTAAATGGCAAACTGCAAGGTACAGGTTCAATTTTAGAATATGATAAAGATGGGAAAATTACAAGAAAAATCGAAGGCAAATTCTACGATGGCAATCCCACAGGTGTAATAAAAATAACAACATACGATAGCAATGGAAAAATAAAAAGCATAATAGAAGGGGAATTCCGCAATGGTAAATTCATTGGCAATGCGGTTATTACCACTTTCGATGAAAATGGTATCAAGATAAGTCAATATGAAGGTGAAGTTTCTGAAGATAAAGCAAATGGTAAAGGAACTCTTATAACCTTTAATAAAGATGGTTCTATAAAATCAAAACTCACTGGCACTTTTAAAAACGGAGAGGCAACAGATGAAGGCAATCTTGTAACCTTTCACGATAATGGAAAAATAAAAGAAGAATATACAGGCTCTTTTAAAAACGGCAAATTCGATGGGAAAGGGATATTAAAACAATATAATTCAGATGGCAAAATAATTTCAAAATACGAAGGCTTTTTTAAATCAGGGGACAGAGATGGGGATGGAGACTTATCTGAATATAATGACAAAGGTATATTGATAAAAAGATATATAGGAGAATTCAAAAATAATAAAAAAGATGGTCATGGTTCATTATTTGAATATGACAACAGGGGAATTCTTATCAAAAAATACCTTGGTCAATTTAAAAACGACAAAATGACTGGTGATGGGACAATCTTTACTTATGACAGTAATGGCAAGATACTCTTGCAATATATTGGTCAAAATGAAGATGGAATTCCTGAAGGCATTGGGACTCTGTCCGTCTTTGACAAAAATGGGAATATTACAAACAGATACATAGGAACTTTCTCAAAAGGTCAATTAAACGGAGATGCTGCTGCCTTCACCTATGATTCTACAGGAAAAGAAAAATCACGTCTATATGGTTCATGGAGAAATGGGGAATTTATAGAAGAAAAACCTATTGAGGTAGCTGATGGCGATTCTTATACAGGAGAATGGCTCAACGGTCAAAAGCATGGTTCTGGTATATACACCTGGGGCAAAAAATCAAAATGGTTTGGTGCGAAATACCTCGGGAATTTTCAATATGATAAGAAATCAGGCCATGGTTCCCTAATACTTCCATCAGGGGATAAATATGTTGGGGGATTTAAAAACGACAAATTACATGGAGAAGGTGTCTGGTATTATGCAGATGGCTCAAGATTCATTGGGACATTTACAGAGGGCAGATGCGAAAATAAGGGATTAAAAATATGGCCCGATGGTACAAGATATATAACAGCCATAGACAGTTACTACCATAGTGAAAAAAATGCCTATATGCCAAATGCAGAAGGTGACAAATACAAGACATGCACCATAAATGACAAAACTCTAAATGGAAAAGCTACTTATGTCTGGAAAAGTGATGAATCGCAGGGAATAGATTCTGGCAATGGAATTAACTGGAGCCAGGGAAACTAAAAATTAGGGGGAGAATATGGAAATAATTACACTGGAGCACAAAAAGCTCACTCTTGAAAACGATGGCAAACTTGAGCTTTTCTTTGTTGGGACAGGAAGTGCCTTCACCAAAAGACAGTATCAAACAAATCTACTTATAATTAAGGGCAAAGATCACCTCCTCGTCGACTGCGGAACAAAATGCCCTCAGGCCCTATCTGAGTTAGGTGTTCCAGTGACAAATATCAATAATTTTTTGATTACTCATTCCCATGCTGACCATATTGGTGGTCTGGAAGAGGTTGCTCTACTTGGAAGATATTTTTCACGCAAAAAGCCAAATATGGTTATAACAGAAACATATCAGCATATACTATGGGATATGTCCATGAGAGGCGGATGTGAATATAATGAAGAAGATGCTGGAGATGTGCTTCATTTTAAAGATTTTTGGGAGGTCATAAGGCCTCAATGGCTTCCGGACTATACAAGAGAAACCTATGGGGTTAAAGTTGGCGGTATTGATATAAAGATAATGAGAACAAAGCACATACCAGATTCCTCTTCTGACTGGCAGAGTTCATTCTGGAGTTGTGGAGTAATAATTGATGATCGCATATTCTTTACAAGCGATACTCGTTATGACCATGACCTTGTTGAGTATTTTGAAAGCAGATTTAACTTTGAAGCTATTTTCCATGACTGTCAGTTCTTCACAGGTGGAGTTCATGCCTCAATAGATGAATTGAATAATTTCTCTCCAGCAATCAAGAAAAAAATGTATCTCACACACTATGGAGATAACTGGGAAGAAAACGAACCAAAAATTGCCGAATACGGCTTTGCTGGCCTTGCAAGACAGCATGTTTTTTATCGATTCTAAAAAACTTTATTTTCATAAAAGTTGTTGTTCTATAGAATTTTTAGTTTTTGTTACAATATCATCAACAGTTAAATTGGAGGGATATATAGGCTCCAATATATAAATCTTGATTGAAGTTGCTTTGGGAAATAATTTTCCTCGTCTAAAAGATTTATATGCCCCATTAATTGTTATTGGAACAACAGGGCAATTGAGCTCTTTGCTCAAGATTGCAAAAGTTTTTTTAAACTCTCCAAGGTCTCCGTTAATTGTGCGTGTCCCTTCAGGAAATATGACAAGGTTGCCTTTATGTTGAATGACAGCTGCCATTTTCTCAATAGACTCTTTAAGGTTAATATCAATATTTACAATTATTGTATTCATGAGCCTGGCTAAAGAATCACCACGAGATATTTTAATAAGACCAAGCTCCCGAGATAAAAAGTAACTATTCTTCAATATTTTATTTGGAAGAGCAGCAATAAGCAGAAATGAATCCAGAAAACTTTGGTGATTGGGCGCAAATATAACTGGTCCCTCCGGTATATTTCTCTTTCCATTAGCATGTAAATTAAAATAAATTTTTATCAGCGGCATGAGCAAAATTTTTAAAAATAATATCAATGAAAATCGGTAATGTCCCACATAGTGTGTAAAAATGCTTGAAAGAAGCATTGTACTCCTACCAGATAATAAAGACTTTAGCAAAAATATTTATTACAGGAGGAGCACAATGCTACAATCAAAGTATACATATGGAGAGAATAATTGCAACAATAATTTGTTAGTAAGTCGGTATGAAGAAATTGTACAGCAGTATGAAGATCCCATACGAGCAATGGTCCACAGGACACTGGAAGTATATATTGAGAAAGCATTTGAAGAATTTATTGGGGGTAACATAGGGAAATACCTACATCGAGCAGGCGATGGGAAGATAGTCAAGGAATATCGCAATGGCTATCGGTATATGAAACATTGTACTATAGGGATGCTACCATTAACAGGAATTCGCATACCCCGTAACAGGGCAGGAGGATTTAAGCCTGAGATACTCAGATATATACGAGAACAGATAGGCAATATAGCAATGTTGGTAAGTTCACTGTATATCAATGGGGTATCAACCCGAAAGATACGGCGTAGTTTGGAGCGGGCAGGCATTACACTTCCTGGAGTATCGAAAAGTAGTGTAAGTCGAGCAGTAAAACAATTAGTCCAGGAGTACATTGCCTGGATAAACAGGCCAATAACTCGGAAATTTATATACATTCAGGTAGATACTGTATATATTTCACTGAAACAATGGAGAAAAACACGATTAGGAGTTATGATAGCCATAGGGGTTGATGAAGATGGGCACAAAGAGGTGTTGTATTTTCGGATAGGGACAGAGAAGACAATTCAGAGTGATGAATTATTTCATAATTTGATTAAGCGGGGATTAGATGTGAATGCAGTACAATTAGTGACAACGGACGGTGCACGAGGTCCTATTCATTCCATTATGACAATCTTTGGTGAAAAGAAATTACAACGGTGTACGGTACATAAGACGGAGAATATACTGAAGAAATGTCCTAAGAATGTGAAAGAAGAACTGAAGGCCAAATTGCATCGGTTATGGAACAGTACAACGAGGCTTGAAGCGGAAGAATTTCTGAAAGAGATATGTGTTGAATATAGTGCAAAAGCGCCGAAAGCTATTAAATGTTTAGTGGAAGATAAAGAGCATCTTTTGAGATATTTTGCATTTCCTATAAAGCATAGGAAAACAATACGGAACACAAATTTGATTGAGCGAGTAATACGAGAA